>JBKPQY010000111.1:0-10879 GCA_046734315.1 Actinomycetota bacterium | reverse complement strand
CCGACCTGCGGCTGGTTGATGATCGGGGTGTCGAACAGCGCGCCGCGGCTGCCGGTGTTGGTCAGGGTGAACGTGCCGCCGGACAGCTCGTCCGGGCTGATCTTGTTGGTGCGGGTGCGCTCGGCCAGCTCGGCGATTTTGCGCGCCAGCCCGGAGAGATTGAGGTCCCCCGCGTTGTGGATGACCGGCGCGAGCAGGCCACGCTCGGTGTCGACCGCGATGCCCAGGTGCTCGGCGTCGTGGTACGTGATCGTCTTCGCTTCGGTGTCGATCGAGGCGTTGAGCGCCGGGTGCGCCTTGAGCGCCTCGACAGTGGCCACGGCGAAGAACGGCAGGAATGAGAGCTTGACGCCCTCACGCGCCTCGAAGGCAGCCTTGGCCCGCTCGCGCAGCCGCGCGATCTTGGTGACGTCGACCTCGACGACGGTCGTGAGCTGGGCTGACACATGTAGCGACTCGACCATTCGGGAGGCGATGGTCTGGCGCAGCCGGCTCATCTTCTCGACCTGGCCGCGCGCGACGGCAGGCACCGGTGCGCTCGCTGCCACGGGGGCGCCGGGCTCGGCGGCTGGGACGGGTGCGGCGACAGGGGCGGCCTCGGCTCCCGGCAGCTGCGCGGGCGGCGGTGCGTACGCGGTGGCGGGCGCGATCTCCTCGGCGCTCGGCGCAGCCGCGGCTGTGGGCGCTGTCTCGGCCTTCGCGGCAGCGGCGCGTTCGGCAGCGGCCAGTACGTCCGACTTGCGGATGCGCCCGCCGACGCCGGTACCGGCGATCGTGCTCAGGTCCACGCCATACTCGCTGGCCAGCTTGCGCACCAGCGGCGTGACATAGGTGCCGGCGAGGTCGTCCTCTTCCTCGGCCGCCTCGACGGCCTGCGCCTGCGGCGCCGGGCTGGGTGCCCAGCGCGGAGCCCCGTTCGCAGTGGGCGTCGGTTCCGCCTGCGGGACGGCGGGCTGGACAGGCGCAGGAGTGAGCGGTGCCGGCGGCGGCGGTGCCACCGGTGGCGCGGGTTGCGCGGCCTGGGGCACGACGGGCTGAGGCGCAACAGCCTGGGGCACGACGGGCTGAGGCGCAACAGCCTGGGGCACGACGGGCTGAGGCGCAACGGCCTGCGGAGCGCTCTCGGCGGCGGGCGGCGCGGCGGCCTGCGGCGCGCTCTCGGCGGCGGGCGCACCGTCCTGTCCGATCACGGCAAGTTCGACACCGATCTCGACCGTCTCGTCCTCGCGCACCTTGATCGAGGTGAGCGTGCCGGATGCGGGCGACGGGACCTCGGTGTCGACCTTGTCGGTCGAGACCTCGAGCAGCGGTTCGTCGGCCTCGACGTGGTCGCCCTCGTTCTTCAACCACCGGGTGACGGTTCCCTCGGTGACGCTTTCACCGAGGCGCGGCATGGTCACAGAGACCGACATGTATCAAGGCTCCTTCGAGTCAACGTTCGGCTGGGCTACTCGTGCACGTGCAGCGGCTTGCCGGCGAGCAGGAGGTGAGCCTCGCCAATGGCCTCGGACTGCGTCGGGTGCGGGTGGATCAGCTGGGCGACCTCGCTGGGCAGCGCCTCCCAGTTGTAGATCAGCTGTGCCTCGGCGATCAGTTCCCCGACCCGGTCGCCGACGATATGGATGCCCAGCACGGGCCCGTCCTGCAGCGCGACGAGCTTGACGGCACCCCTGGTCTGGAGGATTGCGCTGCGCCCGTTCCCCGAGAGGTCGTAGGTCACGGTCTTGATCTTGTCGGCACCATGTCTCGCGGCAGCCTGGGCCTCGGTGAGGCCGACCGAGGCGACCTCGGGCGAGGAGTACGTGATGCGGGGGACTCCGGCGTAGTCGATCGGCACAACGGGCACTCCTGACATGTGTTCGGCGACCAGGATGCCCTCTCCGAAGCCGACGTGTGCCAGTTGCGGATGTGCGACGTTCGGCATCGTGACCAGGTCGCCGACCGCGTACATGCCCGCGACACTGGTGCGGCAGTACTCGTCCACCACGACGAAGCCGCGGTCGATCGCGACGCCGGCCTGCTCGTAGCCGAGGTTCGCCGACCACGGCCCGCGCCCGACGGCGACGAGCAGTACCTCCGCCTCCAGCGTCTCGCCACCTTCGAGGAAGACCCGCACGCCGGAGTCCGTGTGCTCGATCCGCTCGAAGCGTGCGGCCAACTTGAAGCCGATACCCCGGCGGCGGAACGCTCGCTCCAGCAGCCTGGAGTTGGCCTCGTCCTCGAGCGGCAACAGGTGCGGCAGCGCCTCGACGATCGTCACGTCTGCGCCGAAGGACTTCCAGACGCTGGCGAACTCGACGCCGATCACCCCGCCGCCGAGCACCACGGCGCTGGCGGGGACATGGTCCAGTTGGAGCGCGTGCTCACTCGCGATGACCCGGCGCCCGTCGAGTTCCAGGCCGGGCAGGGTGCGCGAGTAGGAGCCGGTCGCCAGCACGACGTTCGTGGCGGTGTATGTAGTGCCGTTGACGCTCACCTGGTTGGTGCCGGTCAGCCGTCCGTCTCCCTCGACGATCTGGATGCCCCGGCTGCGGATCAGGCCTTGCAGACCCTTGTAGTTCTTGTCGACGACGCCGTCCTTGTACTTGTGCACGCCCGCCACGTCGATGCCGTCGAAGGTCGCGTTCACACCGAACTGCGCGCTTTCCCGGGCCTGATCGGCGATCTCACCGGCATGCAGCAGCGCCTTGGTCGGAATGCAACCGCGGTGCAGGCAGGTGCCGCCGACCTTGTCCTTCTCGACGAGGACCACTGACTTCGACAGCTCGGCTGCGCGCAGCGCTGCGGCATAGCCGCCACTACCCCCGCCGAGTATGACAAGATCGACAGTGGTGTTGTCAGCCACGTTCGTATCTCCTGACCGCTTGTGGACCGTGCCTGCTTCCATCTTGGCACCCAGCGCACAAGCGGCGACACTCGGCGCTGGCAGCGCTCAACCGGCCCGGAGAGGCCGGAAACACGCGTGAGCGCAGGCGCTCTCCGGGTGTGCGCGGGCCGGATACGGGCCACGCCGGTATCGTCGGGCCATCGAAGGGGGAGTGGTGCGGCTATTCGGTCGGCGCAAAGCCAGGCGTCGCGGCACACTGCGGGCTGCGTCGCCCACGGATACCGCGCACCTGGCGCAGTTCGTGAAGTCCCGTCCCGGTGTCGAGGCATACCTGGAGCCGCGCACCACGGTCACCGAGACCACAGTCGTCCTCGTCGCGGCGAGCGGTGAATGGACGCGCCGCCGAGTCGCCGGCGCCGAAGGCGCACGCGAGTTCGCCCGCAAGCACGGGGTACCGCTCTATGACGCCAGCGTGGTCGGCTACCCGCAGCGGATGCGTGACTGGAACGCCAAGCGCAAGGCCGGCGAGCTCGGGCAGCCGCCCGGCACCTCAACCTGACGCAAGCATCTCCAGCGCGGCGATCAGCGTGCGCGCGCCGGCGCCGGTGCCCCCCTTCGGGGTGTAGTCGTGCGCGGCCCCACCGTTCCATGACGGTCCGGCCATGTCCAGGTGCACCCACGGCACCCCATCTGGCACGAACTCGGCCAGGAAACGGCCGCCGACGAGCATCGACGCCCACCGATCGTCGGGCAGGTTAGCGATGTCGGCGACCTGCGAATCCAGGCCGGCGCGCAGCTCGTCCGGCAGCGGCATCGCCCACAGCGCCTCGCCGGCGCCATTGCCGGCAGCCACCACGCGGTCCCGGAAGTCGGGTTCGCCCATGGCGCCGATCACGCGGTTGCCCAGCGCGACGACCTGACCGCCGGTCAGCGTGGAGATCTCCAGGAGGTAGTCGGGGTGGTCCTCACCGGCACGGACGATGGCATCCGCCAGGATCACCCGGCCCTCGGCGTCGGTGTCGGTGATCTCCAGCGTCTTCCCGCCGCGCAGGGTCAGCACGTCGGAGGGGCGGTACGCCGATCCGGAGATCATGTTCTCTGCCATCGGCAGTGTTGCCACCACCTCGACCGGCAGCCCGAGCCGCGCCGCGGCGACGACGGCGCCGAGGACGGCGGCGGCGCCGCCCATGTCGGACTTCATGTGCGGGAGGCCGGCCCCGGGCTTGAGGTTCAGTCCTCCCGAGTCGAACGTGACGCCCTTTCCGATCAAGGCGATCCGGGCTCGCGGGCGCTGCGGGACGTAGCGCAGCCGCGTCAGCCGGGGTGGCCGCGCCGATCCCGAACCGACGCCCAGGATGCCGCCGTAGCCCTGCCGGCGCAGTGCCCTTTCGTTGAGGACCTCGACCTCGAGGCCGGCCGCGCGCCCGACCTCGGCGGCGCGCTCGGCCAACACTTCGGGGTAGAGATCGTTGGGCGGGACGTTCACCAGGTCTCGGGTGAGCGTCACTGCGTCGGCCACGGTCTGCGCGCGGCGTGCGGCGGCCCGGGCGCCGCGGTCGCGCGGATCGGGGACGCCCACGGTGAGCCGGCGCAGCGGCGACGGCTTCGGCTGCGACTTGTACCGCGTGTACGTGTAGGCACCGAGCAGCGCACCCTCGACCGCCGCGCCGGCCGTCGTGGCGTCGCCGACCGCGATGTGCACTCGGGCGGCGTCGGGCAGGTGGCGCAGCGCCGCGCCGACCGCGCGACGCACCTGCTCCGGATCGAGTGTGCCCGCACTCGGACCGAGCCCGGTCGCCACCACGACCGGGAACGAGGCGAGTCCGAGCGTCGCGATCTTGACGACCTCGTCCGGCTTGCCGGTCGCGCCGAGTGCGCCGAGTCCCGCCCGCAGCCGCCCGCCCAGCGCCTCGTCGACGGGCGCCGATCCCGCGGCAGGCTCGGGGCCCGGGTGCACGCCGATCACCACCGCGGCATCCTTGTCGAGGGAGGCGGCACTAACGAGCGAGACCGTGGGCATCCGCGCAGCCTATGCGTATGGTTCGGCGCTGCTGCGGCCCTGCGGCGCCACTGGCACCCAGCGTTAGCGATGAGCGCTCACGCGCGGGTTCGCATGGGCGGGGATGAGTTAGCGTGCACGCGTGAGCGAGCTGCTTCGATCTCCCTTGCACGACCGCCACCTTGCGCTCGGCGCCAAGCTGGCCGAGTTCGGCGGCTGGGAGATGCCCATCGAGTACGGAGCCGGCGGCGTCCTCAGGGAGCATGCCGCCGTACGCGAAGCGGTGGGGCTCTTCGACGTCTCGCATCTCGGCAAGGCAACGGTGCGGGGATCGGGGGCGCGGGCGTTCGTCAACGCCTGCTTGTCCAACGACCTCGGCCGCATCCAACCCGGCAAGGCCCAGTACACGCTGTGCTGTGACCAGTCGGGCGGGGTCGTCGACGATCTGATCGCCTACTTGGTCGATGACGACGAGGTGTTCCTGGTGCCGAACGCGGCAAACACCGCCGAAGTGGTAGGCCGGCTCGCCGCGGCGGCGCCGGAAGGCGTCATGGTGGCCGGGCAGCATCGGGACTTCGGTGTCCTCGCGGTGCAGGGGCCACGTTCGGCCGAGGTGCTCGCGCGGCTCGAGCTGCCCGCCGATCAGCCCTACATGGCCTACGTCGACGCGTCGTTCAGAGGACGCCCGGTGCGCATCTGCCGTACCGGCTACACAGGCGAGCACGGCTATGAGCTGATCCCGACCTGGGAGGACGCGCCGGCGCTGTGGGACGCGCTGCTCGATGCCGTCGGCTCGCTCGGCGGGCTGCCGGCCGGGCTGGGCGCTCGTGACACGCTTCGCACCGAGATGGGCTACCCGCTGCACGGGCAGGACTTGTCCTTGTCGATCTCGCCGGTGCAGGCACGCATCGGCTGGGCGGTGGGCTGGGGAAAGGAGGCATTCTGGGGGCGGGATGCGCTCCGCGCCGAGAAGGCGGCCGGCCCCACTCGCGTGCTGTGGGGGCTCGAAGCGCTCGACCGGGGGATTCCGCGTCCGCACATGAGCGTGCTCTCGACGGACGACGCGCCGGCCGGCGAGGTGACGAGTGGGACGTTCTCCCCAACGCTGCGCAAGGGCATCGCGCTGGCTTTGCTGCGCACCGGCGTAGCGGAAGGTGACGACGTCGTCGTGGACGTACGCGGGCGGCGCATTCCGGCCCGGGTGGTCAAGCCGCCGTTCGTCGAGTCGCACGTGCGCTGAATCCGCCGAGCGTGACGCTCTCGCGTGAGCGCTCAGCGCGCTGTGCGGGCGGCGGCCCGCAGTATGGAAACCGCGAGCAGGCCGCCGGTCCCGTCGCCGGCCTCGACGCCGAGGTCGAGGATCGGCTCCCCGCCGAGGCGACGCAGGGCGACAGCCTGGGCCGGTTCGCCGGTCCGCTGCGCAACGCGCCACCAGCGTACGCAGCGTGGCTGTAGATCTTGTACGACCAGGGCTGCCGCTGTCGCCACCACACCGTCCAGCAATACCGGTGTGCGCCGCGAGGCCGCGCGCACCAGGAAGCCCACCATCGCGGCGACGTCCGCGCCGCCGGCAACCGACAGCAGGCTGGGCATTGCGGCGCGTTCGCTCCATGCGCGCAGCCGCGCGTCCCGAACGGCGGTGGCCTTGCGCATCCACGTGTCGTCGTCGATGCCGCTGCTGCGGCCGATCACCTTTACCGGCTCGGTGCTGGTGATCACCGCGGCCAGCGCCGCGGCCACCGTCGTCGCGCCTACGCCGACATCGCCGACGACAACCAGGTCCGTGCCGGCGTCCACCTCCTGGTCGGCCGCATCGACGCCGGCTTGTACCGCCCGGGCGGTGTCGTCGGCGCTCAACGCGTCCTCGCGGTCGATCCGCCCGCTCGGCCGGCCGACCCCGACGTCGATGACCCGGACCGTCGCATCGGCCAACTCGGCGAGGACGTTCACGCGCGCGGCGCCACCGGTGATGTCCGCGACCCATCGCGCCGTGGCGTCCGGCGCGTAGGCCGAGACGCCCGCGGTCGCGATGCCGTGGTCGGCGGCGAAGACGAGAGCGCGCACCCGGTGCGGGTCGTGGGGCGGGCAACGGCCCGTGGTGCCGGCGAGCCATTCGGCGAGCGTGCCGAGCCGGCCCAGGCCCGCGGCGTGCTGACGCGCAGCCTGCTCGGCTTCGTGGTCGGGCCAGGGCACCTCGGCCGCGATGGTCGCGATGTCGTCCACGGCCCACATCATGCCGGGCACTCAGCTCAGCGCGAGACCGGTGAGGGTGAGTGCGGTGCCGATCTCGATGAGCGCTCCGAACACGTCGCCGGTCACGCCGCCGAGCCGCCGCGTCGCATGCCGGCGCACGCCTGCGACGACCAGCAGCGCGGCGGCCGGCGCCGCGAGCCACCCGGCCACGCCGGCGTGCACCGCGACGGCCAGTCCGGTCGCGGCACCGAGGACGAGCCCCGTCTCGAGCACTGCCACGGCTGTCGACATCGAGCCTGCCACGTATGCCCCGAACCCCGTCGCGCGCGCCGCCGGTACGCGGCGGTGCGCGGCGTGCACTACGGCGAGCCGCCCGGTCGCGGCGGCAAGCGCGAGCGCGGCGACCGGACGCCAAGCGGAGCCGGTAAACGCCGCCAGCGCCGCGACGTCGACCAGGATGGCGAGCACGACCGCGAGCACGCCGAACGGGCCGATGTCCGACCGGCGCATGATCGACAGGGCCTGGTCGGCGGGCGCGCGGGAGGCGAGGCCGTCGGCGGCGTCGGCCAGGCCGTCGAGGTGCAGGCCGCGGCTGCCGAGCGCGAGCAGCCCGATGGCGAGCACTGCCCCCAGCAGTGTGGCGTGTGGTGCCCAGGTCCGGATGGCGGCGACCGGCAGGGCGGCCAGCGCGCCTAGCCCGCCGCCGACCAGCGGCAACCAGCGCAGTGCGACCGCAGCTCGCTCGCGGGTGAGTTCCTCCGCATCGTGCACCGGCACGATCGTGAAGAGCGCGAGCGCCGTCCTCATTTCAGCCGCATCGGGAGTCCGGCGACGACGAGATGGACGTCGTCCGCGGCAGCGGCCAGCCGCTGGTTGAGCAGTCCGAGTGCATCGCGGAAGCGCCGTCCGGCGTCGCTCGCCGGGACCACGCCGCTGCCCACCTCGTCGCTCACTGCGACGACGCGTCGCGCGCCGGCGCGCCAGGCGGCGCACAGGTCGTCGATCTGTAACGGGTCGTCCAGTCGGGCGGCCAGCCAGAGGGTGATCGAGTCGATGAGGACGGGCCGCCCGTTCCGGCGCAGTACGCCGGCGAGGTCGCTCGTCTCGAGCGTCGACCAGTGCGCCGGGCGCCGAGCCCGGTGCGCGGCGATGCGGGCGGTCCACTCGGCGTCACCGGGGTCCGGTGCCCCGGTCGCCACGTACTCGACGGCCGGTGCGTCGGCCAGCAGCGACTCGGCGAACGCGGACTTGCCGGACCGGCTGCCGCCGAGCACCAGGGTGCGGCTCACTTCTCGGTCACGCCGGCCGCGTCGAACGTGGCGACGTCGCGGAGCACCCGGGCCGCGCCCTGGACGATCGGCAGTGCCAGCATCGCCCCGGAGCCCTCGCCGAGCCGCATCTGCAGGTCGACCAGTGGGGCGAGGCCGAGCGCGGCCAACGCCACGGAGGCGCCCGGCTCCACCGAGCGGTGGCCGGCGATCATGGCCGCGGTGCTGTCTGGTGCCAGGGCGCTGGCAGCCAACGCCGCCGCACACGCGATCACGCCGTCCAGCACCACCGGCACCCGGGCGGCAGCCGCGCCCAGCACGTAGCCGGCCAGCGCCGCGTGCTCGAAGCCGCCGACCGCGGCGAGCACGCCGATCGGATCGGCCGGATCGGGGTGGTGGCGGGCGAGCGCCCCGGCCACGACGCCGATCTTGCGAGTCAGTGTCGCGTCGTCGATACCGGTGCCCCGCCCGGTGACGTCCGCCGGCGCCGTGCCGGTGAACACGGCGATGAGCGCGGCGGCCGGGGTTGTGTTGGCAATCCCCATGTCGCCGGTGAGCAGACAGCGCATGCCGCGGGACACCAGGTCGCTGGCGACCGCGATGCCGACGTCGAGCGCGGCACGCGCTTGCGCGCGGGTCATAGCCGGCTCGCGGGTCATGTCCCGCGTAGCGCGTCCCACCTTGCGGACCAGCAACCCCGGCACGGGGTCCACAGCGACGGCCACGCCAACGTCCACGACCAGCACCTCGGCACCCGACTGTGCGGCCAGCGCGTTGATCACCGCGCCGCCGGCGACGAAGTTCGCGACCATCTGCGCGGTGACCTCCTGCGGCCACGGCGTCACGCCCTGCGCGTGCACCCCGTGGTCGCCGGCGAACACCGCGACGGCCGCGGGCTCCGGCAGCGGCGGCGGGCATCGCCCGGCGAGCCCGGCCAACTGCACCGAGACGTTCTCCAGCGCTCCGAGTGAGCCGGGTGGTTTGGTGAGGCTGTCCTGCCGGGCCTGTGCGGCCGCGACCGCGGCGGCATCCAGCGGGCCGATCGCGGCAATCGTCTCGTCAAGCAAGCTCATACAGCGCCTCCACGAAGGCATCGGACGTCGGCCCGTCGCGCACGGCTACCCGGAACCAGTGCGCATCGAGACCAGGGAAGGTGTTGCCGCGACGCACCGCGAAGCCCTTGGCGCGTAAGGGATCCCATAACCCGGGGCGGTCGGCGCGAACCAGCAGGAACGGGGCCGCGCCTGCCACGACGGTAAAGCCCGGCCGCGAACGCAGCAGTGCGGCGAGGTGCGCGCGGCGGCCGGCCAGCCCACCGGCCCAGGCCTGCGCCTCGGCCACCGCCCCGGGCGCGGAACACGCGACACAGGCGGCCAGCGCGGGGGCGCTCACCGGCCAGTGCGGCTGCGCGGCACGCAGCCGTTCGACGAGCGGCGCCGGGGCCAGGACGTACCCGACGCGCAGCCCCGCCAGTCCCCAGGTCTTCGTCAGGCTGCGGACGACGACCGTGCCGGGGTCGCCGGCCAGTGACTCCCGCTCGCCCGGGACGCAGTCGGCGAACGCCTCGTCCACGACGACGATCCGACCCGGGCGCTGCAACGAACGGATCGCCGACGCCGGGTGCAGCACCGAGGTCGGGTTGGTCGGGTTGCCGACGATCACCAGGTCGGCGTCGTCGGGCACCAGCGCCGGGTCGAGGGCGAACGGCGCCGGCAGAACCAGCCGATGCACCGGGTGGCCGGCGGCGGTCAGCGCCAGTTCCGGCTCGGTGAACTGCGGATGCACGACGACCGGGCGGCTGGGCGTCAGCGTCCGGGCGAGTAGCACGAACGCCTCGGCCGCGCCTGCGGTCAGCAGTACCTCGCGAGCGTCGCGCCCGTGCCGGGCAGCGACTGCGGCGAGCGCGTCTCGCTGGTCGGGATACCGGGCCAGATCGACGCGCCCGAGCAACTCGCGCAACCAGGGCGGTGGCGTGCCCGGTCGGATGTTGACCGCAAGATCGACCAGCCCGGGCGCGACGTCCAGGTCGCCGTGGTGGCTGATATCCAACGTCATATCCCGGCCCGCACGGCGTCGTGTACGGCGCGGGCCAACCGCGCCCCCCAGGTCGAGCGCGGGCCGCCGAACGGCTCGGCCGGCCCGCGCGCGGGGCAGACGACGGTGATCGCGTCCGAGGCGGTCCCGGTGCCGGGGACGCCGGCTGCCAGCAGCGCCTGGGACTTCGCCTCTGTAGCCGTGGTCAGCGCGTTGAGCAGGGCCGCGTCGGTCAGCCGCACGGGAAGCTGCGCCACGATGTTGATCGTGCCGGGCGCGGACTCCACCGGGACCTCAGGAGCGGCGGCCCAGACCGGCAAGGTGAGCCCGACGGTCGCGTCGACGCGCAGCCCGCCCTCGCTGCGTTGCTGAACGCGTCGGACATCGACCGCGGTGAACATCACCACGCCGGTGCCGTCGGCCTCGTCTATGCCGGCCGCGGCGGCGAGTTCGGCGCCGTGCCGGCACTGATCGCGGCGCCGATAGTCGTGCCGAACCTGGGCGTTGATGAGCCAGCGCCGGGCGCCCAGCCCACCGCCGCACGAAGCGGTCGACGCC
>JBKPQY010000110.1:0-40707 GCA_046734315.1 Actinomycetota bacterium | reverse complement strand
GTGGGGCGGGTGGGACTCGAACCCACGACCCAGGGATTATGAGTCCCCTGCTCTGACCGGCTGAGCTACCGCCCCGATCGTGCGAACTCTAGCGAGCTACCGCCGGCGTCGTCGTGGCGAGGAAGTCGGCGACCAGGGTTGCGAAGCCGTCCGCGTAGCGATAGTGCGGCTGGTGGCTCGTGCCCGGGAACAGCGCGAGCTGGCTGCTCGGCAGATATGCGTGCAGCGCGCGGGCGTGACTGACCGGTATCACGTGGTCGCGTTCGGACCAGACGATGAGCGTCGGGACGTGATCGCCCAGGTAACGCATCTCGATCATCGAACCGCGCTGCCCCGAGGGGGTGATTACCGAGCGCAGCGCGGCGAAGAATGCAGCGCGTCCGGCGGGAATCGCCAGCCCGCCGAAGGCCCGATGCAGGTTCGCCACCAAGCGCGGCGGCAAACGCAATGCGCGATGTACTCGCAACCACCGGGCCAGACCCAGCGTCACCCGATTGAGCAGGGACCGCACCAGCAGCGGCGCACCGGGTACGGCAGCCGCCCGCAGCACCGGGTGCACCCCTTTGCCCAGCCCACCGCTGGCCACGAGCACCAACCGCTCCACGTGCGCCGGGTAGTGGTACGCGAAGTGCATCGCAATGGCGCCACCCAGCGAGTGGCCGACCAGCGTGGCCCGCGGCACGCCGAGGGCATTGAGCAGGTCGCGTACGCAGTCCGCGAAGCCGGAGAGCGAGTAGTGCCCGACGGAGCAGGCGGGCTTGTCGGATGCGCCGTGCCCGAGCAGGTCCGGCGCAATGACCCGCACGCCCCGCTCAGCGAGCGCCGAGGTCGCGGGCGCCCAGGTGCTGCTGTCGGACACCAGGCCGTGCACCAGCACCACGACCGGTCCGTCGGCAGGCCCAACGTCCTCGAAGCACAGCCGGTGCCCGGACACCTGCACGGATCGGGGCGCCATGCGCGAGACGCTACGGCCCCGACCTGAGCCCGCGCGAATCAGGCGGCGACGGGCGCTGCTGCGTCGGAGACGGCGTAGGCCAGGATGTCGGCCACGTCGCTCACCAGCCGGATGTCAAGCGCGGCAACGACGTCGGCCGGCACATCGTCCAGGTCCGGCTCGTTGCGTGCCGGCAGGAACACCGTGCGCAGGCCGGCCCGCTGCGCGGCGAGCAGCTTCTGCTTGACGCCGCCGATGGGAAGCACCCGTCCGTTCAGGGTGACCTCGCCGGTCATGCCGACATCGGCGCGGACCGGGCGCCCGGAAGCGAGCGACGCCAAGGCGGTCACCATCGTGACGCCTGCCGACGGCCCGTCCTTCGGGACGGCGCCGGCCGGCACGTGCAGGTGCACGGCGCGATCCAAGGCTGCGGCATCCAGGCCCAGTGCGGCCGCGTGCGAGCGGAGGTAGGACAGCGCGATCTGCGCCGACTCCTTCATCACGTCGCCCAACTGACCGGTCAGCGTGAGCCCCGCGCGGCCCTCCATCGAGGTCGCCTCGATGAACAGCACATCACCACCGGTACCCGTCACTGCGAGCCCGGTCGCGACACCCGGCACGGCCGTCCGCTCGGCGGACTCCGGCGTGAACCGGGGCCGGCCCAGGTACTGGCGGAGCTCCGGTATGCCGACGGACACCGGCGCCGGCCCGCCACCGGCCAGCGACGTCGCGACCTTGCGCAGGATCCGGGCCAGCGACCGCTCCAGCTGCCGGACCCCGGCCTCCCGCGTGTAGTCGGATGCGATGAGCCGCAACGCCTCGTCGCTGATCGTCACGTCGTCGGCCGTGAGCGCCGCCCGCGAGAGCTGCCGTGGCAGCAGGTGGCCCCGGGCGATGGCAACCTTGTCGTCCTCGGTGTAGCCGTCGAGGGTGACGAGCTCCATCCGGTCCAGCAGCGCCGGCGGAATCGTCTCGATGACGTTCGCCGTGGCCAGGAACAGCACGTCGGACAGGTCCAGGTCGACCTCAAGGTAGTGGTCACGGAACGTGTGGTTCTGAGCCGGGTCGAGCACCTCGAGCAGCGCGGCCGCGGGGTCGCCGCGGAAGTCCGAGCCGAGCTTGTCGACCTCGTCGAGCAACACCACAGGATTCATCGAGCCGGCCTCGGAGATCGCCCGGACGATGCGGCCCGGCAGCGCCCCGACATACGTACGACGGTGGCCGCGGATCTCGGCCTCGTCCCGTACCCCGCCGAGCGAAACGCGCACGAACTTGCGGCCGAGTGCGCGCGCCACGGACTCCCCCAGCGACGTCTTGCCGACACCAGGCGGCCCCGCCAGCGCCAGCACCGCGCCCGAGCCGCGCCCGCCGACGACCTCCAGGCCGCGCGATGCCCGCCGGGCACGCACTGCGAGGTACTCGATGATGCGGTCCTTGACGTCGTCGAGGCCATGGTGATCGGCGTCGAGGACGGCGCGCGCCGCGGCGATGTCGTTGATGTCGGTGGTCTTGGTCGTCCACGGCAGGTCCAGGACGGTGTCCAGCCAGGTGCGGATCCAGCCCGCCTCAGGGCTCTGGTCGCTGGCCCGCTCGAGCTTGCCCACCTCGCGCAGCGCCGCCTCGCGCACCTTCTCAGGCAGGTCCGCGGCCTCAACCCGCGAGCGGTAGTCGTCGGCACCGTCGGGTTCGTCTTCGCCGAGCTCCTTGCGGATGGCAGCAAGCTGCTGGCGTAGCAGGAATTCGCGCTGGCTCTTCTCCATACCCTCGCGGACGTCGTCACGGATCTTGTCCGAGACCTCGACCTCCGCGAGGTGGTCACGCGCCCACTCGATCGCCTGCCTGAGCCGCGCCTCGACATCGGGCGTCTCGAGCAGTTGCCGCTTCTGTTCCGCCGTCAGGTATGAGGCGTAACCGGCGAGGTCTGCGATGTCGGACGGGTCGGTAAGGCGCTGCACCGAGTCGATCAGCTGCCAGGCGTCACGCCGCTGCAGGTTGGCGACGACCAGCGCCTTGAACTCGGTCGCCAGCTTGCGCACCTGCTCGCTCGGCACGGGGTTCTCGACCAGTTCGGCCTCGACCCACAGGGCGGCACCCGGTCCGGTGACGCCGCTGCCGATGCGCGCCCGTGCGGTAGCGCGTAGCACCACGGCGGGCGCGCCGCCCGGCAGGCGGCCCACCTGCTCGATCGTCGCGACAGCGCCATATGCCGGATAGCGGTCCGGCAGGCGCGGAGTGAGCAGCAACTGGTCGTCGGCGCTCGCCTGCGCGGCGTCAACGGTCGCCCGGGCCATTTCGTCCAGTTCGACCGGAACGACCATGCCTGGTAGCACGACAATTTCGGGCAGCGACAACACCGGCAGCCGCAGCGTCTTGCTCATGTGTCCTCCGAGAAATTGAGTCTGATTGACTCAATCGACAGTGGGCTCCAGTTGTTCCCGCTCTGCGCAAGTCCGGATGCACGGGGTCGTCTTAGAACCCAGCGCGTGATGTGCTGCTGCGGCTGCGCACCGGCGGGAGGGCTTTGCGGGCACTTGACGCAGATGTCGGCGCGGGCGTAATTCCGCGGATAGATCCGCTCCACGTCTATAGCTGGTGACGGCTCCGTGCCGGCACCCCCGTGAGGAGAGCAGATGACTGGAATCAGGTTTGCCTCGGTTGCGGCAGTCTCCGCGGTCGTGCTCGGGCTGAGTGTGTCTCCCGCCGCCGCGGACACGAGGAGCAGCGCGGGAACGGTCATCTCGGGAACATCGGGTGCGAGCACCGCCGCCTGTCTGGCGCACGTCCCTGGCGGTTTGACCGAGGACTGGTACGACTCCTACACGCCGGGGTGCACGGGTCACGACGAGCCCGAGCTCGATCCGGTCTCATCGGCGGCGCGCTCCGCGCAGAACATCACGTGGCGCGTGCAACTGCCGGCAGACGGGACGTTCCCGGTATCGAGCGTCGGGCCGACGTTCTGGTTCGGAGGCACGGTCAAGGACTCGAACCCGCACAAGATCGGCCAGGAGGGGTTCCTGGAGTTGCAGTTCTATCCCGACTCCTTCACCAAGAACTGCGGGTCAACCGGAAGCTTCTCCGTAGTGCACGCGCCCAACGTCTACACGGCGTGCTCGCCGGTCTGGACCTTGGCGAAGCAGGGAAAGGGGATCGCCGAGCCGGCCGCGTTCAACGGGATGCTCACGGACGCTGGGGGAAAGGCGCCGTTCGTCATGCACGCCCTTGACATCGTCGACGTCCACATCTGGGCGCCCGGCTCGAGCTCGCCCTACCAGGAGCAGGTCACGGACGAGACGAGCGGACAGACCTCGAGCGTGCTCGTGCTCATCAGCCCGAAGGACGGCCCGCTGACTCCGGAGTTCAGCACGCAGGAGATCGGCAATGCGCTCGACTGGGGCGGCGTGTGGGACACGCCGATGGCATTCGTCTGGGAAATCGGCCACTCGGACCTCTACGGCGACCATCCCGGCCAGTTCTGCGTTCCCGGCCAGACGTTCTGCGGCTCGTTCAACAACGACAACTGGGCCGGCTTCCGGCCGATCCGGATCTTCGACGCAACCTTCGGCGACGGCTCACACCAGCAGCACTGGGCCGCGGTCTCGGATACCGGCGGGAAGGCCGAGGTGCTCGGCAACTCGTTCGTCGGCCCCACCGACTGCACAGCGTACGGCGGCCCGTACTGCATCTACCCGTGGTTCTCGTCGGACGGCGGAGCGATCAACTACGGCGTCGGCTCCGACAACCTCGGAGGGGTGGACCAGTTCGCACAGACGGCAACCTGCCCGTCGACCGGCGTCTTCCCGGATCTGACGTACTGCGACACGATCATCAGCTAACCACCGGAAGAGACGACGAGGCGGACACCGACGGGTGTCCGCCTCCCTCTCGGACTGCGATTCTCAATGTGACCCGGGCGGCATCGTCGCCGCGCCGCCGTTGACCTCCGCACAGCAGCTCGATCACGCGATCAGACTCCGAGGAACTTCGGAACGCCGAGTTGCAGGCCGGTCCCCGACGTGGCCATGAGCGTGGATGCCCCGTGTGCGACGAGAACGCCCTGGTCATCGACGACTCTCGCGTCGGCGTAGCTGAGCTGCCGCCCCGCTCGCAGGCACCGGCTGTGCACCGTCACGCGGCCGGTCGTGGTGGCCCTCAGGTAGTTGAGCTTGAGATCCACGTTGACCAGTCCGGTGTTGTCGGGGAGGCGGAGGTATGCGGCCCAAAGGTGGCCGAGTCGATCAGCGTCGCGATCACTCCCCCGTGGACGATCCCGAACGGTTGCAGGTGACGTTCGCCGAGCAGCCGCGATCTAATCGCGATTCGCAATGAGAGTGGTCACGTCAATCGGTCACGAGGGCTACTGCCACTCTGTTCAGCGGTGTGAACCAGTGAGACGAGAACGACACGGTCGGGGTTCGCGGAGCCCCGCAGCTCGGCAGTTCACGTGGATTGCCTTGACACAGAGGGGGGACGCACGCCTACGCTCAATTACCCGCAAGGCGGGCGATTCGGTAGCCCGCCCCGCACTGGGATGTGAGCGACACGCGTAGACCTCGAACACCGTGGGCCGGCCCTGATCCGGCCCGCCTCCGAGGCTCGGCTCGCTCCACCCCCCTTAGCACTCTGCTCGCGTTCCCGGCGACTGAAGGCGAAAAGGGAGTCGTAGCGATGATGAGACTCACGCACGGGCGAATCGGCGCAGTGGCCGTCCTGCTGGCCGGGGTCATAGCGGTGCCGCCCGCAGCCGCGGCCTTGTCGGCGGAGCAGGCCGCCGGGCCCGCTGGTCCTGGCGGCGCGGGTTGGTCGAGGGTCTGGACCGACCGCTTCAACGGCGCCGCCGACAGCGGAGTCGACACGTCCGTCTGGAAGTACAACACCGGGACGGGGATCTTCGGCACGGGCGAGATCGAGACCATGACCAACTCGACCAGCAACGTTCACTTGGACGGCAACGGGAATCTTGACATCACGGCACTGGGTCACGGCCAGTCGTGGACGTCCGGGCGCATCCAGACGATCGGCAGCGACTTCGGGGCACCGGCGGGCGGCGAGATGGCCGTAACCGCCTCCATTCGGCAGCCCAATCCCGCCGTCGGGCTCGGCTACTGGCCGGCGTTCTGGATGCTCGGCCCGGGCGACTGGCCCGGGACCGGAGAGATCGACATCCTCGAGGACGTGAACGCCCTCAACGACCATTCCGGGACGTTCCACTGCGGCAACCTCACCCAGTCCAATCCCGACGGAACACTCGGGCCCTGCCACGAGTTCACCGGGATCTCGAGCGGACTGCTGACATGCCCGGGCTGCCAGACCGGCTTCCACACCTATACGGTGATCGTGGATCGAACCAATCCCAGCGCCGAGCAGATTCGCTGGTACCTCGACGGGCGTCAGTTCTTCCAGGTGAACCAGAGCCAAGTGGATCAAGCGGCATGGACCGCAGCGGTCGACCACGGCTACTCGATCATCTTCGACCTCGCCATCGGCGGTGGTTTCCCCAACGGCGTCTGCCAATGCACCTCCCCCAGCGATCAGACGACGTCGGGCGGCACCATGACCGTCAGCTACGTGTCGGTCTACAACCGACTCCCGGGCCACGACTGACTGAATCTGAATTCACGGCCGAGGAATTTGCGGACGGCAGATCTGCCGTCCGGTGGGTGCGCCACGAATGAGGTCGGATGGCGCAGGGAGCGCATGGTGATATCCGATGAGCCGCCGCGGCTGGATCAGCTCCGCACCATGGAGTTGATCCTCGGCCTTCCCGCACTGTGGTCGTACGACCAAGACGCTCGGCCGTTGTATGACCTGTTCCAGAACAAGGACCGGGCGTCTCAGCTGACCGCGGCCGACCTGACCCCCTTCACCCCCGCCGCCGACCCGTCGTTCATCAGCGAACGAGTCGCCGATCTCCCGCAGACCGCAGCGACGAAGGCCCTGAAGGAACAATCCCGGGCCATGCCCAACGGCGAGGACACCCAAGGCCCGATACTCGAGCAGATCGACTGGCAGGCCACCACCCACCGACCCATCCCGCCGGCGTTGAAACAGGAGGTCGCGAAGTCACGCAGCGGGGCGAACGACGACTGAGGTAGGCGTGATACCCGGCTGTCCACTGTGGACGCTCGTCGAAGACGGCTGGCGACGAGGTATCTGCAACACCACCCGTTGATCGCCGCGGCCGGTGCGCTACCAAGATGGCGCCGCACCGGCCACGGGCTCGCGGAACCCGACTAACCGGTAGTCACGGCGAAGACGTGCATCGCTGTCGCGCCGACGTTGGCTCCCTGGCTGATGTTCGGCAGGGTGACGTATTGCACGGTCTTGCCCGCCTGCAACGGGACGCCGTAGTAGTAGACGCTCACCCGCTGGTTCTGTCGCCCTCCGGGACCATTGATATACGTGGCCGAGGTGAGAATGTCTCCCCCGGATACGGCGGCATTCGACCACCAGTCGGCGAAGCCCAGCGTGAACGACTGGGTGCTGCCGTCGGTGTACGTGATGGTGCCCGTACCGGATGCGGTTCCGTAATCACCTGTGCCCAAGAAGCCGAGAGTCGTTCCCGAGCCTGATACCGCGAAGGTCTGGCCACCGGCGACCACGTTGCCGTCCGTTCCCGGCGCTGCCGATGGCCAGGTGAACGTCAGGCCGTCGTGCGCGATCGTGGCTCCGGGGGTCACGGACGGACTGGCAGCGGCGAGCGCCTGTGCGGAGTAGCTGTTGCCGCCCCCGTCCAGGTTGCCGGCACCCGGATTGGCGTCGTCACTGATTCCGGGGTTGTCGAAGGCCGCGGCGAGCGAGTCGTACGGAATGGAGATCTGTGCGTTGTCCGCGACGCTCGTTCGGCCGTTCGCGTCTGTGAAGCTCGCCGTGGCGTCGAGTTCATTGCTGCCCGACTTGGCAGTCGAGGCAACCGTGATCGTCCAGGTCGTGGTTGCCGTCTGACCCGGAGCCACGCTCGCGAACGTGGCGGGCGTCGCCGCCGATACGGTCCAGTCGGCGGGTGCCGTCAGGACCATCGTCACGTTGGACAGCGGCTGACTGCTGGCGTTCGGCAGCGTGGTGGTTGCCGTGACGGTGCTGCCGGGTTGGACCACCGACGGCGCGCTCAGACTGAACGGCTGCTTGACGACGACGGGCGTGGTGCCCGTGACGCCGTTCACGGTGACGCTGATCTGCGTGGCCCCATGGGCGATCGTGGTCACCGTGCCCGTCGACGACACGGTGGCAACGGAGGGGTTGCTGCTGGCGTAGCTCACCTTCGCGGTCTTCAGGTTGACGAATGACTGGTCGTTGTTGACCGCCTCGACGATGTTGTCCGCGGTGGCGTGCGGCTGTTCCAGAGCGGCGTTGGTGTCGTCGGCGATCCACGGGTTCTTTCCGGTGAGGTCGAGCTTGTCGCCGGGTTTGAAGGTGGTCTGCTCGGGCTGGACGGTGACGTACTGAACCTTCGGGGTGATCGTGCCGGCGATCGTCACGGTGCCCGAGCCGACGACGTCGTTAGCGTCCGTGGCGACCTGGAACTGGTAGTTGCCTGGGTCGACCACCTGCTTGAGGTCGTTCTCATCCCACCGCGAAAGGCTGCTCGCCGGAACGGTCACGCTGATGTGCTGGCTGTGACCCGGCGCCAGAACCTGGGTCTTCTCGAATCCCACCAGCTGCTTCTTCGGCAGCTCCACGCCCGGGACAGTGAACTGGGGCGCGGCGTAAAGCTCTGCGACAGTCGCGCCGGCCGTGGTGCCGGTGTTGGTGACATTGAAGTTGACGGTCACGTCCCCGTCCGGGGTCGGACTCTTCGGGGAGATCTGAATGTTTCCGAATGCGAACTGGCTGTAAGACAGGCCGTAGCCGAACGGGTAGGTGGGCGTGCCGGTGAAGTACATGTACGTGCGGCCAAGTCCACCGGTTTCAGACGGGGTCAACCCGTAGTTCTCCATGGCCGGCAGCTGCGAGTCGTTCTTGAACCAGGTGAAGTCCAGGTGCCCGGACGGGTCCTGGGCGCCGGTGAGCACGTCGGCCAAGGCGCTGCCCTGGGATTCGCCGTTGTAGCCGCTGAACAGGATCGCCGGGAAGCTGGATTCGACGGCGGAAATGTCGACCGGGCCGTTGGATTGGACGACCAGCGCGGTGTGCGGATTCCCGGATGCGGTCACCTGGGAGAGCAGCGAGCTGTAATTGCCCGGCATGGCGATGTTCGCGCGGTCGCGGCCCTCGCTCGCGATATTCAGGTCCGTGCCCACGAACGCGATCACCAGGTCGGCGGTCTTCATCGCCTGCGTGGTCGCGGCAGAACAGGAAGCCGCGGTGGTCGATGAGGTGGAGGTGCCGCAGGCGTCGAACGTCACGACGGCACTCGGATTGGCGGCCCGGACCGCGGCCTCGATCCCCTGGACGGCATTGACCTGCAGCGACGGATCGCCGGAGTAGCCGCCGAGGGTGACCGTGTTGGCGAGGTTGCCCACGATCACCACGTGGTTCAGCTTGGCGGCGTCGACGGGCAGCAGCGGATGACCCGTGCCGGTCAGATTGTCGTTCTTCAGCAGCACGATCGCGTTGTCCGCGACCTGGCGAGCCAGCGACTGGTGGGCGGAACTCTGGATCATGTCCTTGCTGATCTTGGTGTAGGGAACGCTCGACGGCGGGTCGAACTCGCCGGTCTCCATCCGCACCGTGAACAGGTGCACCAGATCGGTGTCGATGACTGACTGTGACAAGACGCCCGCGTTGATAGCCGCCTCGATGTTGGGCAGGGTGGCTTCGGCACCGGTGCAGTTGACATCGGTGCCCGCCCGCAGCGCGTACGCCTGCCCGCCGGCCGCGCCGGGCACCTGGACGCCGGTGGTGGTATTGGTCCAGGTGGTCGTGCCGCCCGAGGAGCTGGTCGTCCAGCCCGGTGGGGCCCAGTTGTGGGCGCCGCTGTTGTATACGTCGCCGACCGCGCCGCAGTCACTCGTTACATAGCCGCCGAAGCCGTATGTGCGCTGCGCGAGTTCGTTGGCGGTGTAGGTGTTTGCCGGAGACGGGGTGCCGTTGACCGCGTTGTACGAGGTCATCAACCCGGAGACGTGGGCGTTCTCGATCAGGTCGCGGAACTGGGCCGTGTAGTAGTCGCGGATATTCGCGTCCGTGGCGTTCGACGAGTCACGGTCCCGGGTGTTGTCGACGTTGTTCAGGGCATAGTGCTTGGCTGTCGAGGCCACCTTCAGATAGCCCGTCTCGGATGAGCCCGACATCGACTGGCCCTGGTAGCCGTTCACGAACGCGCCGGCGATCTGCCCGATGAGGTAGGGGTCCTCGCCGAAGGACTCGTCGGTGCGGCCCCATCGAGGGTCGCGGTCCAGGTTCACATTCGGCGCCCAGTAGGTCAGCGAGCCGTAATCCGCAGGCGAGGGCCCGATGTTGTTCTGGCCCGTGTCCCACAACGACTTGTCCAGGAAGCCGCGCGCTTCATCCGAGATCGCAGTGGTCTCCTGATAGACCAGTTGCGGGTCCCAGGTCATCGTGGACGCGAAATTGGTGGGGAAACTGGTGGCGTGCACTCCTCCCGAGGCGCTGCCCGGGTTGGTGTTCGCGCCCAGGGTGTTGACCCCGTGCTGCCCCTCCGACCAGTACGTGTACTGCTGCACTCCCAGCCGCGGGATCGCCGGCGCGTTGTTGGTGTGCAACTGAGCCACCTTCTCCGCCAGCGTCATCCGCGAGACCAGATCCGCCGCGCGCACCGAGTACGGGTAGTGCGTGTCCAGGTAGACCGGCGTGGCCGACTGCGCAGCCGGCGCGGGGCTGGCCGCGGTCGCTGTCAGCGCGACGCATCCGCCGGTGACGATGAATGCCGCGGCCGCGGCGGCCAACGGACTTGTCCTGCGACGCATAGGGGTCCTGTCCTCTCGATCGGAGCTACAGGGGAAATGGACTAAATCGGGGCACAACGTGTTCGCGGCACAGCCACGTGCAGATGGAAGAACCGGAGACCTCTGCGAGCCGTGGCGTCTGCTGGGTCAAACGCATCCCGGCCTCCTCGACGTACGCGCGCCCGAAAGTCACGGAGAGCACGCGCGGCGAAACGTTACGCACAGATTTCACCCAAGTCAACACTTTGAGTGGACTGTGAGGCTCGGTACGGTAGACGGTCCATCGTTACTTGCGGCTAGTTGCACGACGGTACGCGAGATTTCGTCGACCTTGAACTAATCCCGGGCGATTGCCGGGATTCCTACCCGAGCCACGAGCAGGTCGGCCAGGCCGAAGCCGACGGACTTGAACAGGGTCCTGCCCCCGGACGGCGGAATCGCCTCACCGCGCACGATCGCCGCCAGATCGATGTCGAACACCGACGTGTGGGCCGCGCCCTCGGCGACTGCCATGATCAGGTCACCCGCCTCGTGCCGGGCCGCCTCGGCGTCATCCACCACGACGAACGACGACGCCACGACATCGGCGGCCACCTCGCGATGATCGGGGAGATGCGCGCCGATCGCGTTCACGTGAGCGCGTTCGGCGAGGCCGGCCGCGTCGACCACTGGCGTGGCCGATGTCGTGCAGCAGCAGACGACGTCGGCATTCGACACATCCGATCCGACGGTCGCTCCCACTGACGCCGCGAACGCCGCGGCCTTCGCCGGACTACGGCCGACGACAGTGACCGACGAGATGGGGCGCACCGCCCGGATTGCCGCCACGTGTTCGCGCGCCTGCGGTCCGGTGCCGATCACGGCGAGCCGCGACGCGGCAGCCGGCGCCAGCAGGTCGGTGGCCAGAGCGGACAGCGCGGCCGTCCGGATCAGCGTCAACGCCACCGCGTCGGCCACGACCAGCGGCGTGAGCGTCGCCGCGTCGAACAGCACGTAGACGCCCTGGACACGCACGGGACCATGGCCGACCGTGACGAGCTTGACGCCCGCGACGGCGCCCGCCTCCGCGGGCATGACGAGCAGTTCGCCGCCCGTCCAGGAAGTCGATGTGCGGACCGGCTGCGGCGGTGCTCCCTCGGCCAGGCCGGCGCGCAGCGCGCCGATCGCGTCCACCAGCGGGATGGCCGCGCGGACGGCGGCGCCGTCGAGGTACTTCACCAGTTCGTGGCGACGTACTGCGTCTCGAGGTACTCGTCGATGCCCTCGAAGCCGCCCTCGCGGCCGATGCCCGACTCCTTGACGCCGCCGAAGGGCGCGGCGGGATCGGACACCAGGCCGCGGTTGAGGCCGACCATCCCCACCTCGAGCCGCTCGGCGACGCGCAGCCCGCGCGCGAGGTCGCCGGTGTAGACGTATCCGGTCAGCCCCATCTCGGTGGCGTTGGCGACGGCGACCGCATCATCGTCGTCGCGCACCGTAATGAGCGGCGCGACGGGCCCGAAGATCTCCTCGGTGGCGACGGGAGATTGTCGGGGTACGTCGGTCAGCACCGTCGCCGGGTAGTAGAAGCCGGGCCGATCGAGCCGCAACCCGCCGATCACCGCGACGGCGCCCGCCGCCACGGACTCCTCCACCTTCGCCGCGATGCCGTCGACCGCGTGTTCGGTGATCATCGGGCCGAGCTGGGTGTCCTCCGACGTGCCCGGCCCGAGACGCAGCGCGCCCATCCGCGCGGCCAGCCGGTCGGCGAAGGCCGCGGCGACGCGCTCCTGAACGAGGAAGCGGTTGGCCGCCGTGCACGCCTGCCCGCCGTTGCGCATCTTGGCGAGCATCGCGCCGTCGACGGCGGCGTCCAGGTCGGCGTCGTCGAGAATGACGAACGGAGCGTTGCCGCCGAGCTCCATCGAGCAGTTGACGATGCGGTCTGCGGCCTGCTTCAGCAGTTGACTGCCCACACCGGTCGAGCCGGTGAACGACAGCTTGCGCACGCGCGCGTCCGACAGGGCGGCCGTCACGAAGTCACCCGGGTGGTCGGTCGTGAGCACGTTGACGACCCCGGGCGGCGCCCCGGCGTCGGCCAGCACCGCGGCCAGCATGAGCGCGGTGAACGGTGTGTCGTGTGCCGGCTTGAGGATCACCGTGCAGCCCGCGGCGAGCGCCGGGCCGATCTTGCGGGTGGCCATCGCGGCCGGGAAGTTCCACGGCGTCAGCAGCAGCGACACGCCCACCGGCTTGCGAAAGGTCAATATGCGGTTCGCACCGGAGGGCGCGGTGCGCAACTCACCGCCGACCCGCACCGCCTCCTCGCTGAACCAGCGGAAGAACTCGGCCGCATAGGTCACTTCTGCCCGTGAGTCGGTGAGGGACTTGCCCATCTCCAAGCTCATCACGTACGCGATCTCTTCACGTCGAGAGATCATCAGCTCGAACGCGCGGCGCAGCACCTCGCCGCGTTCGCGAGGCGCCGTGGCCGACCACGACGGCAAGGCCGCGGCCGCCGCCTCGACGGCACGTGCCACGTCATCGTCGCCGGCGCGGGGCACCTGGGCGATGGTGTCCCCGGTCGAGGGGTCGAGTACCGGCAGCACGCCGCCCGAACCGGCGCTCCACTTGCCGTCGATGAACATTTCGCTGGGGATGCCGGCGGGAAGGCTCATACCCCTCAGCTTGCCACGTGCAACGGCACAGCAGATATCGCTGAGCGAGAACGGCTCGATCGCCCGATCACGCGCCTCCGCGAGCGCAAATACCGAATTGTCAGGTGCGGACCCGCAGCCCCTCGAAGGCCACCTTGACGACGGCGTCGGCGAGCTTGTCGGCCGGCAGCGCGCCGCGCGGGCGATACCACTCGATGAGCGAGTTGACCGTGCCGAACAGCAGCCTGGCTGTAATCGCGGGATCGACGTCGGGACGCACGTCGCCCTCGGCCTCCGCCTCGGCCACCAAGGCGCTGACGATGACGTCGAAGCGGCGTCGTCGGGCCAGCGCCGCCCGCTCGACACGGGTATTGCCCCGTACCCGCAAGAGCAGCGTGACGTAAGGCAGCTCGTCGGCCAGCACCTGGACGCTGCGGCGCACCAGGTACTCCAGCCGTTCGATCGCCCGTCCGGAGCGAAAGCCGGGCTCGTCGGTCACCGCGAAGAGCGCGTCCAGCGCGCGGTCGAGGGCAAGCCGCAGCAGCTCCTGCTTGCCCGTCACGTGGTGATATATCGCCGACTTCGTGCGGCCCAGGCGGCGCGACACGTCGTCCATGCTCGTGCCGTCGTAGCCCTTCTCGTTGAAGACCTTGACGGCAACGGCGAGCAGCGAGTCGACGTCATACCCCGGCCGGCCGCGCCTGACGATCGTCATCGCTGGTCGATCACGCGGCGCAGCTTGCCGACCGACCGCTCGAGCGTGTCCGGGTCGACGACCTCGACCTGGACCGTCACGCCGACGCTGTCCTTGACGGCAGCGGTGAGCTTTGCGCCGGCCGCCGCACGTTGCGCGGTGTCGACGTCCGCGCGGGCCTCGACGCGAACGATCATCTCGTCCAGCCGCTCCGGGCGGCGCAGCACGAGCTGGAAGTGCGGCGACAACGCGGGCGTTCCCAGTACGTGCTCCTCGATCTGCGTGGGGAACACGTTCACCCCGCGCAGGATGATCAGGTCGTCCGTGCGGCCGGTCACCTTCTCCATCCGGCGCATCGCCGGCCGGGCCGTCCCGGGCAGCAGCCGGGTCAGGTCACGCGTGCGGTAGCGGACGATCGGCATCGCCTCCTTGGTGAGCGAGGTGAACACCAGCTCGCCCCGCTCACCGTCGGGAAGCACGTCGCCCGTCGCCGGATCGATCACCTCGGGATAGAAGTGGTCCTCCCACACGGAAAGGCCGTCCTTGGTCTCGACACACTCCTGCGCGACCCCGGGTCCCATCACCTCGGACAGCCCATAAATGTCCAGCGCGTCGATGGCAAGACGCTGCTCGATCTCGTCGCGCATCTGCTCGGTCCACGGTTCGGCGCCCAGGATGCCGACACGTAGTGAGGTGCTGCGCGCGTCGATGCCCTGCCGTTCGAACTCGTCGATGAGCGTCAGCAGGTATGTGGGCGTGACCATGATGACTTCGGGGCGGAAGTCGTTGATCAGCTGCGCCTGGCGGGCCGTCATGCCACCGGATACCGGAATCACCGTGCAGCCGAGCCGCTCCGCGCCGTAGTGGGCGCCGAGGCCGCCGGTGAACAGGCCGTACCCGTAGGCCACATGGACCCTCATCCCGGGACGCCCGCCCGCGGCCCGGATCGAGCGGGCCATCAGGTCGGCCCACGTGTCGAGGTCCGCCTGCGTGTACCCGACGACCGTGGCACGGCCCGTCGTGCCACTCGACGCGTGGATGCGGCGCACCTGGTCGGCCGGCACGGCGAACATCCCGAATGGGTAGTTGTCCCGCAGATCGGCCTTTGTGGTAAAGGGGAAATGAGCCAGGTCGGCTAGCGTGTGGAGGTCACTCGGATGCACGCCCGCTGCGTCGAACGCGGCGCGGTAATGCGGCACCTGCTCGTACGCGTGATACAGCGTGTCCTGCAAGCGGGTGAGTTGCAGCTTGACGAGCTCCTCGCGGGTCATCCGCTCGGCGGCGTCCAGCACCGTCATGCCGGGCCACCCACAGTCCTGCTGCGGCCGCGGAACTCCGCGACGACTTCCGTACCGCGGCGTACGGTCACGTCGTAGATGCCGTTGCGGCCGTACCGGGTGCGCTCGACGGCCTCGGCGACGAGTTCGTCGCCCTGTCGTACGGGCGCGACGAATGTGATCTCGGCGCCTGCCGCGACGGTGACCGGTCCATGGCTGTTGCAGGCGCAAGCGAATGCTGTGTCGGCGACCGCGAAGACGAAGGCGCCGTGCGCCAGCCCGTGGCCGTTCACCATGGCGCCGGTCACCGCCATGCGCGCCGTAGCCCTTCCCGGCGCGGACTCGACGAGGTCGATGCCCAGATCGCGGGACGCGCGGTCCGCCGCCAGCATTGCGGCGACCGGGTCCGTCATTGGCGAGCTCCTTGATTACTTACTGAATGGTCGGTCAGAATAATGTCGAATCTGCAGCCGCATATCAAGGGACGGCCACATGCCGGAAGCGTTTCTCGTGGACGGGGTCCGCACCCCGCTGGGCCGCTACGGTGGCGCGCTGGCCGACGTGCGGGCGGACGACCTGGCCGCCCTCGTGGTCGGCGAGGTAGGCCGCCGTTGCGCCGTCGACCCGGAAACCGTCGACGAGGTGATCCTCGGCGCGGCGAATCAGGCCGGAGAGGACAACCGCAACGTCGCTCGCATGGCGGCACTGCTCGCCGGGCTGCCGCCGCACGTCCCCGGCTACACGGTGAACCGGCTCTGCGCGAGCGGACTCACCGCGATCGCCGCTGCGGCGCAAGCGATCCGGGCAGGCGAGGCCGACGTCGTGGTGGCCGGCGGCGTCGAGTCGATGACGCGAGCCCCGTGGGTGATCACCAAGCCGGGCACGCCCTGGGCACGTCCGGGCGAGGTGTCCGACACCTCGCTCGGGTGGCGGTTCACCAACCCCCGCTTCGACGCCCTCACCACGTTGTCGATGGGCGAGACGGCCGAGGAGGTGGCCACCCTCGACGGCATCACCCGCGAGGACTCGGATGTGTTCGCGCTGCGCAGTCATCAGCGTGCCGTGGCCGCCACCGAAGCCGGGCGGCTCGCCGCCGAGATCGTCCCGGTCGCCGACCTCAAGGTGGACGAGGGGCCGCGCCCGTCCACGTCGTTCGAGAAACTCGCGGCACTGCGCCCGGCGTTCCGGCCCGGCGGCATCGTCACCGCCGGGTCGTCCTCACCGCTGTCGGACGGCGCGGCCGCAATCGTCGTGGCCAGCGAGTCGGCGGTCGAGCAGCACGGCCTGGCGGCGCGGGCGCGGGTCGTCGCAAGCGCGAGCGCCGGTGTCGAGCCGCACCTCATGGGACTCGGCCCGGTGCCCGCGACCGAGAAAGTGCTCACCCGGGCCAGTTGGCCGCTCACCGCGATCGGGGCGGTCGAGCTGAACGAGGCATTCGCCGCGCAGAGCATCGCGGTGATCCGCCGCCTCGGGCTGGACGAGGACATCGTCAACGCCGACGGCGGCGCGATCGCGCTGGGCCACCCGCTGGGCTGCTCAGGAGCCCGGCTGGTCATCACCCTACTGGGACGTATGGAACGCGAGGGCGCTCGGCGCGGGCTGGCCACGCTGTGCGTGGGAGTCGGCCAGGGTGTCGCAATGCTGGTGGAGGCAATCTGATGTTGCGCAGCTATGTCCAGGGCCGTTGGTTCACGCCGGCGGACGAGGGCGTGCCACTTTCCGATGCCGTGACGGGCGAGGAGATCACCCGCATCTCGTCGTCCGGCGTCGATATGGCCGCCGCACTGGACTACGCGCGCCGAACCGGCGGTCCGGCGCTGCGGGAGCTGACGTTTCATCAGCGCGCCGCTCTGCTCAAGGCACTCGCTTCGGGGCTGCGTGAGCATCGCGACGAGCTGTATGCCCTGTCTGCGCGCACCGGTGCGACGCTGGGAGACTCCAAGTTCGACGTCGACGGCGGCATCGGCGTGCTCTTCAGTTACGGCAGCAAGGGGCGCCGTGAGCTGCCGAACGACACGGTGTACGTCGAGGGGGACGTGGAACCCCTCGGCAAGGGCGGCACATTCGTCGGCCAGCACATCTGCACGTCGCTGCGCGGCGTGTCCGTCCAGATCAACGCGTTCAACTTCCCCGTGTGGGGCCCGCTGGAGAAGTTCGCGCCGGCGTTCCTGGCCGGAGTGCCATCGCTGATCAAGCCGGCCTCGCAGACCGCCTACCTCACCGAGAAGCTCGTCGAGCTGATCATCGCCTCGGGGCTGCTGCCCGACGGGTCGATCCAGCTGATCTGCGGCAGTGCCGGCGACCTGCTCGATCACCTGGCCGACCAGGACCTCGTCGGATTCACCGGCTCGGCGTCCACCGCGCAGCGGCTGCGCACCCACCCCACGATCGTCCAGCGGGCGGTCCGGTTCAACGCCGAGGCCGACTCGCTGAACTGCTCGATCCTCGGCCCGGAGGCCGTGGCGGGAACCCCCGAGTTCGACCTCTATGTCAAGCAACTCGTCACCGAGATGACGGTCAAAGCCGGGCAGAAGTGCACCGCCATCCGCCGCGCACTGGTGCCGGCATCGCTAGTCGACGACGTGGCCGCCGCGGCGTCAGCCCGGCTGGCGCGTGTCGTGGTCGGCAGCCCGCTCAACCCCGAGGTGCGCATGGGCGCGCTGGCCAGCCTGGAGCAGCGCGAAGAGGTGCGTCGCTCGCTCAAGGCCCTGATGGACAGCGCGCGTGTCGTCTTCGGCGACCCGGAGCGCGTGGACGTGGTCGACGCCGACCCCGAGCGCGGCGCGTTCCTGTCGCCGATCCTGCTGCAGGCGCCGGCCGACCGCGCCGAGCCGCACGAGGTGGAGGCGTTCGGACCGGTGTCCACGCTCATCCCGTACCGGTCGACGGACGACGCGATCGCCCTGGCCGCCCGGGGCGCCGGCAGCCTGGTCGGTTCGATCGTCAGTGCCGATGCGGACTTCGCCCGCGACGTGGTCCTGGGCGTGGCGCCGTGGCACGGACGGCTACTCGTGCTCGATCGTGACGACGCCGCCGAGTCGACCGGGCACGGTTCGCCGCTGCCGATGCTGGTGCACGGAGGCCCGGGGCGCGCCGGCGGCGGCGAGGAGATGGGCGGCATCCGCGGCGTGCTGCACCACATGCAGCGCACGGCCGTCCAGGCCACACCTCGGGTCCTCTCCACCGTGACGAACCGCTGGGTGGCAGGCGCGGCGCGGGCCGAAGGCGTCCACCCGTTCCGCAAGTCGCTTGCCGAACTGCGCATCGGTGACAGCGTGGTGGCCGGGCCGCGCACCGTCACGCTCGAGGACATCGAGCACTTCGCGCACTTCACCGGCGATACGTTCTACGCGCACATGGACGAGGACGCGGCACGCGCCAATCCGTTCTTCGACGGACGTGTGGCGCACGGCTACCTGATCGTGTCGTTCGCCGCAGGCCTCTTCGTCGACCCCGATCCCGGTCCCGTGCTCGCGAACTACGGGCTGGAGAACCTGCGCTTCCTGACTCCGGTGAACCCCGGCGACTCGCTCACCGTCACGCTCACCGCCAAGCAGATCACGCCGCGCGTCGATGCCGACTACGGCGAGGTCCGCTGGGACGCCGACGTGACGAACCAGAACGGCGAGTCCGTCGCGAAGTACGACGTGCTGACACTGGTGACAAAGTGAACCAAACCCCGGAACAGCACTTCGAGGAGACGATCGCGCGCGATCAGCGCATCGAGCCGCGCGACTGGATGCCCGACGCCTACCGGGCGACGATGATCCGGCAGGTCGCCCAGCATGCGCATTCGGAGATCGTCGGCATGCAGCCGGAGGCTAACTGGCTGACTCGCGCGCCGTCCTTGCGCCGTAAGGCGATTCTGCTGGCCAAGGTCCAGGACGAGGCCGGGCACGGACTGTACCTGTATTCGGCGACCGAGACCCTCGGCGCCGAGCGCACCGACCTGACGCAGCGGCTGATCGAGGGGCGGCAGAAGTACTCGTCGATCTTCAACTACCCGACCCTGACGTTCGCCGACGTGGGCGTGATCGGCTGGCTGGTCGACGGGGCTGCGATCTGCAACCAGGTCCCGCTGTGTCGCTCGTCGTACGGCCCCTACGCCCGGGCGATGATCCGCATCTGCAAGGAGGAGTCGTTCCACCAGCGGCAGGGCTACGAACTGCTGCTGACGATGATGCGGGGCACGCAGGCGCAGCGGGAGATGGTGCAGGACGCGACCAACCGCTGGTGGTGGCCGTCCCTCATGATGTTCGGGCCGCCCGATGCCGACTCGCCCAACACAGCACGGTCGATGGCGTGGCGGATCAAGCGGCATACCAACGATGAGCTGCGGCAGCGCTTCGTCGACATGACCGTGCCCCAGGCGCAGGCGCTGGGTGTCACGCTGCCCGACCCGGAACTGCGCTGGAATGCCGAGCGCGGGCAGCACGACTTCGGCCAGCCGGACTGGGCCGAGTTCAAGCGCGTCGTCGGCGGAGACGGTCCGTGCAACAGGCAGCGCATCGCCCAGCGGCGCCGCGCACATGACGACGGAGCCTGGGTCCGCGAGGCCGCGGTCGCACATGCGAAGAAGCAAAGCGCCATGCCGAGCACCCATGACTGAACCACGCGCCGATGAGCGCTTGCGCGAAGAGCGATCGCGGCGCGAGCGAAGCGAGCTTGCCAGCGAGCGCAGCGAGCGGCCGGCCGCGAGTGCGCCCCCGGAGGGGGCGCGCGAGTCGACCGGCGCAGCGATCTGGGACTTGTGGGAAGTGTTCGTGCGCAGCAAGCGCGGGCTGAATCACGTCCACGTCGGCTCGCTTCATGCCGCCGACCCGGACATGGCGCTGCACCACGCGCGCGATCTCTACACCCGGCGCAACGAGGGCGTGAGCATCTGGGTGGTCCGCTCGGACGCGATCACCGCTTCCAGTCCGGACGAGAAGGATCCGTTCTTCGCGCCCAGCGGCGACAAGGTGTACCGACACCCGACGTTCTACGAGATCCCCGAGGACGTGCCACATATATGACCACTGCCTACGACGCGATCGTCGAGCTGAACGACCATACGCACTGGGCGTTCGGCACGGGCTTCGACGACCCGCTGGCCGGCATCGACACCTCCGTACCGCCGGGTACGGAAACCGCCGAGCAATGCCTCGCGCTCGGCGACGACGCCCTGATCATGTCGCACCGCCTCGCCGAGTGGTGCACCAACGCACCCGAGCTCGAGGACGAGGTTGCGCTGGCCAATCTCGCCCTCGACCTGCTCGGACAGGCAAGGCTATTGCTCAGTCGGGCTGCGCAAGCGCGAGGCGACGGCGAGACCGAGGACACGCTGGCCTACCTGCGCGCGGAGCACGAGTTCCGCAACGTTCGCCTAGTCGAACTGCCCCGTGGCGACTTCGCGCACGAGATCGCGCGTCTGCTGGCGTTTTCTACGTGGCGCCTCAGGGTGTTCGAGCGGCTCGTCGACGCCCCGGATCCCGTCCTCGCCGCGATCGCCGCCAAGGGCGTCAAGGAGCTGGCCTACCACCGCGAGTACGCCGCGGCGTGGACAGTGCGCCTCGGCGACGGCACCGACCTCTCGCACCGGCGTATGGCCGCCGCCCTGGACGCGGTATGGCCCTATGTGGACGAACTGTTCGACTCAGCCGGCGGGCGCGACGAGTTCGACGCGGTGATCCGCCAGGTACTCGAAGCGGCGACCTTGCCGGTGCCGAACGTCTCGGTGGCGGCGCGGGTCGCCGGCAAGGCCGGCCGCGACGGCGTGCACACCGAGGCCATGGGCTACCTGCTCGCCGAGATGCAGAGCGTGGCCCGCGCGCATCCGGGAGCGGCGTGGTGAGCGGGTATCGCATTGCGGGCGTCGGGCCCGCTGGCGGCTCGCGCGTAGCGAGCGGCAGCACAGTGAGCGCGCGCGCTGTGGCAGCCACCGTGCTGGACCCCGAGCTGCCGGTGCTCACGATTGCCGAGCTGGGCATCCTGCGCGGCGTCCACGAGGACGGCGAGCACGTGACCGTAGAGATCACCCCGACCTACTCGGGATGTCCGGCAATGGCTGCCATCCGCGCGGACGTCTCAGCCAGGCTGCACGACGCCGGCTTCCCGGACGTGCACGTGCGCACCGTGCTGCACCCGCCGTGGACGACCGACTGGATCACCGCCGATGGCAGACGCAAACTCGAAGAGCACGGCATTGCCCCGCCCGGGAAGGCAGGCCATGCGGTACCGGTCATGCTGGGCCGTCGCGATACGGTGCCCTGCCCGCGTTGCGGATCGACGAACACTGTCGAGGTCTCCCGTTTCGGCCCGACTCCCTGCACGGCGCTCTTCAGGTGCGCCGCCTGCGCCGAACCGTTCGAGCACGTCAAGGCGATCTGAGTGGTCACGTTCCGGAAGCTGCGGGTGGCGGCCGTCGACGAACTCTGCGCCGACGCGGTGGCCATCACGTTTGAAGCGCCGGCCGACTTCACGTTCCGGCCCGGCCAGTCTCTGACCATCCGGCGGGTGATCGACGGCGGCGAGGCACGCCGCTCGTACTCGATCTGCGCGGCCGCCGGCGAGCAGCCACGCATCGGGGTACGCGAGGTCGCCGGGGGGGCGCTCTCAAGCTGGCTGGTGCACGACGTGAAGCCGGGCGACGTGATCGAGGCGCTGCCTCCTTCCGGCCGATTCTGTCCCACCCTGGACGAGCCGGCTCACCACGTGCTGATCGCCGCGGGTTCCGGCGTCACGCCGGTGCTGTCGATCGCCGCCTCGGTCCTGCGATGCCAGCCGGCCGGCCGGGTGACCCTGCTGTACGGCAACCGCCGATCCGACACGGTGATGTTCGCCGACGAGCTGGCCGACCTGAAGGACCGCTACCCCGCCCGGATCGAGCTGATCCACGTGCTCTCCCGCGAGGCGCGCGACGTCGAGCTGTTCACGGGGCGGCTCGACGCTGCCAAGCTGAACGCCCTACTGCCGCTCCTCTGCGACCCGGTCGCGGTCGGCCACTGGTGGCTGTGCGGTCCGTACGGCATGGTTTGCGACGCCGAGCAGGTGCTGGGCGAGCTCGGTGTCGCGCCGTCCAGGATCCACCGGGAGCTGTTCTACGTCGAGGACGTCGCCCCGCCGCCGACCACCCATGCCGATGTGGCGCCGCAAGGGCCGGCCAGCCAGGTCACGGTCGTTCTCGACGGGCGGGCGACCACGGTGGCTCTGCCGCGCACGTCCACCATTTTGGACGGCGCGCAGCGGGTGCGCCCCGACCTGCCGTTCGCCTGCAAAGGCGGGGTCTGCGGAACATGCCGGGCCCGCGTCACCCGGGGCGAAGTGCACATGCGGCGCAATTTCGCCCTCGACGTCAACGAGACCGACGACGGCTTCGTGCTCACGTGTCAGTCGACGCCCGTCAGCGACGAGGTCGTCGTGGACTACGACACCTGATCTGGAATACCGCGGGGGTGTGCGGTAGTTTCGCTCTCAACCGTTGAGGTTCATCGACCGTAGGAGGCCCCCAATGACTGTTGTCGCGATCCCCGGATACGTCGCGGGAACGTGGACGCTCGACCCGGCGCACACCGAGATCGGTTTCTCGGTTCGGCACATGATGGTGTCGAAGGTGCGCGGCAAGTTCGACAAGTTCACCGGAACGATCACCACCGCGACCAACCCGCTGGAGTCGCACGCCGAGGCCGAGATCGACCTCGGGTCCATCAACACGGGCAATGACCAGCGCGACGCCCATCTGCGCAGCAACGACTTCTTCGACGCCGATACGCACACGAACATGACGTTCCGCTCCACCGGCATCCGCCCGCACGGCGAGAACTTCCTCGTCGACGGCGAGCTGACCATCCGCGGCGTCACGAAGCCGGTCACGCTCACCGTCGAGCTGGGCGGCATCCACGCCGACCCGTACGGTGGCACCCGGCTGGGTCTGACGGCGACCGGTGTCATCAACCGGCACGACTTCGGCGTGAGCTGGAACGCCGCCATCGAGGGTGGCGGCGTCGTCGTCGCCGACAAGGTCACGATCACCATCGAGGCCGAGGCGACGCTCGACCGGCCAGCCGCCTAGAACGCTCTCTCAGCACGGCGTGATCTTGGACTTCTGGTCGCTATTCGACCAGAAGTCCAAGATCACAACGGAAGAAAGCCGGCCGGGAGATGCGATCCGGCGGCCTAGAACGCTATCCATGCCTCGGCCGTGAGTGATCCCAGATCGCTCACCATGAGGCCGGAGTCCCAGACGGTCCATAGCTGGTCACCGATCACCATCGCCCGGGTAATACCCATCGGACCGGCAGCGCCCGGTTGGGTGATCGTCCCGGCTACGGCGATGCCCGACGCGCCGACCGTGAGCACCAGCGCCGACTGGGTGTAGCTGCCGGTGGTCCAGGAATTGACGGGTAGCACAGCGGTGCCCGTCGTCGGCCAGTACAGGAAGGCGTGCGGATCGAACTCCGCCGCCGAGTGGAAATCGGTCTTGATCAGCTGCGCCAGCCGGCGCGGATGTGCCGGATCGTGCACGTCGAAGAGCGCGACCTGGAGGCCGACCGTGCGGCCTTCGTTTGTCGCCTCTTGGCCGACACCGATCAGCTGGCCGTCCGCGGCGGGGGCGAGGTAGGACGAGTAGCCGGTGAGCTCGAGCTCCCCCGTCACCCGCGGCCTGGTCGGATCGCGCAGGTCGAGCGTGTACAGCGGGTCCACCTGCCGGAACGTCACGACGTACCCGACCGCACCGATGAAGCGAACGGCATAGATGCGCTGTCCCTTACCGAGCCCGCCGACCGAGCCCACCCGGGTGAGCGTCTCGGCGCGCAGCTCGTACACCGCGCTCTGGGTCGCGGCCTCGCCGCTCGTGGTAGCCACGCGCAAGTAGCCGTCGTAGTCGGACAGCGCGTATTGGTTCAGCAGCCGACCCGGTACCGAACCGGACGCGACATAGCGTGGCGGGCCCGACCCGGTGATGTCGAAGCGGTGGATCTCGGTCTGCTGCGGCGGCAGCTGCGGCACGAGCGGCGCGCCGGGCCTCGGCTCGGCGCCACCACCCAGCGTCTGCGGCACCGCGATCGGGACGGTGTAGAACCAGTACGGATTGCTCGCCACGTACAGGCTGCTCATGGTGCCGTAGACGGTGTCGCCATCTGCGGCCAGGCTGATCGGCGCGATGTCGCCGAGGTGCCCGGGCAGGTCGATGCTGTAGATGGTCAGCAGGGACGTGCCGGTGTAGTCACGCGGGTGACTGACCCCGGCGCAGTCCACCGTCCGCTGCGAGGTGGTGCCGCCCTCGGTGATCCGGTAGCCGGGCAGCCACGCGGATAGCGGCGCCCGCTGCACGGCGGAGCGCATGGCACTGCTCGTCCCCGGAAGCGGCTCGATGCGGGGCTGGCTGCGTGCGACCAGGCGCACCATCGAGCCCACCATCCGGGCGTCCACGTACGAGCCGCTGACCGCCATCGTGCCGAGCACCCTCGGCGTGCTCAGATCGACCAGCACGAGCTGACCGGCCGGCCACGCCGGCATCGGCCCCATGCCTCCGTCGCCAGGGGCAGGGTCGATCACCAGGGCGCGGTCGCCGCTGATCAGCAGGAACGCCTGCGACCACGCGTCCGAATTGCGGGGCAGTTGCACACGTCCCGTGATACGCCGGGTGGCCGTGTCGGCGACGTACAACGCGCCGCGGGACACGGTCACCACCCGCCGCCCGTCGGTCTTCACCACGTCCGGCTCGTCGACACCCGGCTCGTGCACGGTGGTCGTCGAGTGCTGTGGCGCCGTGGGAGCGGCGGCAGCGGCGGCGGAGCTCTCCGGGACCGCAACCCCACCGGCGGCGTTCAGGACGCGGTAGCCGAGCTGGTCGGCGTGGGCCGCAGCGTGCTGCCGCAGCTGCGACAGCATGTCCGCGCAACCGGTGTATGCGACAAGCTGAACTCCCCCGCCCACAGGCGTGGGCGCCTTCTCCTTCCCGACCGACACCGCGAGAGCCACCAGGGTGCCGGTCACCACCACGAACGTCCCTACCCGCAGCCAGATCCGCATGCTCCCTGAACGACGCGGGGGCAGCCCCGCGTTGTTCAGTCCCGCACGCCGATGGCCTCGACCGGGTTGACCCGCAGCAGCCGCCGCACCGGCAGCAGCGTGGCGAGCGACCCCAGAAGCACCGTGCCGCCGATGACGCTGGCCCACCCGGTCAGCGGGATGTACGGGGTCGCCGTCCCGGTCAGGCCCCGCACCATGGGCACCAGCGTCGCGGCTGCGACGACGCCGCCGATGATGAGCCCGACCGTCAGCAGCAGCGCCTGCTCGGCACGCACCATACGCAGGATCTGGGTGCGCGTAGTGCCGGCCAGCCGCAGCGTGGCCAGCTCCCGGCGGCGCCCCATCGCGGCCATCGCCAGGGTGTTCACCGCAGCAATCGCCACATAGGCCAGCAGGACGCCGACGATGACCTGGTTCGCCCAGGCGTTCTGGGCGAGGTCCTTGTCCAGCGCCGCCTCATAGTTGGCCCGGTCGACGATGCTCACTCCCGGGGCTACCCGCTCGAGCACCCGGGCAAGGCCGGCCCGGGCCGACGGATCGGCGCTGACGAACGCCAGCGACGTGAGCCCCGACGTGTGCGGAGCGAGCGCCTGTGCCGGCAGGGTCACCGCCGCGAACCCGAGGCCACGGGAGTACTCGGCGACCACGCGCAGCGCGGCCGGCGTTCCGTCCGGGTACCACCCGCGGAATTCGCCACCGACGTGCGCGTGCACGATCTCGGCGGTGAGCCGGTCGAGCGCGATCGTCCCAGACTGCAGGTCGGCGAGGCTGCCCGACGTGACGTCCAGGTCGAATGTGGCGCGGGAGCCGTCGATGCCCTGGGCTGTGTACTGGGTGCCGCCTTCGCTCCGATAGAGCATGACGCTCTGGATGACGCCGGTCACGGCGTGCACGCCGGGCACGTCACGCAGCGCCGCGACGCTGCCGGCAGGCAGACCCGGGCCGGTTACGACGAAGTCGGAGCGTAGGCCGGCGCGGCTCTGTTCGGCGGTGCGGTGGGCGATCGACGTCTGCACGAACCACATCGAGCCGCCGAGCCCCACGGCCAGCACCAGCGAGCTCACGACGGGCGCCAGCCGCCGAGCAGACGCTGCGGCGTTGGCGGCGGCCAGCCGGCCGGTGACGCCGAAGGCTCGCATGCCCGTCCCGGCGAGCGCTGCCGCGAAGCGGTTCAGCCATGGGGCGATCAACCAGACGGCGGTGGACAGCGCGGCCACCACACCGACCGCCACACCCGCGGCCTGGTCACCGCGCGTGTGTTCGGTGACGATCGCCAGCGTGACGCCTCCGGCCAGCGCGACGAGGCCCAGCAGCAGACGCAGCCAACCGCCGCGGCGCCGCTCCACCGACGACTCGACGAGCGCCTCGGTGGGGCGGATGCGGCTCGCCCGAAGACTCGCCACCCAGGCGGCTACGACCGCTATGAGCAGTGTGCTGGCGGCGGCGATGAGCGGTGGCACCCACGACACACGCACGGCGAAATCCGGCGGGGTCATGCCGCGGTGGGCGAACTGATCGCGCAGCCACCACACTGCCGCGAACCCACCCCACACGCCGGACGCGCCGGCCAGCACGGCGAGCACCGCGGCCTCACGCACCACCATGCGCCGCACCTGGCGCGGCGTTGCGCCGATGGCCCGCAGCAACGCGATGTCGCGATGCCTTTGTTGTACAGAGAGGCCGACTGTGCCGGCGATGACCAGCGCGGCGATGAACAGCGTGCAGCCGCCGAACACGCTCGGCAGCGCAATGGCAAGCTCCCTGCCCCGGGCAACGTCAGGTGTTTCGACCATGCCGCGCGCTGCGCCGGTGTAGACGCGCGGAAACGCACCGTCGGCGTCGCGGGCCGGGTGCGGCAGCAGCGCATCGACGGCATGCGCCACCGCCGCCGTCGAGACGCCGGGGGCGGCGATTGCGCCGATGACATCAACGCGTCCGCCGGGCGATGCAGCCACGAACACCGTCGGGTCGGCGGGCGGCGTGCCCGGGGTCGCAGCGATACCGCTCACCGTGACGTCCCTGACCCCGCTCGGCAGCAGTAGCCGCACGACGCTGCCCGGGTGGGCCCCCAGCCGGGCGGCCGTGCCGGCGTCCAGCACCGCCTGGCCGACGCCGGGGGCGACGCCGGACCGCAGCGTGAACGGTGCCAGCACCGCCGACGCCCACGGATGCACCTGCGCGGCCACCCCGGAGTTCCCGCTCGCGGGTAGCACCTGCGCCGGCGTCGCGGAGTCGGCGACCGCCGTGCGCACACCCGGCAGCGCGGCCACCCGCGGCAGCAGCGCAGCATCGAGGTGCCCGCGGGACGGCAGCGCGAAGTGGTTGACCTCGCGGTCTCCGCCGTGGCCGTCGACTATGCGCAGGTCACCCGCAGCGACGAGCACCGTCGCGGCGGCATAGCGCTGCGCCGTGCCGTGATAGCGAACCCCGGACTCGAGCAGCACGCCGCAGGCCGTGACGACGGCGACCCCGAACCACAGCGCGATGAACGTCGCTTGCACGCTGGTCGGCCGCTGCCGCAGCATCCGCAACGCGAGTGTCACCATCTCGGTACCTCGGCGAGCATCTCGGCGATCGCGGTGACGCCGGGAGCCCGAACGTCATGTACGACCATGCCGTCGGCGAGGCACACCACCCGGTCGGCGTACGACGCGGCGACGGGGTCGTGCGTGACCATGACGACCGTCTGGGCCTCCCTGTCGACCGCCTCGCGCAGCAGGTCCAGCACGCCCGCCGCCGTCTGGGAGTCCAGCGCACCCGTCGGCTCGTCGCAGAAGATCACCTCGGGCCGGACGGCCAGCGCGCGGGCAATGGCCACCCGCTGCTGCTGCCCGCCGGAGAGTTCTGCCGGGCGGTGGCGCAGCCGGCCCTCGAGGCCAACCCGGCGCAGCACTTCGGCCAGCCAGCGCCGGTCGACCCGGCGCCCGGCAAGCCGTGCGGGCAGCAGCACGTTCTCCCGGACGTTGAGCGCCGGCACCAGGTTGAACGCCTGGAACACGAAGCCGATCCGGGTGCGGCGCAGCTTGGTCAGCTGGGTCTCGGACAGCTTGGCGAGGTCTGTGTCGCCGAGCCACACCTGCCCGGACGTGGGTCGGTCGAGCCCAGCCGCGCAATGCAGCAGCGTGCTCTTGCCTGATCCGGACGCGCCCATGACCGCGGTGAACGTGCCCCGAGGAAACGTCACGTCAACGCCGTTCAGCGCCGGCACCGCCGACGGGCCGCGTCCGTAGCTCTTGTGCACCGCCTGCAATGCCACGGCGGGCTTTACCTGTGTCGCACGCTCGATGATCGCCTGCACGTGTTCGACGCTATGGATCGCGGTGGCCGGAGACGATGGAGCTATCTCCCGAGTCATGGTGGACCTAGCACTACTTGACACGTCACCTAGAGTTGTTGACATGTCAAGGGTTCAGGTCGGCGTGAACGTATCAGGCGCAGATCCCGTCGGTCTTGCAAAGACTGCCGAGGCGCTGGGCTTCGACTTCGTCTCGGCGGCTGACCATCCGGCTGCTGCTGGTTCGCCGTACGAGGTATGGACGCTGCTGACCTGGATCGCCGCGTCGACGTCCCGCATCAAGGTCGCAACCCGAGTGCTCGGCGTGCCGTACCGGCCACCGGCAATGGTGGCCAAAATGGCCGAGACACTGGACCGCCTCTCCGGCGGACGGCTGATCCTCGGCCTGGGGGGCGGCTCATCCGACGACGAGTTCCGCGCATTCGGTCTCGGCGTGCCCTCACCCGCAGAAAAGGTGACCGGCATGGACGAGGCGATCCGCATCATGCGTGGCCTGTGGCAGCAACCCCGGCTGACGTTCGCGGGGCAGCGCTACCGGGTCGAGGACGCCGTGCTGGAACCCAAGCCGGCACACCGCATCCCGATCTGGCTGGGCACGTACGGGCCGCGGGCGCTGCGCGTTACCGGAGAGCTCGCCGACGGCTGGATTCCCTCACTCGGCTTCGCGCCGCCCGACCAGGTGCCCGCGCTGCGCGACCGGATCCGCGCCGCCGCCAGTGCGGCCGGCCGCGACCCCGACGAGATCACCCTGGCCTACAACGTCGAGGTCGAGGTCGGCGCCAGACCGCGGCCGGGCGTCATCTGCGGCCCACCGGAGGCCGTCGTCGACCAGTTGCGGGCTTTCGCACAGCTCGGGTTCACTGCGTTCAACGTCATGCCGGCGGGGCCCGACGTCAACGAGCAGGTGCAGCTGCTGGGGCGACACGTGCTCCCGGAGCTGGGTCGGGCCGCCTGACCGTCGCCGCGGCACCGAGCACGGCCACGGCGAGCCCTGCGGCCGAGACGACGACCAGCCCGCCGCCGACGCCCCACCAGTCGATCGCCACGCCGGCGAGCGGCGCGCCGAGCGAGGCCCCGATCGTCATCGTCGAGCCGTGCCAGCCGAGCGCCTCCCCACGGGCCCCCTCCGGGACGAGGCGGCTGAGCTGATCGACGGTGGCGGTGACTGTGGGTGCGCACAGCAGCCCGGCGACGAACGCCAGCACCCCCAACCACCAGGGATCACGTGCGAATGCCATCGGGAACGTCACCGCGGCGAGCGCCGCAAGCAGCCAGTAGGCCGGGATCGGCCGGTGCAGCACGCCATAGATCAACCCACCGACCATCGAGCCCAGCCCCCAGACCGCCAGCACCGGACCGATCAGCGAGGCGGCGTCGAAGTGCCGCAGCGCCGCCACGATGGAGATGTCGGTGCCCGACAACACCAACGTTGCCGTGCCCGCGGCCGCGCAGATCGCCACGAAGCCCGTCCGCAGCCACTGTCGACGCGGTACCGCCTCACGAGCCTTCGCCGCCTCGGGCGTGATCGCCGGGTTGGCGAGCCATAGCAGCGCCGCGGCACCTACCCCGAACATCTCGACGCCGAAGAGCACCCAGGATGTCGGCCAGGTGGTCGCCGCCAACACCCCGGCCACCGGTCCGATCATGAACGCGACCTCGACGAGCACGCCGTCCAGCGCCAGCGCGGCACGCCGGTCTTCCTCGGGCACGGCCGTGAGCACCGCCTGGCGGATGATCGAGAAGCTCGGTACCGCGAACAGCCCGGCGATGGCTGACAGCCCGAACAGCGGCCAGTAGCCGACGAACGGCGCCACGGACCAGCACCCCGCCAGCACGGCCATCGACGGCAGCACGACGCGACGCAGCCCCAGCCGGTCGAGCAGCCGCCCCCGCCACGGCCCGCTGATCGACACGAACGCGAACGCGACGGCGGTGACGAGGCCGGCCTCGCCGTAACTACGGTGAAGCGTCGAGACGACGTGCAGCGTCAAGACCACGCCGGCCGCAAAAAGCGGTGCGCGGACGAGCACGCCGAGCACGAGAGGAACGCGCGCCCCGCGATTTGCGAGGACGCGTCTGTACCCGGCGAGTCGCATAGCTCGAGCGTGGCACGACCCGCCGACAGAATCGGAACGAATTTCAGTCGGTCGACAGCTCTGGCAACGTGCCGGTCTCGACAACTTCGAAGGCGACGTCACGCAGCTTGCGGTGGATGCGCTGGCTTGCGGAGCGGAGTAACGCGAACGCCTCGTCGTGGGTGACCTTGTGGTGGGCCATCAGCACGCCGATGGCGGCGCCGATCTCGCGGTTGGACTCCAACGCTGTCTCGAGGTTGGCGACCCGGTCCTCCGACTCGGAAAGCGCAACCAGACTTGAGGCGTGCGCGGCGATCACGGTGGCAAGGTCGATGTCGTCGGTCTCGTACGCGCCCGGGCGCTCGGCGTAGAGGTTCAGCGCCGCCGAGTCGCCGGCGATCATCTGGTAGCTCAGCACGCACCGATACGGCGTGTGCTCCGTGAGCGCGGCGCTGAAGTGCGGCCACCGCAGGTCGTCCCTGACATCGATCAGCAGGTAATTTGCGTCTCGCTCGGCCGAGCGCAGGCACGGTCCCTCGTTCAGCTCGTACTGCAGATCGTCCGCCGTCGCGGCGACCGGGTCCGAGGTGGCCACACTGCTGCCCCGACCGCCACGGACGACGGTGATGCTGGCACCGGTGCACGGCTCGATGTGCTTGACGGCGAGCTGCACCATGCGCTGCAGCGCGGCCTGGTTGTCACCTGGTCCGCGAAGCTCCCGTCCGAGGGCGGCGAACTCCTGCGACAGCTGTACGACGTCGTTGGTCTCCACCGCTGCCTCGCTTGCCTTGATCGGTCGCCGCCCGAGGATCCGAGAATCGGCACAGCCAATTGTCGCCCCTTCCGTCGGCGAAGACTTTCCTGGGGACACGTCGTGACACATTGACAGCAGCAACTCACCCCAGGGCGTAAGTTCCGACCGCTGACAACGTTGTCGCGCGGTCGGTCGCCTGGCGAGCTTTGGCACAAACGTGAGTCTAGTTAGGTTAACTAACTATGCTCCTGGCACATTCCCACCCCGCGATCGAGCGCCCCCGCGCGGTGTTCGTCAACGGCAAGCTCGTCGAACGACCAAGAGATCAACGAGCGCACACGCCGTCAGTCGAGACCGCGGCGTGAACAAGGTCGATCCACAGGTATTGACAGTTGCTCCGTCAAATCCCCCCCGCCGACGTACTGCTCCTGGCTGGTGAGCCCTCCTAAAGCCCCTGGGCAACCGATCAGGACGAAACATGGAGGTGATCGACGTCCGGCGGGTCGACGGCCGCGTCTACGGTTTGGCCAGCCGGCGGCTGCCGGACCGGTAACGTTCGACGGGGTGGCGGACATGTAGTGGATGTGACACCACGCAGGCAGGTTCGCGAGATGAGCGGCGACAGCGAGCGCTTCGAGGCGCTGTACCGGCAGTACTACGACGAGATCCTGCACTTCGCCGCCCGCCGCAGCGATCCGCAAACCGCTCGGGACGTCGCTGCGGAGACGTTCCTGGCGGGCTGGCGCCGGTTGAGCCGGCTGCGTCGTTCGCAGGAGCGGGCGTGGCTGTACGTCACCGCCCGGAACATGCTGGCTAACGAGTACCGAGGTCAGGGGCGGCGAGCCCAGCTGGAGCAGCGTGTGCGATCTCAGGCTCGAACAGACGTCGAGGATGTGGCCGACCGGATCGCCGATGAGCTGCATGCGCAGCAACTGTTCGACGCTCTGCCGCCGAAAGACCGCGAGGCCCTGGCGCTCACCGAATGGGAGCAGCTCGACATCGCCACGGCGGCCCGGGTAGCGGGCTGCTCGCCGGCGACGTTCCGGGTTCGGCTGCACCGGGCCCGCCGGCGTCTCGCGGCCGCGCACGCACGGTCTCTGGCCGAGCTGGCCGAGCCGGCCGAGCCGGAACAGGCCCGGGGCAACGTCTATCCCCAACTCGCAAAGGAGGTCCTCTGATGAGGTCTCGCACGAATATCGCGACCATGCTCGCCCGCACCGCGAACCCGGTCACGGCTGAGCCATCCGAGCCGGCCTGGGCCGATCCCGAGGGGCGGGCCGCTTTCGAGCGGATCGTCGCCACCCCGCCGGACACGCCGCCCCGGCGCCTCGGGCCACGGCGACGGCTGGGAATCGCCGCTGCGGTAGCCGCGGCCGCGGGAGCCGCCGTCGCGGTCGTCGGTGTCCCCGGTCTCGCCCACAACGGCGCCCCGCCCGCCTGGTCGGTAACACGCGACGCCGACGGCAGCGTGACCGTCAAGATCAATGACTACCGCGACCCCGACGGCCTGCAAGCCAAACTACGCGCGGCGGGCGTCCGAGCGAACGTCCAGACACTGTCGGCGAAGTGCTCCGATGGAACGGCCCCGCTCAACGGTGGCCCGCTCGTCAAGGGGTGGACCGACGACTCGATCACCCCCAGGGTGTGGGAGCAGTTGTTCGCCGGGTCCACCGTAGGGGTGATCAGGATCCACCCGCAGTACCTACCCCCGCAGGACACGGTGTGGGCCGCTTTCCCGCCGCCTGGCGCGGAAGGTGCTGGCTCGAGTCTGTTCTGGTCCGTACAGAGCACAGGCGACGGGCCGCCATGGAACGCTGCCGGGCCGCCACCCTGCTTCCCTCACCCGTCGCTTCCGGTCACGCTGACTGACTGAGCCGTTCGGGTCTCGTCCTCGCTCCACAACGGCCCTGGACGCATCTCGACGCGCGGCTCGCGCTCCTGACAAACAACCCTAGTGGCCGGAGATGGGGTGGGGCCGGTAGGGCTTCTCCATCCGGTCGATCTCCGCCTCGTCAAGTGACAGCCGTTCGGCGGCGAGCGCGTCCTGGAGATGCGCCACCTTGGTGGCCCCGACGATCGGTGCGGTGACGGCGGGCTTGTGCCACAGCCACGCCAGGGCCACCTGCGCCGGCGGCACGCCGCGCTCGGCCGCTACTTCGTTGACCCTCTCGATCACCGGCTGGTCGAGCTCGGTTGCGGGGTAGAGCGAGTCGCCGAACGGGTCGGTCTCCGCGCGCAGGGTCAACGGTTCGTTCTGCACACCTCGGTTGCCGGCGAGGCGGCCGCGGGCGAGCGGGCTGTACGGCAAGATCGCGACACCCTGGTCCACGCACTGCGGGATCATCTCCCGCTCCTCTTCGCGGTAGATCAGGTTGTAGTGGTTCTGCATCGAAACGAACGGCGTCCATCCGGAGCGATCGGCAACGGCCTGTGCCTTGCCGAACTGCCAGGCTTGCATGCTGCTCGCGCCGATATAGCGAGCCTTGCCGGCGTGTACCACGTCGGACAACGCCTGCATGGTCTCCTCGATCGGCGTTCGGTCGTCCCAGCGGTGGATCTGGTAGAGGTCGACGTAGTCGAGGCCGAGGCGGCGAAGCGACGCGTCGATCGACGCCATGACGTGTTTACGGCTCAGCCCTCGGCCGTTCTCTCCGGGCATGGTCTGCCCGTTCACCTTGGTCGCGACGACGAACTCCTCGCGGGTGAGCGCCTCGCCGAGGATGCGCCCGGTCAGGACTTCGCTCTGGCCGCCGTTGTAGACATCGGCGGTGTCGAAGAACGTGACGCCGGCCTCGATTGCCCGCCGGACGATGGGCCGCGCGGTGCGTTCATCGAGCGCCCATGGCCGGCCCTCGAAGCTGCCGTAACTCATCATGCCGAGGCATAGCCGCGAGACGCGAAGGCCCGTGTTGCCGAGATTGACGTATTCCACGGCCATGACGCTACGCGTCGCGGGCGGGTCACTCGTCCTGAAGGCGGTAGCCCATGCCGGGTTCGGTGAGCAGGTGGCGAGGCCGCGCGGGATCGGGTTCGAGTTTGCGGCGCAGCTGGGCCATGTACACGCGCAGGTAGTGCGTCTCGCTCTCGTACGCTGGCCCCCACACCTGCTGCAGGAGCTGCCTGCTGGTCACCAGCCGTCCGCGGTGGCGGGCCAGGACCTCGAGCAGCTGCCACTCCGTGGGCGTGAGGCGTACCGGCTCGCCGCCACCCAGAGCGACCCGTTTGCTGGCGAGGTCGATGACGAAGTCGCCGACGTCGACGACCGGCTCGTCCGTGGTCGGGCCGATCCGGCGCGTCGCGGCGCGCAGCCGGGCGAGCAGCTCGTTCATGCCGAACGGTTTGGTGACGTAGTCGTCGGCGCCGATGTCGAGCGCATGGACCTTCTGGGCCTCATCGCCGCGTGCCGACAACACGATGATCGGCGCCGTGGACCAGCCGCGGATCCCGGCGATGACGTCGGTACCGTCCATGTCCGGCAGGCCGAGGTCGACGATGACGATGTCGGGGTGGTCGCGGGCCATCACGGCGAGCCCGCTGACCCCGTCGGTGGCAGTGTGCACGGTGTAGTCGCGAGCGCTGAGGTTGATGCGCAGCGCGCGCAGCAGCGCGGTCTCGTCGTCGATGACGAGCACGCTGGTCACTGCGGGGCGCCGGCGACGTCGCGGGTCGAGGCGGCGGTCGGCAAGTCCACGCGCATCGTCAGCCCGCCGCCGTGGGTAGTTCTAGCGGTGATGCGACCGCCGAGGGCTTCGACGAAGCCTTTGGCTACGGCGAGGCCCAGACCGACGCCGCCCCCGGTCCGCTGGTCGCCGAGCTGCTGGAACGGCTCGAAAACCTGCTCGCGCTGCTCCGGCGCGATGCCCGGGCCGTGGTCGATCACGCTGATGCTGACGATGCCGTCGCCGGCGCGCGCGGTGAGCGTCGGGGGGCGGTCGGGCGGGGAGTACCGCAAAGCGTTCGCCACCAGGTTCGCCAGCGCCCGCTCCAGCAGCCCGGGGTCGGCGGTCAGCAGCGGCAGCGCGTCCGGGATCGCGACATTCAACCGCTGGGCATCGTCCAGGCCGTGCACGACCAGCGGCGCGACCTCGTCAAGTGCGGTGGGGCGGATGAACGGCGAGAGCGATCCGGTGTGGATGCGGCTCATGTCGAGCAGGTTGGCAATCAGGGAGTCGAGGCGGTCGGCGCCCTCCTCGATGGTGGCCAGCAAGGATGCCTGGTCCTCGAGGCTCCACACGACATCGGTCTGGCGCAGCGTGGTGACTGCGGCCTTCACCGCGGACAGCGGGGTCCGCAGGTCGTGGCTGACGGCGGTCAGCAACGCGGTGCGGATCCGATTGCCCTCGGCCAGCGCCTCGGCCTGTCCGGCCTGGATGCGCAGGCGGTGCCGCTCGACAGCCGCCGCCGCTTGCGCTGCGTAGCCCTCGAGCAGCCGGCCGTTGACGCCGGTGAGGTCGCCGGCGACGAGCAGCCGCAGGTCCTCCCCCACGTCGATCTGGCGATCGACGCGCGGCAGCGGGGCCCCGGCAACGCGCACCCAGCGCCCGCCGCTGCTCTCGCGCAACTCCGCCTGAACGCCGAGTGACGCGCTGAGGTGATCGAGCACCGCCCGCGGCGTGTCGTCGCCGCCGAGCACGGTGCGCGCGAGCGTGAGCATCGTGCTCGCCTCCCTGGCGCGCTCCGCAGCCAGCGCGCTTCGCTGAGCGGCGAGGTGCACCACGCTGCTGACGGTGACGGCCACCGTCACGAACAGCAGCAGCGCCAGCATGTTCTCCGGTGCCTCGATCGTCCAGGTGTGCACAGGCGGCGTGAAGAACCAGTTCAGCAGCAGCCCAGCCGCGGCCGCAGCGACCACGGCCGGCCAGAAGCCGCCGACGATCGTGACCGCCAGCACCGCCAGCAGGTACAGCAGCAGGTCGTCGACAAGTGCGAGATGCGAACGCAGTGCGGCCAGCACGGCGGTGAGCGCGGGCAGCAGCACCGCGGCCAGTCCCAGCCCGGCCACCAGCCGGCGCGGGGTGATAGCGCCCCACCTGTTCACGGATTCGAGTGTGCCCCGGGTGGCAGTCCCGGCGCACGCCGCCACCCCTGCCGTGAACATGAGCACGCCACCTGCCCGGATCGCACCGTCGGCGTGCAGGTCGCCGTAGGGCGCGCGTTCGAACCCGGCCACCGCGAACCAGCCGATCACTGCGAGCGGCAGCGCAACAAGGGGTTCCGCGACGAAGGACGTGGCCGCGACCAGCACGCACGCCAATGCCAGTACCGGCGTCCCGTGAAGATGCGCGGCGACGGCGATGACGCCGATCAGTAGCAGCCCTCCGAAGGCGGCCGGCAGCACAAGCGCCGCCGCGACTGGGCTTCGCCGGCGGTATGTCATCTCGCCCAGTGGACGCGGGTACTCGCGCCGATCGAGCGATCTTGACGGTTTCTTTGCGCGGGACGGTCGGATCTTGATGCCGCGTTGATGTCTCCCGGCGGTCGGCGTTCCTACTGTCGGAATGTGATCACCGCCTTCGCGCACTGGGCACCGCAGTGACGGCGCCGGGTGCAGTGAAGCTGCCCGATGAACTAGCGCCTGCCGAGGCGAGGCCCACGCCCGTGAGCGTGCAAGGCATCGATCTACCGGAGCGTCTGGGCTATCGCCTCAAGACATTGCTCCTCGGACCTCCGCTGGTGAGCGAACGACTGCAGGACGAGAAGCTGTCGAAGAAGGCGGCGCTCGGGGTGCTGTCGAGTGACTGCATCTCCTCCTCCGCTTACGGCAGCGAGGAAATGCTCATCGTGCTGCTGCCTGTCTTCGGGCTGGCCGGCTTCCACATCCTTATGCCCTTGACGGCGGTGATCCTGGGCCTGCTCGTGCTGACGACTTTGTCGTATCGCCAAGTCGTCATGATCTATACGCGCGCGGGCGGCTCCTACGTCGTGGCGCGGGAGAACTTCGGCCCCAAGGTCGCGCAGATCGCGTCGGTGGCGTTGCTGATCGACTACATCGTCACGGTAGCGGTGCAGTCGGCGGCAGGTGCTGCGGCAATCACTTCTCTCCTGCCGGCCCTGAATTCACCGACCAAGGCCACGGTGATCACAATCGCCGTGATCCTCGTGCTCGCCTACGGCAACCTACGGGGCGTGCGAGAGGCCGGTAAGGCGTTCGCATTCCCCACGTACTTCTTCGTAGTCTCGGCCGGTCTGGTCATCATCGTCGGTGTCACCCGCGAGTTGTTCGGCGATCTGCCAAAGATCACTTACACGCCTGACCCGAACAACCCGCTCATCTCGGTGAACGGCACACACAGCGCGGTGCTCTCGGCGTTCACGATCTTCGTGCTGCTCAAGGCATTCGCCAACGGCGGTGCGTCGCTGACCGGTCTGGAGGCCATCTCAAACGGGGTGAGCGCATTCAAGAGACCAGAAGGGATCAACGCTCGCCGCACACTATCGACGATGAGCATGATTCTCGGCAGCCTGGTGCTCGGGGTCTCCTTCCTGGCCTGGCAGACCCACGCCACGCCGTACCAGAACGGCAGCCCGACGGTGATCAGCCAGGTAGCCAAGGCAGCATTCGGTACAGCGTGGTACGGGCACGTCGGCTTCGTCGTCGTCCAGGTAGCGACGGCGTTGATTCTGTTCACGGGTGCGAATACGCCGTTCACCGGTTTCCCGTTCTTGGCCAGCTTCATCGCCGAGGATTCGTTCTTGCCGCGGCAGATGACGCGTCGCGGGCACCGGCTCGCGTTCAGCAACGGCATTATCGTGCTCACTGCGTTGGCAATGGCGTTGATCCTGGGCGTCGGCGCACACGTCGACAAGCTGATCCCCTTCTACGCCATCGGCGTATTCACCGGCTTCACGATGGCCGGCCTTGGCATGGCCAAATACCACCACACCCACCGTCAGCCGGGCTGGCACTACAAGCTGGCAATCAACATGACGAGCGGCATCGTCTCCGCCGGCGTCGTCCTCATCTTCGCCATAGTGAAGTTCAGCGAGGGCGCCTGGCTGGTCGTAGTGCTGTTCCCGATCCTGTGGCTGGCGCTGATGCGGCTCAACCGGCAGTACCGCGACGAAGCCCGTTCCCTGGACCTGGTCAGCGCCGTACGCCCGGACCAGTCCGATGCACCGCATTACGCACGGCACACCGTCTTGGTGCTCGTCGATCGGCTCGACCTGGCTGTGCTGAGGGCGCTGCGCTACGCCGGTAGCATCCGCCCCACGGACATTCGTGTCGTGCACGTCATGCTCGACCCGGCCGTGACCGAACGGCTGCAAAAAGACTGGATCGAACGCAACCTCGGCGACCGGTTCCCGCTCATCGTCATCGACTGCCCCGACCGCCGCCTCGTCCGCAGCGTGGTCGAGCTGGCGTACAACACCGTCATCAGTGACCGCGCCGAGGTAACTGTGCTCCTCCCCCGCCGAACATTCCGCGGACTATCCCAGCGAATCCTGCATGACCGCACCGCCGACCGAATCGCTGAAGCCGTCGGCCGGATCCCTCACGTCGCGGCCACCATCGTCCCGTTCGACACCACGTTGCCGCCCGAAGCGGCCAACCAACTGGAAGCCCGCCAGCAGGAGGCCGCCCAAGCGCCGGCGATGGTCGCGGTCGGTGCCCGCGAGCCACGAGCAAAGGCGGTGCGGCCGCAGCCGAGTCAGGTGCCCTCTGCCGAGGGGATTACGCCGATCGGCCTGCTGACCTGGAAGGACAAGGCCACCGTCGAGGGCCGCGTGAAGCAGGTACAGGTCGGCACCCTTGGCGGCAAATCGCTCGAGGTCCACGTCTTCGACGCCACCGGGGGCATGCGGCTCATCTTCTTCGGGCGCACCCAGATCCCCGGCGTGGTCCCAGGTGCGACTATTCGCGCTACGGGACGAGCCGGCGAGTACAAGGGCCATCTGGCCATTGCCAATCCAAAATATGAGCTTGTGAAGTCGGCGCCGGCGTCAACGCGTTGATTCCGGCCGCCGGCCCACGGCCGGCCAGCCGATTCCTAGGTTTCTTTAAGGCTCGCGGACGTCTGGTCTTGGGCTGCGCTGCTGGGCTGGCTGTATCGGACCAGACACAAGGAGCCCGTCATGCCAATCACGCACCGGCGGCTCGCCGTCGCCGGAATCCTCACGGCTGCGGCGATCGCCGTCCCCGCCGCTGCGCTTGCGGCCGGATCCGATTCGCCGCACCCGAAGCCGCAGCACCCGGTGGGCGCATCGGGCAGCTCGGAGCCTGCGCCCAACATGACTGCGCTGGCCAAGTCGGCGGGTATCAGCGTGAGCCGGCTCGAGGCCGGGCTCGTCGCCGCGAAGCAGGCGGGCGGCAACACCACCGCGGGCATCACAGCCTTCGCCGCGGCGACAGGTGTGTCGAACGCCACCGCGCACCGCATCGTGGTCACCGTCTTCGGCACAAACTCGCCCGGCCCGAAGCCGAAGCCTGGCTCCAGCGCCGGCCCATCGGGCAAGTCGGGGGCTGCGCCCGACATGACCGCGCTTGCCTCGTCGGCGGGTATCAGCGTGACCCGATTCGAGGCCGGCCTCGTCGCCGCGAAGCAGGCGGGCGGCAATAATGCCGCAGGCATCGCGGCGTTCGCCGCCGCGGCAGGCGTGTCGAACGCGACCGCGCACCGGATCGTAGCCACCGTATTCGGCACGCAGGTCAACGGCAGCCTGACCGGGCCGGCAGCCACCGGCGTACTCGCGAGCCACCTAGGGGTCAGCAAGGTTGCGGCGCAGCGCGCGCTCCAGCAAGTCGCTGCGCTTGCCCGCCAGAACGGCGTGGACCCGCACAGCGCGGCATTCGCCAGGATCGCCCACGAACTCGGGGTGAGCCCGGCGCGTCTGGCCGCCGGCCTGGACGCGGTCAAGCACAGCATGGCTGGCAAGTAAGCAGGGCCGTGCGGCGTGAGCGCCGCGCACAATAGACGCGTGCGGATTCTCGTCGTCGACGACGACGCGGCCGTCCGCCGATCGCTTGCCACGGCACTCGGGCGCGACGGCTACGACGTGGTGTCCGCCGACGGGGGCGGGGCTGTTCTCGCCCAGACCTCCCTTGCGACCGTGGACGCGATCGTCCTGGACGTCGCAATGCCCGAACCGAACGGTCTCGAGGTGTGCCGGCGGCTGCGCTCCCGAGGCGACCGAACTCCGATCCTGATCCTCACCGCCCGCGACCTGATCGACGACCGCGTCGCC
>JBKPQY010000109.1:0-18742 GCA_046734315.1 Actinomycetota bacterium | reverse complement strand
CGAGCGCGGGGGAACTGCGGACGAGGCAGGCCGAGATCGCCTGCTCGGCGAGCAGGCCGAGCACCCCACCCTGGAGGTCGCCGCGGCTGTTTCGCACGTCGGGCGTCGACGTGGCGACGACGGTCACCTCACCGTCGGCGGAGCTCGCCAGCCGGGCACCCGCCCGACGCACGGCGACCGCCGCCAGCTCGCCCTCGCTCGGTTCGCCCGGCCCGATGGGGTCGAAGGTCGTCATGGGCGCGAACGGTCCGAGCGTGCGCGGGGTCGCGACGAACCCGCATTGGCTGGAGATGTGCGCAACCGTGCGTCCGGCATCGTCGATGATCGTCCCGACCGAGAATGCGGACCGCTCGCCGACGTGCACCGATTCTGCCCGGATCGCGAAGTCGCGGGCCGCGCCGGGATCGAGAGTGACGAACTGCACGTGAATCGAGAGCGACATGACCGACCAATGCGGCGGTAGCCCGGTCGCGATGGCGCTGCCCAGGGCAGCATCGGCCGCGATCAAGAATGCGCCCGGGCAGAGCAGGCCGCGGGCGTCGAGCAGGTGTGGGCCGATCTCCTGCCCGAACGTCGTCCGTCCGGGTTGCGCGTCGATCGCGCGGACGCCGAAGCGAGCGTGGACGGGGATGTAAGCCGCCTCCTGGGCGCCGGCGGCCCGGATGCGGTCGATCAACTGATCGTTGGCCGTCGTCATGACGGCGTCAACCGCTCGGCGAGGCGGAACCGCTGCACCTTGCCCGAGGCCGTGAGCGGGAACTCGGCGACCTGATGCCACTGCCGGGGGACCTTGAAGCCGGCCAGCCGCTCGCGGGCGAAGGCCTCCAGCCGGGCCGGGTCGATCTGGTCCCCGGCCGGACGGACGAAGGCGACCGGCACCTCACCCCAACGCTCGTCGGGTGCTGCGACGACGACGACGTCGGCGACGTCCGGATGCTCGATGAGCACCGCCTCGACCTCGGCGGGGTAGACGTTCTCGCCGCCGCGGATGATCAGGTCGCGTAGCCGGCCGTGCAAGGTGACGACGCCGTCGGCGCTGCGCGATCCAAGATCGCCCGTGCGCAGCCAGCCGTCGGAGTCGAAGCACGAAGCCGGACGGCCCTGCTCCTCCCAATAGCCGGTCATGAGAAGCGGGCCGCGCAGGCAGAGCTCACCGACCTCATCGTCGCCGACGGGCCGGCCCGTGGCCGGGTCGCGAATCGAGAGTTCCCGCTGCGCGTCGGGCCGGCCGATGGTCATCGCCTTGACCTCGGCCGAGTCGCCCGGCCGGGTCTGCAGCGCCGACGGGGCCTCCGACTGCCCGTACCCGTTGAACACCTCCACCCCGAAGGCGCGCTCGACGCGATCGATCAGCGCGGGGGAGACCGTGGATCCGCCGACCATCACCCGCCGCAGCGCCGGCAGCTCCGGCGCGCGCCCGCCGCACGCATCCAGCATCGCGATCAGCATCGTGGGGACGCCCCCGAAGAAGCTCACCTGTTCGCGGCTGAGCGTGGCCAGTGTCTCGTCGGGGTCGAAGCCCGGGAGCACGACGTAGGTGCCGCCCCTCAGGAGGGTGGCGAGCACGGTGCAGACCGAGCCGCCGACGTGGTGGAACGGCAGCGGCGAGCAGACGACGTCCTCCTCGGTGAGGCCGAGGGCCCGGTGCGAGATCGGCCCCACGTTCGTCCCGACGACGTGGGTGAGCATCGCCCCCTTCGGCGTGCCGGTCGTCCCGGAGGTGTACTGGACGAGCAGGAGCTCCTCCGGACGGACGTCGGGCAGCGCGACCAGGTCCTCACCGCGCGGCCCGTCCGCCACCCATTCGGCGAGCGGGACGACCTCCAGCGTTCCGCTCTCGCCCGCCAGCCCGGTGGCCGAGGCCAGCAGGTCGCGCCCGCGCCAGGGCGAGGAGACCAGCAGCAGGCGGGCGCCACTGGCGCCGAGGATGAACCGCGCCTCGGCGTCGGTGAGCGCCGGGTTCAGCGGTACGAGGACTACTCCGGCGAGAGCGGCGGCGAGCTGCGCGATGATCCAGTCGGCATCGTTCGACGACCAGATCGCGACCCGGTCGCCCGGCGCGAGGCGAGAGCCACCGGCAGCGGCAACGGCCCGCGCCCGGTCCAGCAGCTCGGCGTAGGTCATCGCCATCGGGACTCCGGCCTCGGTCCAGCGCAGGGCGACGGCGTCCGGGCGGCGCGTCGCCTCGCGGGTGAAGGCGGCGCCGACCGACGACCGGTCGAGTTCGCCGGCCGTCATCGAGGCGCGGGGCGCCAGAACGCGGCGAGCAGCACCGCGGCGCCACCACCGCCGGCCACGGCGGCGACAGCGAGGCCGAGCCACCCGCCGGGCTGGAAGATGTCGAAGGCGTTGTCCAGCGACCATTCGCCTGCGCCGAGGCCGGCCAGCGCCAGCGCCGCGAGCGACAGCGTCATCACGTACTCGTAGCCTTCGCCCGGCCGGAAGATGAAGAACCCGTTGCGCAGGTGGGTGGTGATCCACGCGACGCCCATCGTCCCGACGATGCCCGCACAGGCCAGCGGCGTGAGGACGCCCAAGATCAGCAACGCACCGGCGCCGAGCTCGGTGAGGCTTGCCGTCCAGGCGTGCAGCACCCCCCGCCGCATGCCGAGGCTCTCGAACCAGCGGGCGGTACCGGCGATCTTGCCCCCGCCGAAGACATGGTTGTATCCGTGGGCGATGAAGACCGTGCCGAGGGCGACCCGCAGGATCAGCAGGGCCAGGTCGACAGCATCCAGATCGCTCACCACGTCACTCCATCTCGTTGAGAAGTCGTTGTATCATTGCACTAATCTCGCCTTTCTGGGAGGGTGTTCTCGATGACCTCGTCTCAGCGCCGTGCCTATCGCGCTGGCCAGATCCTCGGGACGGCCGGCGGGGTGTGTGTCGTCGTGATCTGCGAGGCGGAGTCAGACGACGTCATCACGTGTGCCGGCGCGCCGCTCGTTGCCGAGCGCCCGCTTCCGTGCAGTACCACGTACCGGCATCGAGCGCACGACGTGCGACCCGGTGATGTCCTGTGGGATCCCGCGACCGGGCTCGAGCTGCGCTGCATCCGCGGCGGGCGGGGCCCGCTGGTCCACGGGGGCCGGGCGATGGTTCGCCGGTGACGGGGGCGAGCGCGGAGTCACCTGCCCCGGATGTCCGGCCGGTCGCTCTGGGCCCCGGCCTCGCCACGCCACCGCGGCGGCCCGGCTCGATCCGCCGCACGTCCACCATCGACATGTGGTGGCCGCACGGCTGGGGCACCCGAACCCAGATCCGCGGCCGCGCCCGTGACCTCCTCACACCGGTCGACGGCTCTGCGCCGCTCGTGGTGGCGGAGGATGTGATCGACGCGACGGCGTCGCCCGACCGCACGATCGAGGCGATCCGCAGCTCCCCGGAGCGGCCGCGACTGCCCGAACTGGTCGGTGCCCGCGGGGGATCGCGGCTGCGCGCCGCGCTTGCCTCAGTCGTGCCGGAGGAGCGCCGCCGCGGCACCCCGCTCTACCTGTTGCTCGACGACCTGGCCGGCGCGACGCTCATCGGCGGGTTCGCATTCACGCAGTGGCCCGATGAGTGGCCCGAGCACTGGCAGGGGCAGCGTCAGCGCGCCTTCAAGGGTCGCCGGATGGCGGGCGTCTGCATCGGCTTCCGTGCCGGGTCGACGGCCCTGACGCCCGAGGGCTACGCCCGCCCGGCCGACGACACCCGCTCGGTCGAGCCGCTGGCCGACCCCGCGGACCCGGTGGGCTGGCACGCATTCGTCGACGGCGGGGGTGTGTCGATGCGCCGCGCCCGCCGGCTCGACGCCTGGTTCGACGGCGACCTCCACGTCGACGCGATGTTCCAGGACAGCGCGCGCGTGCCGGGCGGTGGCCGGGTCGCCGTGCACGAGTACCAGGTGCGCGTGCGAGCGGCGCGCGACACGTTCGAGGTGCGGGCGCTGGAGGCGCTGCCGCGGGTGCTGCCCTTCGCCGAGTGCCCGTCCGCGGTGACGAAGGTCGGCCAGCTGGTCGGGACGCCGCTTGGGGACCTCCGCGAGGCAGTGCTCGCCCGCCTGAAGACCACCGAGGGTTGCACGCATCTCAACGACGAGCTGCGGGCGCTGGCCGACGTGCCGGTGCTGGCCGCGCATCTCTAGGGGGAATCCATGGCCGAGCCGAGCAGCGTGCGTCGCGTGGCGCTCGTAACCGGCGCCGCCCGCGGGCAGGGCCGGGCGCACGCCGAGTTGCTGGCGGCGAATGGCCATGACGTCGTGCTGCTCGACGCGTGCGCGCGGGTCGCGCCGACGAGCTATCCGCCCGCGACGCCGGAGCAGCTGGCCGAGGCGGCCGGGGCCTGCGAGGCGCTCGGAGCTCGCGTGGTCTCGCGGGAGGTGGACCTGCGCGACGGCGCGGCGGTGCGGGCGGTGATCGACGCGGCGGTCTCGGGCTTGGGTCGTCTTGACGTCATCGTGTCGAACGCCGGGGTCTCCTTCTTCCGGCCGTTCCTCGAACTGACCGACGACGACTGGGACGCGATGATCGGAAACAACCTGACGAGCGCGCAGCGCGTCCTGAGCGCGGCCGTCCCATACATGATGAAGGCGGGCAACGGCGGCTCGATCGTGCTCACCGCCTCGGTCGCAGGGGTGAAGGTGATCCCGTACGAGTCGCACTACGTCGCCTCGAAGCACGGGCTCATCGGATTGATGCGCACCCTGGCCGTCGAGCTCGCGCCGTTCGGGATCCGGGTGAACGCGATCGCGCCGGGCGGCGTGGCGACCGCGATGGCCGAGGGGCACGACCTCGGCGCGATCTTCGGCGACGAGCAGCGCTCGGCGACGTTCGTGGCGAGCTTCAATCCGCTGCTCCCGCCGCACATGGCGACTCCGGAGGAGGTCGCGCAGGTCGCCGCCTTCCTCTGCTCCGACGCCGCGCGGGCGATCACTGGGCACGTTGTCCCGGTGGACTTCGGCGTGACCGCTCGCTGAGCTGCCGCGTTAGGCCCGGGCCGGCACCGGATCGGGCGCGACCAGCACACCGGCGGATTCCAGCTCGTCCAGTTCGGCGTCCGAGTAGCCGAGCTCCCCGAGCACCGCGCGGTTGTGCTCGCCCCGGCGGGACGGCGGCGCAATGCGGCCGGGGGTAGCCGAGAACGTGACGGGCACGGCGGCCCGCACCATCTCCCCGAACAGCGGGTGCTCGAAGGCGACCGTGAGGCCGGCCTCCCGCAGCCCGGGGTCGAAGCTCGTCGTGACCGCTTGGCCGCCCATGGCGACGTCGACGCACCCGACGTCGGCGCCGGTGCACAGCTGCTCCCACTCCGGCGCCGGCCGGGCGAGCAGCAGCGCGCCGAGGGCCGACTCCAGCTCGGTGTCGTGCTGGCGGCGGGCGTGGTCGGTGGCGAACCGCTCCTCGTCGGCCAGCTCCGGCGCGCCCAGCACGGTGGCGAACCGGCGGAACTCCGCATCGCCGTAGACGGCCACACACGCGTACGTGTCGCCTGCGGCCGGGTACAGGCGGTCGAGCGCGGAGACCCCCCAGTAGTCGTCGTCGGTGATCGCGGCCGCGGGCTTGCCGGCGTAGGCGCAGAAGTCGTCGGCGTAGGCCCAGGCGTTGCCGGCGATCATCGAGGTGCGCACGAATTGGCCCTGACCGGTCCGGTGCTGGTGATAGGCCGCGAGGAGGATCGTGGTGAACACCGCGAGCGCGGCGTTGGAGTCACCGTCGACCACCTGCCCGAGCCGGGGCAGCACGATGGCCTGCATCTCCATCACCGACAGGTCGATGTTGCGCTCGGGGGCCGACCAGTAGCCGACCTGCCGGCCGAAGCTGCCCGCGACGGCCTGCGCCGCTTGCGCGTAGAGCGCACGGTGCGCGTACGGTCCGTCGCTGCCGTAGCCGGCGGTGTGCAGGCACACCAGCCGCGGGTTGAGCGCGTGCAGCTCCTCCCAGTCCAGGCCGAGCCGTTCGGCCACGCCGGGGCGGTAGCCGTTGACGAAGATGTCGGCCTTCGCGAGCAACCGGTGAGCGATCTCGCGGCCCTGCGGGGTGCGCAGGTCGACCGAGACGCTCTCCTTGCCGGGGGTGGTCTTGACCGTGGCCACCTCCGGCCCGAAGGACAGCCGGTGCGGGTCTCCCTTGCCGTCCTCCAGCTTGATGATCCGGGCCCCCAGCGAGGCGGCCATCGCGACGCCGTAGGGCATCGCGTAGAAGGAGCCGAACTCGACGATCATCAGCCCGGCGAGCGGGTGCTCCGGCAGCGGGGCTGAGCCGCTCGGGCGCGGCGGTTCGGTCGGCAGCGCGCCGTGCTCGTCGAGCGCCGGGGCGGAGCGGCCGAGCCTCATGGGGGTCGCGGAGAAGTGCGCCAGCGGGCCCACCTGGCGGACCGGCCCGAGCCGTGGGTCCTCGATCGTCACGCTGTCGCCGTTGTGGACGATCTGCGGATGATCCAGCCCCTCCTCGCTGGTACCGGCGAGTTCGAAGGCGATGTCGGCGTTGTCCAACAGCTTCGGCATCCAGTAGTCGAGGTCGTGCTGGCGGAAGGCTTCGAGGAGCATGTCCTCGAACTCCTGCGCGACCTCGGCGGTCGGGAACGAAGGCAGGTTGGCGAAGCGCGGCTCGCTGAGCGCGTCGGCGATCCCGGCGACCTTCGCCAACGCCCAGCCCTGGTGCGGCAGCAGCGTCGACGTCTGGATGAACCGACCGTCCTTGGTCACGAGGAGGACGCCGTAGCGGCTCGCCGACAGGGCGGAGCGGGCGTCGCCGCTCGGCTTCTCCCCGCGCTTCTTCATCAGCTGCACGACGGAGGCGACGAAGTAGTCGAGTGGTTCGAGCCCGGCCCAGAGGTTGGCGCCGACCTGCTGCCCAGTGCCGGTGTCGTCGCGGACCATCAGCGCCGCGAGGATGCCGGCAGCCGCCTGGAGAGCGGCACCGAAGCTGCCCCACGGCACCGGGTACATGATCGGGCCGTCGCGGTGGCCGAACGCGCCGCGCGCCCACAGGCCGGCCTTCGCGGCGACCAGCGAGTCGCGGCCCTTGATGCCGACGTACGGCCCCTGGGGGCCGAAGGCGGTGATGTCGCAGTGCACGAGCGCCGGGTTGGCGGCCATCAGCGTCGAGGCGCCGAGGCCCCACGCTTCGGCCCGTCCGGGCGCGAAGCCGTCGATGACGACGTCGGCGGCGCCGGCCAGATCGCGCAGCGTCTGCTGCCCCTCGCCCGTGTGCAGGTCGGCGACGAGGCTCTCCTTACCGCGGTTCCAGACGAGGAAGCCGCTGGGATTGCGCACGCGCAGGGCGTCGCCGCCGGGCGCCTCGATCTTGATCACCCGGGCGCCGGCGTCGGCCAGGACCATCCCGGCGATGGCGGCGGCCTCGCTTCCCGAACCCATCTCGACGACGGTGAGGCCGGCGCAGATCTCGGTCATGACGTTCCCTTTCACCCGCGGTGCAACGTGACGCCTTGTGCGTTGAAGAAGAACCCGCCGGCGGTCACGATCGCGCGCTGCGCGTCGCGGACCTGGCGCTCGCCGGCGAGTCCTTGGAGTTGGTGGACGGCCTCCCGGATGTGACCCGAGCCTTGCGTGCCGCCCTCGGCGAGCGAGCCGCCGTGCGGGTTGATCGGGATGCGGCCGTCGATCAGCACCCGGTTGGACGCGGCGTCCCAGTGCTGCTTGACGAAGTCACCCGCCTCGCCGCGCCCGCACCAGCCGGCGTTCTCGATCCAGTTCAGCGTGATGATCGAGAACCCGTCGTAGGGGAAGTAGACGTCGCAGTCGTCGATCCAGAAGTCGCTCTTGGCCTTCAGCGCCCGTACGGTGACCTGCTGACCGTGGTGCTCGAGGTCGGGAGTCTGGTCCTCGTCGTTCTTGTCCGTCATCCCGAGCGCGACGGCGTCGACGAGTACCGGCGCGTGGGGAAGGTCTCGCGCGCGCTCGGCGGTGGTGATCACGAAGGCGTCGGCGCCGTCCACCGCGATGTCCATGTCGTAGAGGCACAGTGGCCAGCGGACGATGCGCGCGGCGAGGTAGTCCTCCATCGTGAGCGGCGCCCGCATGGCCGCGGCGGCGTTGGCAGCCGCGTTGGAGCGGTCGTTCACGGCGACGTAGCCGAGGTGTTCGCGTGGCGTGCGGAACTGGTGCAGGTAGCGCGAGGCCCACGCGGTGTAGCCGACCGAGCCGGCGAGGCTGTCGGGCGGGCGGTTGAGCGGCTTCGGGCCGCCGCCGGTCTCGCGACGGAACGGGTCCTTCCACGCCGAGCCGGTGTTCCACGGCAGCCGATACGCGGCGTGGTAGGCGAGCACGGTCTCACACAGCCCGGACGCGACCGCGCTCACCGCGGCCGCGATGTGGTTCACGAACGGGATCATGGGGTTCGCGAACCACGTGACCTCGGGAATGCCGAGCATGGCCTGCACGTGCGCCGCCGACGGGGCCGAGCCGCAGATGCCGTCGACGTCCTGGCGCCCTAGGCCGCACTCGCGCATGACCTTGATGCACGCCTCGGCCGCGAGTGAGGCCTGGCTGCGGTCGGTGTTGGCCGCGACGAACCCAGTGGTCGCGGCGCCGGCAATCGCGACGCGGTCGCGCAGAGGGTTGCTTGAGGTGATCACGCCTGCTCCTCGAGCCGGAAGGCGGGCACCGGGACGCCGTCGCGCTCGATCCAGTCAAGCCGCACCCGGCGGCCGATCGCGATGTCGTCGTTGACCGCGCCGACGACGGTCGCCGTGAACCGCAGGTTGGGCTGCTCGTCGAGCTCGACGGTGACCAGTGGGTACGGCGTTGAGTAGTCGACGCCGGGGGCCGGTGGTCCCTGGTGCAGGAAGACTGCGAGGTGAATCGTGCCCGTGCCGACCACCGGCTGTGCGGAGACGTCGGTCGACCAGCACTGCGGGCACACCGGCCGCGGCGGGTGGTGCCACTGACCGCAGGCCGCGCAGCGGTTGATCAGCAGTTGCCGGTCGAGCCGGCCGCGCAGGTGGGCTGCGGTGTCATGGTCGACGCCGTAGCCGGCGAAGCGCGCGAGCAGGTCCTCGTCCGAGATCACGATGCTGCACCGCTGATCTGGTCGTGCAGCGTCCAAGCCTCCGGGATCGGAATCGACGTGCGGGCGAAGTTGCCGCCGTCACAGGCCGGGATCGTCACTCCGGACAGGTACTGCGAGTCGTCCGAGGCGAGGAAGGTGGCCACCGCGGCGTTGTCACGCAGGCCCGGCGGCCGCCCGATCTTGAGCGGCCCAGGGAACATCGTGACCGGGTCCCATGCGCCGCCGGCCTCGGCCAGCGCGGCTTCCTCGTAGGAGATGCCCAGCACCTCGGCGTCCGGCGGCAGCGCGAAGTTGAGCGACATCCCGTGCGTCGGGGCCAGCCCGTTCACCCGGATGCCGTACCGACCCCAGTCGTAGGCCATGCTCTTGATCAACCCGATCGCGCCGGCCTTGCCCGCGTTGTACGGCCCGAATCCAGGGTATGCGTTCAATCCGCCGGCGGAGGTGGTCACGACGATGTTGCCGCCGTCGCCCTGCTTCTTCATCTGCCGGCAGGCGTGCTTGCCGCTGAAGAACACACCCTTGTAGACGACGTCGTTGACCTCGTCCCACTCGGCCTCGGTGACGTCCTCGAGCGGGGTCGCGCCGAAGCCGGCCGGCCCGCGCCCGGCGTTGGCGAACATGATGTCGAGGCGGCCCCACTCGGTCACGGCGGCGGCGACGGCGGCCTCGACCTCCGCTTCGACGGCCACGTCGGCTCGGCGTGCGATCGCCTGCCCGCCCTTGCCCACGATATGGTCGGCGACCGCCTTGGCCCGTGCCTCGACGACGTCGGTGACGACGATCGAGCCGCCCTCTGCCGCCCATCTCAGCGCGCACTCGCGGCCCAACCCGGAGCCGGCCCCGGTGATGACGATGACCTTGTGCTCGAACCGGTTCACGATGCCGCCTCCGTGTCGTCGCCGTGCCCCGCCTCGATGGCGTCGATGATCGCCTGCGGGGTCAGTGGCTGGCTGGTGATCTTGGCGCCGAACGGGCGCAGCGCGTCCCGGACGGCGTTGATGAGCGCGGCGGGGGAGGCGATCGCGCCGCCCTCGCCCATGCCCTTGTAGCCGCCGGGTGTCGGCGACGGCGTGACCACGTGGCCGTACTCGAGATCCGGTACCTCGGCCGCGGTGGGCAGGTGGTAGTCGAGGAACGTGGTCGTCAGCGGGTTGCCGCTCTCGTCGTACTCGAAGTGCTCGTAGAAAACCCCGCCGATGCCCTGGACGACGCCGCCGGCGATCTGTCCCTCGACGACCATCGGGTTGATCATGTTGCCGCAGTCCTCGCTCACGACGTAGCGCAGGATCTTTACCTCGCCGGTGGTGGTGTCGACATCGACCGTCACGGCGTGGCAGGCGTTGGAGAACATCAGGAACGGCGCCTTGTACCGGGCCGAGACCTCGAGGCCGGGCGCGACATCGGGCGGCATGGCGTCGGTGTTCAGGTAGGCCACCGCCGCGACCGTCGACAGCGGCACCTGGGCCGCAGGTACGCCCTTCACCGTGACCACGCTGTCGCTCAGCTCGAGGTCATCCGGCGACGCCTCGAGCAGGTGCGCGGCGATCCGGAGGATCTTGCCGCGGATCTCCTGCGCGGCCTGCATCGCGGCGCCGCTCGCGATGGCGGCCGACCGGCTGCCTCCCGTGCCCGGACCGTACGGCGTGGCCGCGGAGTCGCCCTGGTGGAAGCGGACGTCGTCGAGCGCGACGCCGAGCTCGTCGGCCACGACCTGGACGATCGTCGTCTCCAGGCTCTGACCGTGGCTGCCAGTGCTCATCAGCACGTTCACCTTGCCGCTTGGCTCGATGCGGATCGTGGCCGCCTCCGTGCCCAGGATGCCGAAGCCCATCTGCGGCTCGATGTAGAGCGACAGGCCGATGCCGAGGTAGCGCCCCTCCTCCCGCGCCGCGGCCTGCTCTTTGCGGAACGCGTCATAGCCGATGAGCTCGGCGGCCTGCTCGAGTGTCTCTGCCGGGCTGACCGCCTCGTAGACGACGCCCGTCGCGGTGGTGAACGGCAGTTCGTCGAGCTGGATGACGTTGCGGCGGCGCAGATCGAGCGCGTCGAGGCCGAGCCGTTCCGCGGCGATGTCCATCATCTGCTCGCGGACGACGGTCTCCATCATCCAGGGGCCGCGATACGCGCAGTGACCGCACGTGTTGCTGTACACGCCCTTCGCGGCGTACTCGACGCGCTGCATGCGGTACGGCCCCGGGAACATGATTGCGGCTGAGCCTGCTGCCATCCCGTCGCCGAGATTCGGGTACGCCCCGACGTTCTCCACGTGCAGCACCTTGCCGGCAAGCAGCGTGCCCGAATCGTCGAGCGCGAGCGAGACGTCCGCGGTCTCCTCCCGCGCGTGGCCGCCGGCGATGAGGTTCTCCGCCCGGTCCTCGATCCATTTGATCGCGCGGCCCAGCGTCTTGGCGGCGATGACGACCGCGTGCTCCTCGCGACCGGGGAACATCTTCTGCCCGAAGCTGCCGCCGACATCGCCCATGACAACCCGGACGGAATCCTCCGGGACGCCGAGCAGCCGCGACCACGCGGCCCGGCTCTCGTGGGCGGTCTGGGTCGCGGCCACGACCTCGAGCGTCTCCGCCCAGGGATCCCATGCAGCGACGAGCCCCCGTGGCTCCATGGGCACGCAGAGGTACCGGTGCTGCTCGAAGTGCTCGGTGAAGACGTGCGTGGCCCGTTCGAACAGTTCGTCCAGCTCGGGTTGCTGCACCGTCGGCAGCTCACCGGAGATGTTGCTCTCCCGCTCGGGGTGCACGCGGGCGTCCGGAGCGAGCGCCTGCCGGATCGTCACGACCGGAGGGAGCGGGTCGACGTCGAAGACGACGAGGTCGCCGGCGTCTTCGGCGACCGCGCGCGAGGACGCGATGACGATGGCGATCGGTTCACCCACGTACCTGACGTCGCCGTCGGCCAGCACGCGCGGTGGCGGGCCGCCGGCCTCCGGACCGAGCATCGAGTTCCACATGGCTTTGGCCTGGTGATTCACCTCGGCCGCGGTGAGGACGGCATGGACGCCGGCAAGCTCGCGGGCCGCCGTCACGTCGAGGCCGCTGAACGTGCCGCGCGCGACCGGGCTGCGGACGAAGTGCGCGTGCAGCATGCGCGGGATCGTCACGTCGTCGACGTAGTGGCCGCGGCCGGTGAGCAGCCGCGGGTCCTCCCGGCGCCGGACGGACTGGCCCACGAAACGGCCCGCCGTCGTTGTCACGAGGTGATCCGCTCGTCGGTCGCCCGCCCGGCCGCCCGCCGGGCCGCAGCGACAATGCCCTGGTAGCCGGTGCAGCGGCACAAGTTTCCGGCCAGCCCCTCGCGCAGTTCGTCATCGGTCGGTTCGGGGTGCTCCCCGAGCAGCGCGGTCACCGACACGACGAAGCCGGGCGTGCAGAAGCCGCACTGCAGCCCGTGACATTCGCGGAACGCCTCCTGCACCGGATTGAGCGAGCCGTCCGCCGGGGAGAGCCCTTCGATGGTCGTGATCTGCGCGCCGTCGAGCTGCACGGCGAACAGCAGGCACGCACGCACCGCCGAACCGTCGACGAGCACCGTGCAGGCGCCGCACGCGCCGTGCTCGCACCCGACGTGCGTGCCGGTCAGCCCGAGATCCTCACGCAGTGCGTCGGCGAGCGTCTTGCGCGCTTCAACGGTGAGCCAGGCCGGCTCCCCGTTCACCGTGAGGGTCACGGGAATCGCTCGGTCAGTCATTCGCGGGCCTTTCGTAGCGCGTTGGCGAACGCCTTGGCGACCATTGCCGCGCCCACGCGACGGCGGTACCGGCTGCTCGCGTGGACATCCGACGGCGGCTCGACGTCGGCGGTGGCGGTTCGGGCTATCTCCTCCGGGTCGAGCTCGCCCACTGCGCTGCCGGTGACCGCCGCCTCGGCCGCCCGCGCACGCAGCGGCACGCCGGCGAGGCCGAGCAGCCCGAACGCGCACCGCGACACCCGTCCGTCAGTGACCTCGACGCCGCACGCCGCGCCGGCGATGGCGAAGTCTCCGCTGCGGCGGGCGAACTCCTCGACGGCGAATCCGGCGCCGGGGCGCCACACCGGGAAGCGCACCCCCACGGCCAGTTCCTCGGCATTGCGAGCCGTCATGAAGGGTCCCTCGAAGAACTCGACGGCGCGCACGGTGCGCACGCCGCCCGCGCTCTTCAGTTCGATCTGGGCGTCGAGGGTCGTGGCGACCAGCGGCCACTCGGCGGCGGCGTCGGCGTGCGTCAGCGAACCGCAGACCGTGCCGCGGTTGCGGATCTGGAAGTGCCCGATGAGCGGAGCGGCGAGACCGAGCAGTGGCACCGCATCAGCGGCCGAACCCGACCTCGTGAGCGCCGAGTGGCGGACGAGCGCACCGACGTGCACGTGCCCCTTCTCGCGCCGGACCTCGTCCAGTCCGGCCACCCGGTTGATGTCGACGACGATCCCCGGGGCCGCGAGGCGGAGGGCGAGCAACGGCACCAGGCTCTGGCCACCGGCGAGGACGGAGGCGTCGTCGCCGCGCTCGGCGAGCAGCGCAACCGCTTCCGCCACCGTCGTCGGCGCGGCATATTCGAAGGCGGCTGCCTTCATCCCCGCCGGTCCACGGCGATCGCAGAAATCACACAATGCATTGGATAGGTATAACAGTTAGATTGGCCAAGAACGAGAGGCAGTTCGACTGTGAGTCATCAAGAGTGGGCCGGAGCGGACTTCTCGACGGCGTCTGCGGCCGGAGGCGTGTACCTGTGCCGTGCGTGCGAGCGCCGGGGCGCCTGTCGATTGGGTCTCGGGCGCGAGGAACTGCAACCGGACGGTTCCGTCCAGACCACGCTCATCTGCACGGCCGAGCACGAGGGCGGCCCGGGCGTGGCCCACGGTGGGTGGACGGCGGCGATGTTCGACGAGGTCACGGGCCACGTCCCGCTGCTGAACGGCCAGCTGTCCGTCACGGGCACCATGCGAGTCACCTACGTCAAGCCGGTGCCCATCGAGCGTCCCCTCCGGGCGCGGGCATGGGTGACGAAGAAGGACGAGAAGCGCTGGTACGTCGAGGGTGAGCTGACGCTGGCGAGTACCGGCGCGCTGCTCGGGCGGGCCGAAGCGGTCATGGTGCTGCGCGACCCGGGGCACTTCGAACGGCACCGCCGCTGGCTCGCCGAACAGGACGCGCTGGGCATCCCGACGCTGTGAACCTCCTCGTTGACCAATGAATTCTTACAGCGTATAAATCGAAGGGACACGACGAAGGGCTGGCCATGCAGGACAAGATCTGGGCGAACTCCGGCGACTCGCACTTCCTTGAGCCGGCTGACCTCTTCACCGAGCGCATGCCGGCCGACCTGGCCGAGCGCATGCCACGGTCGGTGAAGAGCCCCGACGGCACGAAGGAGACCGTCTACATCGACGGCGAGTCTTTCGAGCGGCCGCTCCCGAAGCCGATCCGCGAAGGGGAGTTCGCCGGCCACACGATCGAGACGTTGAGCGCGCGGCCGCCGGGCGCATCGAACACCTACGAGCGGCTGAAGGATCTCGACCAGGAAGGCATCTGGGGCGAGGTGACCTTCCCCTCCCTCGGCATGTGGTCGAATATGATCAAGGACCCGGTGCTCGTGCGCGAGGGCGCGAAGGCGGTCAACGACTGGGCGATGGACGAGATCCAGAACGTCGCGCCCGATCGCCTGGTCGCCACCGCGACACTGCCGCTGCTCGACATCCAGGACACCGTCGCCGAGGCCTATCGTGCGAAGGAGATCGGGTACTACGCGGTGTACCTGCCGACGGTCCCGCCGAAGGGCAAGCCCACCTACAACGACGAGTACTGGGCGCCGCTGTGGGCCGCGCTCGCCGAGACCGGCCTGGTGCTGACGATCCACATCGGCACCGACGGCACGACCGTCCTGTTCCGGGGCCCGGGCGGAGCGATCATGAACTACGTCGAGACCACCTACGGCGGGCAGCGGGCGACGACGCAGCTGATCGCAGGCGGCGTCCTCGACCGGCACCCCGACCTCAAGGTGCTCATCGCCGAGGGCGGCGCCGCTTGGGCGCCGTTCTTGGGCGACCGCATGAACGAGGGCTATCGCCAGCACGGCATGTTCGTTCGGCCGAAGCTGTCGATGCTGCCGAAGGAGTACATCTACCGCCAGGTGTACGTGTCCTTCCAGCACGACGAGACCGCCGTCGACGCCATCGCGTCGATGGGCTATCAGAACGTCATGTGGGGTAGCGACTACCCGCACCTCGAAGGCACCTACGGCCACACGCAGAAGACGCTGCACGAACTGTTCGACGGCGTCGACCCGGCGGTGCGGAAGCGGGTGACGATCGGGTCGTTCCTCGACCTCTTCCCGCACATCGGCGAACCGCCGGGCAATGTCACGGCGGCCGACTGAAATCAGCCGTCCGCCTCCGCGGCGAGGTCGGCGACTGCCCGCGCCTGCTTGAGCGCCGGGTGGTCGCCCACCGGCTGCAGGACGACGTTCACCAGCCCGGCGCGCGGCACGTCCTGCGCATACCAGTCACTGCCGTCGTCGGCGCGTACGTTGAGCCGCGTCGGGTCGGCGGCGTCCCATTCCGCGCGGACCGCCCGTAGCGGCGGGTGCAGGAAGTAGGAGCCGCTCACGATAGGTTCGCCGTGGCGGACGAGGAGCTCGAAGCTGGGCACCCCCAGGGCCTCTTCCTCCTCGTGGAGCCCATCGGGGAGCTCGTTGTCACCTGGTCCGGTCATGGCGTCTCCTTCCGTGCGGGTCTTGCGGCGGCGAGTCGGCTCTCGAGCCCCTTGATCAAGGTGTCCACGCCGAAGTCGTAGTAATCGCGCCCGTGGAGGGTGGCGCTCAGCGGGCCGACCCGCGACACGATGTCCTCCGCGTCGCCGACCGGGTCGCCGTCGGCGTCCCTCACTGGAGGCGGTGCGGTCATGGTGACGCGGTAGCGGCCGAACAGGTAGGTGTGGATCAACGCGTACGCCATCGCGACCTCGGCGTGGGAGAACCCGGCCTCGGACAGGATCTCCATGATGGCGCGCATCACGTGCTTCTGTGTGTGGTGCATGCGGTCCAGCAGCACCTCGCCGACGCCGCGGTATTCGCGCAGCGCCTTGTCGATGTGGTCGATGACCGCTCGCAGCCGCACCGGCCAGGCCGCACCGGCGGACTCCGGCACGGGCAGGTCGGCGAGCGCGCGTGCGGCGACGAGGTCGAGCAGTTCTTCCTTGCTCGCCACGTAGTAGTACGCGGCCATGGGCGACATCCCGAGCTCGCGGGAGAGCGCACGCATCGAAAGCGACTCGATCCCGGAGCGCCGGACGATCTGCAGCGCGGCGTCGACGATCGCGGATTCGGTCAGCGACCTGGCCGTCATCCACCCTCCTGCGCTCGTCGATCTGTACACCGTAAGAATACTGCCCGGCGCCCGCCGCCGAGCCAGGCGGCGACTGCCGGATGCGGCAGTTCCTTCCGTGCGCGTGGCGGCCGGTCCGGCAGTTCCTTCCGTGCGCGTGTTGGAGTTATAGTTGATTAATATAGCTATAACCTGTCGGCCAGAGCGGGCGAGGTGTACGTGGGTATCGAGTTGGTGCTCGACATGGCTGCGGCCAGTTACGACGACCGGTTGGCCACGGGCACCCGCGCCGACGGGCTGAGCTACGCCGAGCTCGACCGCCTCGCCTCGGGCGGGGCTGCGCTGGTCCGCGCGGCGGGCGCGGGCAGTGTTGCCTTCCTCGGCGTCAACGGGCCGGCCCTGCCCGCGCTCATGTTCGCCGCGGCACGAGCCGGGGTACCGATCTGCCCGCTCAACTACCGGCTCACCGCCGCCCAGCTTGCCGAGCTGCTGGAGCAACTCGACGCGCCGCACGTCGTGGTCGGTCGCCAACATCTCGACCTCGTGCCGGGCCGGAAGATCCACCTCGTGGATGAGTGGCTGGCCGCGGCGCGGCAGCAGGCGCCGGTGGAGGGGGAGCCTGCGGCCGACGAGGACGCCGCGGTCATCCTGTTCACCAGCGGCACCACCGCGGCGCCCAAGGCGGCGCTGCTGCGGCATCAGAACCTGATCGCCTACGTGCTTCAGACCGTCGAATTCGGGTCCGCGGCCGACGACGACGCCATTCTCATCAGCGTCCCGCCGTATCACGTCGCGGGTGTCGGTGCGGCGCTGACCAACGTCTACGCCGGGCGGCGCATGGTCTATCTGCCCGACTTCTCCCCGCAAGGATGGCTCGAGCTCGTCCGCCGCGAGGGGATCACGAATGCGATGGTGGTGCCGACCATGCTTGCCCGCATCGTCGAGCACCTCGCCGGAGCACCCGCGGAGACACCGTCGCTGCGGACGCTCGCCTACGGCGGCGCCCGGATGCCCTCGGCCGTGCTCGAGGCGGCCCTCGCCGCCTTCCCGAACGTCGACTTCGTCAACGCCTACGGCCTGACCGAGACGAGCTCGACCATCGCAGTGCTCGGGCCGGAGGACCACCGCCTGGCGCACGCCTCGGACGACCCGCTCGTCCGGGCGCGATTGGGCTCCATCGGCCGGTTCGTGCCGGGTATCGAGGCGCAGATCCGCGACGAGTCGGGGCAGGAGGTCGCGCAGGGCGAATTCGGTGAGCTCTGGGTGCGCGGGCCGCAGGTCTGCGGCGACTACCGCGGCCGCGGATCGGTGGTCGACGCCGAGGGCTGGTTCCCGACGCGCGACCTGGCCCGCATCGACGAGGAAGGTTACGTCTTCCTCAACGGACGCGTGGACGACACCATCATCCGCGGCGGGGAGAACATCGCCCCGCAAGAGGTCGAGGAAGTGCTCGTCGACTTCCCGGGTATCCGGGACGCCGCGGTCGTCGGCGTGCCGGACGACGAGTGGGGGCAGCGGCTGGTCGCCGTTCTCGTCGCCGAGGACGAGCGCCGCCTGGACCCGCGGGAGGTTTCTTCGTTCGTACGGCAGCGGCTGCGCGGTTCGCGCACCCCCGACGACATCGTGCTGCGGACGGAACTGCCCTACAGCGCCACGGGCAAGCTGCTGCGCCGCGTGCTGATCTCCGAACTGACCGGCTCGAGCAACTGACGCCCGCAGCATCGCCGTTGCGCATGCCCTCAGCCGCGGCGGCTCGCCTGCCAGGACGGCCAGTCGTAGGGCACGGTGCCGCGTCCGACCGGACTGTGCGGCCATCGCGCCGGCGGCTGGTCGAGCGGACGCTCGGGAACCTCGAGGCCGTAGAACAGCAGATGCGCCCGGCTGACGAAGTACCACGTGCCGCCACGGCGCTCGTAGACGTCCTCGTATGCGATCGACTGGCGCGCCCAGCGGCCCGGCGAGCCCATCTCGCATCGGCTGTAGACCGTGCCGGCGGCATGGTCGGCGTCGATGAGGTCGGTGACCTGCGTCGTGACCTCGAGGACATCGACCTCGGCGTCGCCACTGCGCAGCCGGAAGAGATCGGCGAGCGCCTGCCGCCCGTGGCGTCCGTCTCCGACGCTGACGTCGTCGACGAACAGTTCGACCAGCGCATCGAGGTCGCGCATGTTGACGGCGAGCGCGTAGCGGTTGACGAGCTGACGGATCTCCTCATAGGCGAGCAGCCGGTCGAGGGTAGACATGCCATCCGGGGGCGGCCGCCGCCGCGCTGAGGATCGGCCCGGCCGCCGGCCGGAAGGGGCGCTCCACTGCTCGTCCATCACACGCACATCCTCTAGTATCCGGTAGATAATCCATCGAATTCCACCGGTTCTCGATATGGTCCGGGTTGCGCGAACCGGGCGGGGTTCG
>JBKPQY010000108.1:0-5241 GCA_046734315.1 Actinomycetota bacterium | reverse complement strand
GCGCGGTAATCACCGAACTTGTGCCGCGGGATGAGCGCGTCGTGGACGTCGGCAGTGGCGCCGGCTTGCCGGGACTGGCGATGGCATGCCGTCGCGGGGACCTGAGAGTCGATCTCGTGGAGTCGCTGGCCCGGCGGGTGGCGTTTCTGCGGGAGGTCGTGGCCGGGCTGGGGCTAGACGAGAGTGTGCGTGTCGTGCATGGTCGAGCCGAGGACCCGACGGTACGTGCAGCGGTGGGCGAAGCCGCATGGGTGACCGCCCGGGCCGTGGCGCCGCTGGAGCGGTTGGTGAGATGGTGCGTGCCGTTGCTGCGTCCGGGTGGGACGTTGCTGGCGATCAAGGGTGAGCGGGCGGACATGGAAGCCGACCGTGTTCGCCGCAGGAAGGGGGTGGACGTGTCGACGGTCCGATGTGGCGTTGGGACCTTGGACACGCCGGTGACCGTGGTCGTGGTTCGCCGATCGCGGACGGCGGACGCGAGAGACTGAGGCAGATCGTGCAGGCGAGTGGCAAGGCAGAGCGATGAGCGGCCCATCGCAGGGCATGGACCCGGTGGAGGTTTCACGTGAAACAGAAGGCCTCAGCGTTTCACGTGAAACCTGGTCCGACTCCCCGATCGCGCGTGAAGCAATGCAGGCGCTCCAGGTGCTGAACGTGCGTCAGGAGCGTTGGCCACGTCCCGCTACGACGCGCGTCATCACCGTCGCGAATCAAAAGGGCGGCGTCGGTAAGACGACGACGGCCGTCAACCTAGCTGCGGCGTTGGCCCTGCACGGGCTGCGAGTGTTGGTCGTCGACCTCGACCCACAGGGCAACGCCAGCACCGCCCTCAGCGTCGACCACTCCGTCGGCGTGCGATCGACCTATGACGTGTTGCTGGACGGCCGCCCACTTGCCGAGGCAGTCGTGCCGGTCGAGGTCGCCGACACACTCTGGTGCGTGCCTGCGACACTCGACCTGGCCGGCGCCGAACTGGAACTCTCCTCGCAGGTGGCTCGTGAGCATCGGTTGGAGCGTGCTATGAGCGCCTACTTGGCAGATGCGTCGGAAAACCTGGACTACTTGTTCATCGACTGCCCGCCGTCGCTCGGCCTGCTCACCCTGAACGCGCTCGTGGCGGCACGTGAGGTGCTGATCCCCATCCAGTGCGAGTACTACGCACTCGAGGGGCTGGCGCAATTGCTCGGCACCATCGAGATGGTGCAGGCGTACCTCAATACGACGCTGACGATCAGCACGGTGCTGCTCACCATGTACGACAGCCGCACCCGGTTGGCCGACCAGGTCGCCGCCGACGTGCGCAGTCACTTCGGAGAACTAGTCATCGAGTCGCTGATTCCCCGTAATGTCCGCGTGTCTGAGGCGCCGGGCTTCGGGCAGACCGTGATGACGTACGACGCGGGCTCGCGCGGGGCGATCGGCTACCTGCAAGCCGCGCATGAGCTCGCCGAGCGGGGCCGCGCGGCGACCCGCCAGGAGGGGGAACGATGAGCAAGACGCGCGTGGGTGGACTGGGCAGGGGCCTGGGTGCATTGATCCCTACCGGGCCCGGCAGGCAACCCGACGGGTCGTTCGCGGCCACGGCCATTGCCCCTCCGCGCCAGGGCGACGGGCCCCTGCCGGTGTCCGGCGCGACGTTCACGGACCTACCTGTGAGCACGATCGCGCGCAACCCCCGTCAGCCGCGCGAGGTCTTCGACGAGGAGGCGCTCGCCGAGCTCACCCATTCGATCCGCGAGTTCGGCATGCTCCAGCCGGTCGTGGTGCGCCGGCGTGACGAGGGCTACGAGCTGGTGATGGGAGAGCGCCGGCTGCGCGCCGCGGTGGCCGCCGGCCTCGGCACGATTCCTGCGATCATCCGCGACACCGACGACGACGCAATGCTCCGTGACGCTTTGCTGGAGAACATCCATCGTGTCTCGCTGAATCCACTCGAAGAGGCGGCCGCGTATCAGCAGCTGCTCGACGAGTTCGCGACGACGCACGAGGAGCTCGCCCGGCGTATCGGGCGCAGCAGGCCGCAAATCACCAACACGATCCGGCTGCTCAACCTGCCGCTCCCCGTGCAACGCAGGGTCGCTGCCGGCGTGCTGTCGGCAGGGCATGCCCGGGCGCTGCTCGGTGTCGACCAGCCGGACGCTCAAGAAGAGTTGGCAAGCCGCATCGTCTCCGAAGGGCTGTCCGTGCGCGCGACCGAGGAACTTGCCGCACTGCACGCCCGCGGGCACATCGAGAAGGCACGCGCTCGCAAGCCGGCCGGGCCGCACATGGTCGCTCCCGGACTGGCCGACCTGGCCGAGATGCTCTCGGACAGACTTGACACTCACGTGCGTGTCGAACTCGGCCGCCGCAAGGGCAAGATCACCGTGGAATTTGCATCGGTGGATGACCTGGAGCGCATCGTCGCTCTGATTGCCCCGGAAGCCAGGCTATGAGCACTTGCGCTGTGCCGGTCCGGCGGATCAGAACGAGCCGTACACCACGACCTGCGAGAGCGGACGCCGGCCGCGTCGCAGCGACGGCGAGCGACGATCTCGTGCCCGATAGCCGAGGCTGATCGCACCGATCGGCGTCAGTTGGTCCGGCACGCTGAATGCCTTGCGCAGTCCGGCCCAGTGGTCGTGCGGTATGCCGAAGAAGCAGGCTGCCAGCCCGCGATCGACGGCGCCGAGCAGTATGAGCAGTGACGCCATGCCGGTGTCGATGTGCCAGTACGGCACCGGCCAGCGTGACTCGTCGCGATCGGTCCAGCCCTTGTCCGGCTCGGCATACCGGTCGAGGTACGTCTGCTTGTCGGAGAACACCACGATCAGCACGGGAGCGGTGCGCATGCCGGCAAGCCACGGGTCCGGAACGCCGCCCGGATCCGTCGCGGTCCAGAACGCCGCCCGATGGGCGTCCGCCTGCAATACGAGGAACCGCCAGCCCTGGCTGAAGCCCGCCGACGGCGCGTGTGTCGCGAGCTCGAGCAGGTCGTCTACCACCCCCTGCGGAACTGGCCGGGACGGGTCGTAGGCACGCACCATCCGGCGGCGATGCACCACGTCGGCGAACTCCACTATCGATCCCCCTTCCCACCCCGACGGACGAGCTGCCGGTCCGCGCGCTTCGGGGTCCCTCCACGAGCACTACCCATGCCCATCCAACCGGCTTGTGCGATCGTTGTGCAGTGGATCTGATCCAGTCCCGCAAGCTCGAGAACGTCCTCTACGACATCCGCGGCCCTGTGCTCGAAGAGGCTAAGCGGCTCGAAGAGGAAGGTCGCCGCATTATCAAGCTCAATATCGGCAACCCGGCCCCGTTCGGCTTCGATGCGCCGGAGGAGGTCCTCGTCGACGTCATCCGCAACCTCCCTGCGTCGCAGGGCTACTCCGATTCGCAGGGCCTGCTGTCGGCGCGGACCGCCATCGTCCAGCACTACCAACAGCGCGGCATCGGCGGCGTCACCGTCGACGACGTGTGGCTCGGCAACGGGGTCAGCGAGCTGATCCAGATCTCGCTGCAGGCCATGCTCGACGATGGTGACGAGGTGCTCATCCCCGCACCCGACTATCCGTTGTGGACAGCCGCGACCAGCCTTTCAGGCGGACGAGCGGTGCACTACCTCTGCGATGAGGAGGAGGGATGGCTGCCGGACCTGGACGATCTGGCTGCGAAGATCTCCCCACGCAGCAAGGCGATTGTCGTCATCAACCCCAACAATCCGACCGGCGCGGTATACCCACAGGGGGTATTGGAGGGGATTGCCGAATTGGCCCGCCGGCATCACCTCGTCGTCATGGCTGACGAGATCTACGACAAGATCCTCTACGACGACGCGACGCACCTCCCGTTCTCGGCGATCGCCCGCGACGTGTTGACGCTGACGTTCAACGGGCTGTCGAAGGCGTACCGCCTCGCCGGTTTCCGCAGCGCCTGGATGCTGGTCACGGGCCCGAAACGGCATGCCGCGAGCTATCTCGAGGGCATCACGATGCTCGCCAACATGCGGTTGTGCGCGAACGTCCCGGCGCAGCACGCCATCCAGACCGCACTCGGCGGCCGGCAGAGCATCCACGACCTGGTGCTGCCCGGCGGCAGGCTGCGCGACCAGCGCGACGCCGCCATGGCGGCGTTGAAGGCGATCCCCGGCGTGACGTGTGTGCAGCCGCGGGGGCACTCTACGTGTTCCCCCGATTGGACCCCGCCGTCTACCCCATCCAAGACGATCAAGACTTCGTGCTTCAGTTGCTACGCGACCAGCACGTACTCGTCGTCCAGGGAACCGGCTTCAACTGGCCACGTCCTGATCACCTCCGCATCGTGACGCTGCCCCGTGCCGACGACCTCACGGAGGCCATCCGCCGCATCGGGGTGTTCCTGGCCGACCTGACCTGATCCCGCTGTCACATCCGCCTGCGCGGATCCCCGTCTCCACCGCTCGCTCCGCTCGGGTGGATCCGGCGCTCCGCTCCGCGCCTTCGGCGCGGGCCGCGTCGCGGCGGCGGGCCTCTTCGCGCGAGCGCTCATCGCCCGCTGGCTTGGTTCGGCGGGCTTGCTTTCGCGGTGGTGTCGCTCAAGGCGCGAGCGCTCATCGCCCGCTGGCGGGGATTGGCGCGTGGCCGCAGAATCGAATCGTGGCCCGCCGGCTGGCGAACATTACGCTCGACAACCTCGACGACCTGCCGTCGCGATGCCGCCGCTGCGTCTTCTGGGAGCTTGACCCCGCGGCTGGCGAGCGCGCCGAACAAACCGGCGGCACAGACCTCGAGAAGGAGGCCTGGATCTCTGACACGCTGCTCGAATGGGGCAGTTGCGGCAAGATCGTCTATGTTGACGAGGTCGCCGCGGGGTACGTGTTGTTTGCGCCGCCGGCGTACGTGCCGCGCTCGGTGGCATTCGCGACTTCGCCGGTCAGCGCGGATGCCGTGCTGCTGATGACGGCGCAACTGCTGCCTGCGTTCCGGGACCGCGGCCTCGGCCGGGTGCTCGTCCAGGCGATCGCCGGCGATGTCGCGCGACGCGGGTTGAAGGCGATCGAGGCGTTCGGGACCCACGACTCCGGCGGCTCCTGCGTGCTGCCGGCCGACTACCTGCTCGCGGTCGGCTTCAAGACGGTGCGCCCGCACCCGCACTTTCCCCGCCTGCGCCTCGACATCAAGGCAACGGCGTCGTGGCGTGAGGACGTCGAGTACGCGCTGGAACGGCTGGTCTCCTCGATCGCGCCTACGGCGCTCTCCCGGCCCTGACTCAGCTGGCGAT
>JBKPQY010000107.1:0-10170 GCA_046734315.1 Actinomycetota bacterium | reverse complement strand
GCGTTCGCGGTGCGGTTAGTACGAGCCCGGGGTACGTAGGATCACGCTCTATGTCGAGGCGACGTGTCGGGATCATGGGCGGGACGTTCGACCCGATCCATCACGGCCACCTCGTCGCAGCCAGCGAGGCGGCGCACAGCTTCGGCCTCGACGAAGTGATATTCGTCCCCACGGGCGCGCCGTACCAGAAGTCCGAGCGCGAAGTCAGCCCGGCGGAGCACCGCTACCTCATGACCGTGATCGCGACGGCCTCGAATCCGCAGTTCTGGGTGAGCCGGGTCGATATCGACCGGCCCGGTCCGACCTACACGATCGACACGATCCGGGACATCACCCCGTTGCGACCCGCAGCCGAGCTGTACTTCATCACGGGGGCGGACGCGCTGGCGCAAATCCTGTCCTGGCACGAGCACGAGGATGCGCTGCGGCTGGCGCGGTTCATCGGGGTGACCCGTCCGGGCTACGAGCTGTCCGACGCGCACCTGCCGGTCGACACCGTTACCTTGATCGACGTTCCGGCGATGGCGATCTCGTCGAGCGCGGTCCGCGATCGTGTCCGGAGCGGCCGGCCGATCTGGTACCTGGTACCGGACGGCGTTGTCCAGTACATCGCGAAGCATCACCTGTACCGCGACGTAGGCTCGCCCACGTGACTGTGCTCTCCCGGAAGGCCTTCCTGTGACGGCCACGGACACCGCACGCGAACTCGCCCTGGTAGCCGCCAACGCCGCTGCGGACAAGCTCGCCAGCGACATCGTCCTGATCGACGTCAGCGAGCGGCTCGTCATAACGGACGTCTTCGTGATCGCTACGGGCAGCAACGAGCGGCAGGTCGAGGCGATCGTCGACGAGGTGGAGGAGAAGCTGCGCCGGGCCGGGGTCAAGCCGCTGCGCCGCGAAGGGCGTCGCGACGGCCGGTGGGTGCTACTCGACTACGCCGACATCGTCGTGCACGTACAGCACGCCGAGGAGCGGCTGTACTACGCGCTCGAGCGGTTGTGGAAAGACTGCCCGACCATCGACTTCGCTCCGGACGGCGCATAATGACCGGCAATCGCCTGGTCGCCAAGCGCCGGGCGCTGTTGCTGCGGCACGGGCGCACGGCCTGGAATGCGCAGCACCGCTTCCAAGGTCAGGCAGACCCACCGCTCGACGACGCCGGCAAGGCACAGGCGTTCGAAGTAGCTGCGTTGGTCGGTGCCCTCAAACCGGATCTCGTCATGTCCTCGGACGCCAAGCGAGCGCTGCAGACCGCCGCGCCACTTGCCGAGATCACCGGGCTGCCCGTGGTGCCCGAGCCGCGCTTTCGGGAGCGCTCACTCGGGCACTGGGAGGGGCTCACCCGCGACGAGGTCGCCGAGCGGTATCCGGACGAGTACGCCGACTGGATGGCCGGCCGTGACGTCAGCCGTCGCGGTGGCGAGAGCCGCGAGCAGGTCGCCGCCCGGGCGCTCGAGGCGTTCACCGAGATCGACGACAGCGTCCAGCTCGCGGTGATCGTCACACACAGTGCTACTGCGATGGCATTGTGTGCAGGACTCTTGGGCCTGTCCGCGCGTGACCCTGTCATTGCGCCGCTTGCCAACTGCCACTGGTCCGAATTGCGGCACGGCTCGCGATGGGAGCTCCGCGCACACAACGTGGGTGCGCCAGGCCCTGTCATTCCGCGCCTCGACCTCGAAGAGGACGCAGCTGACGCGGAGGCGTGACCTGCCAGCTGCAGCACGATGGCACCGTAGTGACATGACACGGTAGCGGCTTGTCGCACTGTTTGCACCGACCTAACCTTGCTGTCAGGTGCCCCCGCGTCCGGTGCCGACGGACAGCGGACGCGGGGCGAGCACCTTACTTTTTCCGCCTGGTGGTCGCCCGATCCGGACCACTCGCTTCGCTCGGGCCCGTCTCGTGCGCCGCTCCGCGCCTTGCGGCGCGGGCCGCGTCGCGGCGGCGGGCTCTTCGCGCGAGCGCTCATCGCCTGGTGGTCGCCCGATCCGGACCACTCGCTTCGCTCGGGCCCGTCTCGTGCGCCGCTCCACGCCTTGCGGCGCGGGCCGCGTCGCGGCGGCGGGCTCTTCGCGCGAGCGCTCATCGCCTGGTGGCTGCGTCCCGCGTGGTGACGCTCGTGTTCGCGCCGCACGCATCACCTATCATGGCGGGGTGAGGTATCACTGCCTGCTCCTTACCGGGCCGCGCTGACCGGGTACTACGTCAGCGCGGCTGAGCCTCTGCGATCCTTTCGCGGAGGCTTTCGTTTGCCCGGTATCCCAGAGCAGGAGCAGAAAGCAGATGACGAGCGCCGACGACACCCCGCCGTTCCGGTACGACGCCGAGCTGGCCCACCGGATCGAGACCTCCTGGCAGGACCGCTGGGCTGCCGAGGGCACGTTCTACACGCCCAACCCGAAGGGTGACCTGAGCGACGGCTTCGACGAGGTTGCCGAGCGGCCGCACGCGTTCGTATTGGACATGTTCCCGTATCCGTCCGGCACCGGGTTGCACGTCGGCCACCCGCTGGGCTACATCGGCACGGACGTCTACACGCGTTACCTGCGCATGCGTGGGGAGAACGTGCTGTACACGATGGGATTCGACGCGTTCGGGCTGCCGGCCGAGCAGTACGCGGTGCAGACCGGCCAGCATCCGCGCACCACGACTTATGCCAATATCGCGGAGTTCCGCCGGCAGCTGCGCCGGCTGGGCATGGGCCATGACACGCGCCGCAGCATCGCCACGACGGACCCCGAGTACTACCGCTGGACACAGTGGATCTTCTGCAAGATCTTCGATTCCTGGTATGACACGGAACGCGACTCAGCGCGGCCCATCGCGGAGCTGATCGCCGAGCTGGACGCCGACGCTCGCCACCCGGCCGCGGGCACCAACCCCTTCGGTAAGTCGTGGTCCGAGCTGACTGAGCTCCAGCGCCGCCAGGTGATCGACAATCACCGGCTGGTCTATCGGGCCGAAGCGGTCGTCAACTGGTGCCCCGGGCTGGGCACGGTCCTGGCCGACGAGGAGGTCACCGCCGACGGGCGCAGCGAACGCGGCAACTTCCCGGTGTTCCGCAAGCCCCTGGCCCAGTGGATGATGCGCATCACGGCGTACGCCGACCGACTGGTCCGTGACCTGGATCTGATCGACTGGCCGGACAACGTACGGGCCATGCAGCGAAACTGGATCGGCAAGTCGACCGGCGCCCATGTTCGGTTTCCGGTCGGTGATTCCGCGATCGAGGTGTTCACCACCCGGCCGGACACTCTATTCGGCAACGTTGGCATCGTGCTGGCGCCCGAGCATCCGCTGGTCGACGTGCTGACCACTGGCTCCTGGCCGTCCGGCACCAAACCGTCGTGGACGGGCGAGTACGCGAACCCCGTCGATGCGGTGGCCGCCTATCGGAAGGCGATCGCCGGGCGATCCGAGCTGGAACGTCAGGCCGGCTCGGCCAAGGAGAAGACCGGCATGTTCACTGGTACGTTCGCCGTGAATCCGGTCAACGGTGAGCAGGTCCCGGTGTTCGTCGCCGACTACGTGCTCATGGGCTACGGCACCGGGGCCATCGGTGTGTCGCCGGGCGAGGACGAGCGCGACTGGCAGTTCGCCGAGATCTTCGACCTGCCGATCATCCGCACGGTGCATCCGCCCCAGGATTGGCCCGCCGTCGCCTACGCCGGTGACGGTCCGCACGTCAACTCCGGCTTCCTTTCCGGCAAGAACGTCGCCGACGCCAAGGCAGCGATCGTCGCCTGGCTGGAGGAGTACGGGCACGGGCGCGCGGCGGTCACCTTCCGGCTGCGCGATTGGCTGTTCTCCCGCCAGCGATACTGGGGCGAACCGTTCCCCATCGTGTACGACGATCACGGCATGCCCGTCGCGCTGCCGGATTCGATGCTGCCGCTGGAGCTGCCCGACACGAACGACTTCTCGCCCCGCACCTACCCGCCGGACGACGCGGACTCCGAGCCCGAACCGCCGCTGGGCCGGCTGACCGACTGGGTGAACGTCACCTTGGATCTGGGCGACGGACAGAAGCGGTACCGCCGCGAGACGAACACGATGCCCAACTGGGCGGGGTCGTGCTGGTACGAGCTGCGCTACCTAGACCCGCACAACGATCAGGCGCTGGTCGATCCCGAGATCGAGCGGTACTGGATGGGCCCGACCGACGACCGACCGGCCGGCGGTGTAGGACTCTACGTCGGCGGCGTCGAGCACGCGGTGCTGCACCTGCTGTACGCGAGGTTCTGGCACAAGGTGCTGTTCGACCTGGGCTACCTGAGCAGCGCCGAGCCGTACCACCGGCTGATCAATCAGGGCTACCTACAGCTGCCCGCGTATACGAACGCGCAAGGCAGCTACGTCGAGGCAGCGCAGGTGGAGGAGCGCGACGGCGCTTTCTATTACCAGGGCGAACCCGTGCAGCGGGAGTTCGGCAAGATCGGCAAGAGCCTCAAGAACGTCATCACACCCGACGAGTTCATCGCGAACTACGGCTGTGACACGTTCCGGCTGTTCGAGATGTTCGGCGGCCCGCTGGAGCAGTCGCGGCCCTGGGAGACGAAGGCGATCGCCGGCCCGTACCGGCTGCTGCAGCGAGTGTGGCGGGTGGTCATCGACGAGCAGACCGACGACGTCCACGTATCCGACGACCCTGTGCCTGACGACCTGAACCGCGTGCTGCACAAGACGATTCACGCCGTGCGCGACGGGTACGAGTCGCTGCGATTCAACACCGCCATCGCCCGAATCACCGAACTGAACAACGCAATCGTCGCCGCATATCCCACTGGCGGAGTACCCCGGCGCGTGGCGGAGCCGCTGGTGCTCATGTTGGCGCCGCTGGCCCCCCACATCGCCGAGGAGCTGTGGAGGCGCCTGGGCCATCTCGGGTCCCTGGCCTGGGAGCCGTTCCCCGAGGCCGACCCGGCACTGCTCGTCGAGGACACGATCGACGTCCCGGTGCAGGTGAACGGCAAGGTACGCGCCGTGATCACCGTGCCGGCCGGCGCCGACAACGCCGCTTTGGAGTCGGCCGCCGGAGCGGACGCGAAGGTGGTTGCCGCACTCGACGGTCGCGAGGTGCGGCGAACCGTCATCGTGCCGGGGCGGCTGGTCAACTTCGTCGTTTGATGGCGCAGGTCTCGGTGGTGACCGACTCGACGGCATACCTGCCGCCGGGTGTCGCCCACGAGTACGGGGTGAGCGTCGTCCCCTTGCGGGTGACGATCGGCACGCGGACCGGGACGGACGGGATCGACGTGTCGCCGGCCGAGGTCACCCGCGCGCTGCGTGGACGCGTGCCGGTTACCACCTCACGTCCCTCACCGGCCGAGTTTGCGGCGGTGTACCGGCGGGTGCTCGACGGTGGCGCCAGCAACATCGTCTCCGTGCATCTGTCGGCCGCGCTGTCCGGGACGTGGGAGTCGGCGGTCCTTGCGGCACAGGACTTCGGGTACGGCGTGGTACGGGTGGTGGACTCACGCTCGACCGTGATGGCGCTCGGCTTCGCGGTGCTCGCCGCAGCTCGGGCCGCGCGTTCCGGCGGGGCGGCAGCAGAAGTGCAGGACGCAGCAGTGTCCACAGTGGACAGTACGCGGACGTTCTTCTACGTCGACACGCTCGAGTATCTGCGCCGCGGCGGGCGCATCGGGGCGGGCGCAGCACTGCTCGCGACGTCGCTCTCGGTTAAGCCGCTACTGCACGTGCTGGACGGCCACATCGTGCCGCTGGAGAAGGTACGCACGTCGTCGAAGGCGATCGCCCGGCTGGTGCAGCTCACCGTTGCTGAGGCTCGCAGTGGCCCGGTCGACTTGGCCGTACATCACCTCGCCGCTCCGACGCGAGCCGCCGAGGTGGCTGCGCAGCTGCGTGCGGAGATCCCAAGCATCGGCGAGTTGCATACGTCCGAGGTCGGCGCGGTGATCGGAGCGCATATCGGCCCGGGTGTGCTGGGCACGGTGGTTGTACGCCGTCAGGGCGTGCCGGCGGGGTGATCTCGCGTCGGCTGAGCGCGCACGCAGGACCTCCGTGCGGAGCTTAGCGGCGTCTCGGCCGGGCAGACCGTTCGTCATCCACAGGCGGGTTGCCCGTCCACAAGCTCGCGACATGTAGCCCACGTCGTGCAAGTGCTCCGTAGCGTCGTCGCGTGCGTGAAAGTCGACGGCCGCAGCGCGGTGAGCGTGCTCGGGTGGCACGCAGGGTGCGCGCCCTGCTCGCCGAATCGGGCGACATCGGCGTCCTGGCCGCCGCGCCGGATCGAGGGGAGGGCACCATGCAGCCCGACGACTGGCTGGCGCCGCGGCGCCCTCCTTCCGCGGCTGATGAAGGACCGGCGGTCCAGCGCGTCACGGCACCGGTCGGGCTGCCGCGCCAGCATGCCCTCCCGTCGCAGGGCCTTGGTGGATGGCTGGAGCGGCACGGCGTCCGGGTGGAGCCGGGGCGGCGGTCGGCGGTCGGGGTCGGTGTCGTCGCGCTCGTGGCGATCGTGGCCGGCTGGTGGCTGCTGGCCGGACGGCCCCATGCGAGCACGGTTCCGAGTTCGCCGGCGGTGTCGCTTGCCGTCCCGGCAACGTCAGCGAGCTCGCACCCTGCCGTGCGGGTCGTGGTCGATGTCGTGGGCAAGGTGCGTCGCCCAGGCGTGTACCGCCTCCCGGACGGCTCACGAGTCGACGACGCGCTGGAGGCAGCGGGGGGTGCACTGCCCGGCGTCGATCTCAGCCGATTGAACCTCGCCCGGAAGCTGGCTGACGGCGAGCAGGTCGCCGTCGGCGTGTCCGGGGCCGCTGAGGCGGCGGGCCCGCCTGGGACGGGGGCGGCATCCGGCGCTGCGTCGGGGCCGGTCGACCTCAACACGGCGACCGTCCAGCAGCTGGACGCGTTGCCCGGGGTGGGGCCGGTGCTGGCCCAGCGCATCGTTGATTGGCGGACCGAGCACGGCCGCTTCGCTTCGGTCGACCAACTGCAGGAGGTGAGTGGTATAGGCCCCAGCCGGCTCGCCGACATACGGTCACTTGTGACCGTGTGATCACGTCGCCAGGCGGTATCGGTGTGCGCCGGCGATCTCGTCGGGTCGGCGTGCCACGATGAGCGCGTGGCGGAGACCGCGTTGGACGATGTCAGCTTCGATGGCACGATTCCTGCGGTTGTGTTGGTCGTCGGCGACGATGAGTTCCTCGCCGCTCGTGCCATCGAGCAGGTCAGAGCCGCTGCGCGGCGGGCCGACCCCGACATCGACGTGGTCGAACGGACTGGCGCCGATGTCGGCGCCGCCGAGCTGACCGAGATGGTCAGCCCGTCTCTGTTCGGGGGACGCCGGCTTGTCGTGATCACAGACGTGCAGGACCTCAGGGTGGCGGTCGTCGAGCCGCTCGTGCGCGTCATCCGCAACGGCGCCGAAGACCTTTCCCTGGTGCTGCAGCACACCGGGGGAGCCAAGGGAAGGGCGGTGCTTACGACTGGTCGTGCCGTGAGAGCGACCGAGATCTCGTGCGCTCGGCTCACGAGGCCCGACGAGCGGCTGGCCTTCGTGCGTAGCGAGGTGCGCAGGGCTGGCGGCTCCATCACGCCCGACGCGGCGGCGTTGCTGCTCGACGCCGTGGGCAGCGATCTGCGCGAGCTGTCGACGGCGGCGGTTCAGCTGGTCGGCGACTCGGGTGGACGTATCGATGCCGCAGCCGTGACGGCGTACCACCGCGGCCGGGCCGAAGTGTCGGGCTTCGCGGTGGCCGACCGTGCTGTGCTCGGCGATGTCGCCGGCGCGCTGGAGACCCTGCGCTGGGCGCTGTCGATCGGCGTGCCGCACGTCGTGATCGCCGATGCACTGGCCGACGGGGTGCGTACCGTCGCGCGGGTGACGGCGGCGGGGCGGGGTAATCCGTACCAGCTGGCGCAGCGGCTGGCGATGCCGCCGTGGAAGGTGAAACGGGCGCTGAGCCAGGCACGTGGCTGGAGCGATCCCGGGCTGAGGCTCGCGCTCGAGGTAGTGGCTGAGCTGAACGCCGACGTCAAGGGCGTTGCGGTCGATCCCGGATACGCGCTGGAGCGGGCGATCGGACGGTTGCGGGACGCACGAGTCGCGCAGGCGCGGGGCGGGTAGGCCGACGCCGCCGCAGCGGCTTGCGCGGGGCGGCGCGACGAGCAGCTCGCCTGGTGCGTGACACTTGCCGGGTATGTGTGACTAGAGGGTGTTGGCGCGATGCGCCATGGCGGATTTCTTGTTGGCGGCCTGGTTGGCGTGGATAACGCCGTCACTGACCGCCTTGTCGAGCTGCCGCGCCGCGTGGCGCAGTGCTGCCTGCGCCGTCTCACGGTCGCCAGCATCGGCGGCCTCGCGGAAGCGGCGGATCGCCGTCTTGAGCGACGACTTGGCGCTCTTGTTGCGCAGCCGCGCCTTCTCGTTCGTCCGGATCCGCTTGATCTGGGACTTGATGTTCGCCACGAAGGATGCCTCGAAATTGTCAGGTACGGATGGGGCCGTCCGCTGGCGTCGCCGACCAGGCGACATCCGAACGCCGATGGCGTACGGACAGCCTTGTCAGGCTACCAAGGCCACGGGAGAGCGCCCAAATCCGGGCGCGCACCGTCATGCGCTCGGCTGCGGCGAGCGAGGTCAACTGCCGCGGACGGTGACGAGCTCGAACTTGGTGTACAGGTAGGTGCGCACACCGTCTTCGCTGCTCGTCAGCTCCGTGATCGGGACATCGTCGCCACCTTCGGACACGGCCAGCGCTGTGCCGTCGGCGAAGTACACATTCGAGTCGACGGGGGCGATGTCGGTGAGCTGCACGACGACGTAACGCCCGGCCAGTGACTTGACGAGCGTCCGCACGTCGGGTGGTGCGTCGTGCAGCGTCGAAGGTGACGGGTACACCGCCAGTACCTGCTGCCAGTCGTCGTCGCCACCCGGCGAGGTGTTGACCAGGTCGCCGGCGCGCAGATCGGCTGCGGCCACGCGGTACTCGACAATGGCGCGCTGATCGGTCATGCCCGGGCTCGCTTCCGTGCCGCGACGGACGCGACGCCTGGGGCGGCGGGCGGTGCATCGGTTCTCATGCGGCCATCTTGGCGGACGCGCCGGCCGGGGACCTAGCCGGGCGCCCGCCTGTTCACCAACGCACCCGCGGCGAGCCTCGTGCGACCATGGATCGCGTCCAGACAAGACGAGTGAAAGCAGCCCGTGACCCAGACTGGCGCCGGCCGGACCGACCCGGCACGCATTCGCAACTTTTGCATCATCGCGCACATCGACCACGGCAAGTCGACGCTGGCCGACCGCATGCTGCAGCTGACCGGCGTCGTCGACGCACGGCAGATGCGCGCGCAGTACCTCGACCGGATGGACATTGAGCGCGAGCGTGGCATCACGATCAAGGCGCAGAACGTCCGCATGCCCTGGCGGGACTACGTCCTGCACATGATCGACACCCCGGGGCACGTCGACTTCACGTATGAGGTGTCACGCAGCCTCGCCGCGTGTGAGGGCGCGGTGCTACTCGTCGATGCGGCGCAGGGCATCGAGGCGCAAACCCTGGCCAATCTGTACCTGGCCCTCGAGAACGACCTGCACATCATCCCGGTGCTCAACAAGATCGACCTGCCCGCGGCGCAGCCGGATACGTACGCTCAGGAGATCGCCCGCATCATCGGCTGCGATGCCGACGACGTACTGCGGGTCAGCGCAAAAACCGGCGAAGGCGTTCCCGAACTCCTCGACGTAATCTGCCGCGATGTGCCGGCGCCGACGGGCAATGCGGACGCAGCACCCCGCGCGTTGATCTTCGACTCGGTCTACGACATCTACCGTGGCGTCATCACCTATATCCGCGTCGTCGACGGGCACATCTCGCCGCGCGAGCGGATCAAGATGATGTCGACGGGCGCGACGCACGAGCTGCTCGAAGTCGGCGTGATCTCGCCCGAGCCGAAACCGACGAATGGCCTCGGCGTCGGGGAGGTCGGCTACCTGATCACCGGCGTGAAGGACGTGCGGCAGTCACGCGTCGGCGACACGGTCACCGACGCCGGCAAGCCGGCCGGGCAGTCGCTCGGTGGATACCGCGATCCGAAGCCGATGGTCTACTCCGGCCTGTATCCGCTCGACGGCTCCGACTACCCGCTGCTGCGAGATGCCCTTGATCGGCTGCGCCTCAACGACGCCGCGCTGGTCTACGA
>JBKPQY010000106.1:0-6213 GCA_046734315.1 Actinomycetota bacterium | reverse complement strand
GCGGCGAGCGCCGCGACGGGACCGGCGCGGCCGCGGCCTGCGCACCCCGCTGGCGCCGCGCGACGTGCCGATCGTGCGCAGCCGTGCCGCCCGCTTCGACGATCTCGTGCTCGACGCGATCGAAGATCTGGAACAGCACCTGCCCGAGGAACTGCGAGACGTCGAGTTCGCGATCGAGGACGTACCGCCACCGGCCCGGGCCGACTTCGATCCGGAAACCGTGTCCGACCGGGGGGTTGCGCTCGGGCAGCTCTACCGCGGTGGGCTGGGCTCGGTACGCAAGCCCGTCATCGTGGTGTATCGGCGACCAGTGGAAGCCCGTACCGCCGATCCGCTGGACCGCGGCGATCTGGTCTTCACAGTCGTCAGCGAACTCGTCGCCGAGCTACTCGGCAAAGACATCGACTAATACGCCGGTGCGTAGCTCTTTGCGCGAGCGCTCGTCGCGCTGCGGCTGAGTTCTCCGCGGTCGGTTTCGCGTCAGACGGCTCTTCGCTTGAGGCGGCGGCGTTCGCGCTCGGAGAGTCCTCCCCAGATCCCGAATCGCTCGTCGTGCTCGAGGGCGTACTCGAGGCACTCGGCGCGGACTTCGCAGCCGGTGCAGATGCGCTTCGCTTCGCGCGTAGAGCCCCCCTTCTCCGGGAAGAACGCCTCGGGGTCGGTCTGTGCGCACAATGCGCGCTCCTGCCAGCTCTGCTCCTCGGGTAGCCCGAAGATCTCGGCTAGATCGGCCTCGGACAACCTCCGCGTCAAATCCGTCACGGCGCTCTCCTTCGCATGGTGCCCAGGGCTCCGGTGCAGCTCGGGACCGGATGACATAGCTGAAATTACACTCGTGTCGTTCCCCATTAGTCAAGCCGCGATCTGCTATTAGGGCCTGTTAGGGCACACGCTTTCCCAAGCCGGCCGCGCCGCTGCTTCGCGCTCAGGCCAGCGCGGGCGAATCCACCGACCCGTACAAGGTGGTGCGCTGCCTCGCCGGTCGGCCGATGCGGGCAGCGAGTGCGGCCAGGTCGGCCGCGGACCGCTGCGAGCCGTGCGTGGAGCCGGCCATGCGGCTGATCGTCTCTTCCATCAGGGTGCCGCCGAGGTCGTTCGCGCCGCTGCGCAGCATGGCCAGGCTGCCTTCGTCGCCGAGCTTCACCCAGCTCGTCTGGATGTTGCGCACGCGTCCGTGGAGCAGGATGCGGGCCAGCGCATGCACGGCACGGTTGTCGCGCTGGGACGGTCCGGGGCGGGCGATGCCGGCGAGGTAGATCGGTGCCTGCTGGTGCACGAACGGCAGCGGCACGAACTCGGTGAATCCTCCGGTCTCGTCCTGGAGCCGGGCGATGAGCATGAGGTGCCGCACCCAGTGGTCGGGCCGGTCGACATGGCCGAACATCATCGTCGAGGTGGAGGGGATGCCCAGCCCGTGGGCGGTAGTGATGACCTCGATCCAGGCGCTGGTGGGCAGCTTGCCCTTGGTGAGCACCCAGCGCACGTCGTCGTCGAGGATCTCCGCTGCAGTACCGGGAATCGAGTCGACGCCGGCGTCCCGGGCCGCCGCGAGCCAGTCGGCGATCGAGAGGTTCGTGCGCGACGCGCCGTTGATCACCTCCATCGGGCTGAACGCGTGCAGGTGTATGCCCGGGACGGCCCGCTTCACCGCGCGGGCCAGTTCGAAGTAGGCGGTGGCCGGCAGAGCCGGATCGATGCCGCCCTGCATGCAGATCTCCGTCGCGCCCTGGGTGGCCGCATCACGCACCCGCGCCTCGATCTCCCCGATGGACAGGGTGTACGCATCGGCGTCGCTGGCACGCTGCGCGAACGCGCAGAACCGGCAGCCGGTGTAGCAGACGTTGGTGAAGTTGATGTTCCGGTTGACGACGTAGGTCACGTCGTCGCCGACGGCGTCGCGGCGCAGTTCGTCGGCCAGGCGACACACCGCCTCCAACGCCGCCCCGTCGCTGGTCATCAACGCGATCGCGTGCGTCTCGGTCAGCCCACCCGGATTGCGCTCTGCGGCTCGTAGCGCCGCTCGTACATCGCTGTCCACAGAGGTCAGTCCGACGTTGACGCGTGCGGCCACTTCCCGCCAGTCGCCGTACACCTCGTCGAAGTCCGCCCGCCGGTCCCCGCGCCGCCCTTCGGAATCGATCGCCGCGTGCAGGTCGATCCGGCCGGTCGACGTCCACTCGGCGTCCGGCTCCTGCCAGAGCAGCCCACGAGGTACGGCACCCTCGTCGGCGAGCCCGTCCGGTGCCGCCAGCGCCCGCACATGCGCGGCAACGCGCGGGTCCAGCCAGGGCGTCCCGGCTCGCACGTACGGCGGGTAGGCCGTGAGCCGCTCGCGCAATGTGAACCCTGCCGCGGCCGTCACCTTGCGCAGCGCGCCGATCTGGGGCCACGGCCGTTCGGGATTCACGTGGTCCGGCGTGAGTGGCGACACGCCGCCCCAGTCGTCGATTCCGGCATCGAGCAGCCGGCCGCATTCGGCTAGGTCGACGAGGTTGGGCGGCGCCTGGATCCGCATGGACGGCCCGAGCAACAGCCTGGCGACCGCAATCGTGGCGACGTACTCGTCCAGGTCGAGGTCGGGCTCGTTCCGCATCGCGGTGTCGTCCTTCGCCCGGAAGTTCTGCACGATCACTTCCTGGATCGCTCCGTACTCGCGCGCGGTCTGCCGGATCGCGTAGAGCGACTCGGCACGCTCCTCGCGGGTCTCCCCGATCCCGACGAGGATGCCGGTGGTGAACGGGACCGCCAGACGCCCAGCATCGTCCAGCACCCGCAGTCGCACCGCCGGATCTTTGTCCGGGCTGCCGTAGTGCGCTCGTCCCGGTTGCTCGAACAGCCGCCGCGACGTCGTCTCGAGCATCATTCCCATGCTCGGCGCGACAGGCTTGAGCCGCTGCAACTCGGTCCAGGAGAGAACTCCGGGGTTGAGGTGCGGTAGCAGCCCGGTGCGTTCGAGCACCGCGATCGCGGCCGCGCGCAGGTAGTCGACCGTCGAGTGATAGCCACGTTCCTCCAGCCAGGCGCGGGCCTGTGGCCAGCGCTCCTCGGGCCGGTCGCCCAAGGTGAACAGCGCCTCCTTGCACGCGAGCGCGGCGCCGTGGGCGGCGATGTCTACTACCTCGTCGATCTCCAGGTACGCGGCCCGGACGCGGTGCGGCACCGTCGCGAACGTGCAGTAGTGGCACCGGTCGCGACACAACCGCGTCAGGGGGATGAACACCTTGCGTGAGTAGGTGATCATGTCCGGACGCCCCGCCGCGGCAAGCCCCGCGCTACGAACCCGGGCGGCGATCGCAGTCAGCTCGGCAAGCTGCTCGCCCCGGGACGCCATCAGCGTGGCGGCTTCGGTCGTGTTGAGCATCGCGCCGTCGCGCGCCCGTCGCAGTGCCCGGCGCAGCGCCGAGTCAGCAGTCACGGATCTCAACCCTAGACAGCGCGGGCTACGCCAACTTCGGCCAGGGTGGCCGCATGCTGGACCGGAACGAGATGCGTCACCATTCCAGACCGTGCTGCGCGAGCTCGGCCTCGGTCTGCAGCCGCGCGACACCGCTGAGCGGACGCTCTGACGGCTCGGGTAGCCGGAGCGCCTGGCAGCAGGCGCGCAGCGTGTCGTCGTAAGCCAGGTTCAGCGCCCTGAGCCGGGCCGCCCGCGCGGGCAGGTCCGAGCGCTCGACGCGTACGTACTCGCGCTCGATCCGGCGCAAATCGTCGACGAGCCGCTGCACGTTGGGTCCGGGATCCATGACCCTGCGTCGCGCCGCGGATCCGTGCGACCACCACAGCTGCACGCTGACGACACCTCCACACCGACCGGAACAGCATCTCTCCCGGATGCCCGCGGCGCTAGTGCTTTGCGCACGCGATGAGCGCTCGCCCTACAGGGGGAAGTGCCGCCCAGAACCACACTACCGGGCGATGAGCGCTCGCGCGAAGAGCGCCGCCGCCACTACGCGGCCCGCGCCGCAGGCGCGGAGCGCGGCCGCGGATCCACCCTCGCGGTCGAGACGCAGGCGCGCGCAGGCGGCATAAGGTCACTGCGCGCCGCCGGACAGCTGCAGACCGATCACGCCGGCGAGCACCAGCCCGACCGACAGCAGCTTGAGCGTGGACACCGCCTCGTCCAGCCAGATCATGCCTATCGTGACAGCGCCGGCCGCGCCCAGACCCGTCCAGACTGCGTACGCCGGCCCGACCTCCAGGTACTTCAAGCCCACAGTGAGCAAGCCGAAACTGGTGAGCGCAAAGACGCAGAACAGGACCGTCGGCCCGAGTCGGGTGAATCCGTGACTCAACTTCAGGGAGATCGCGAAGCCGGCCTCGAACAGCCCGGCCAGCACGACGAGCAGCCAAGCCATGAAGTCACCTCCACCGTCCTGCGTGGTCAACGCACGAGGCGGCGAGGGAGTTCTTGGCGCCCTCCGCACAGCCACGGCGGCCGACCGAGTACCGGCGGGGCCCCGTATCCTCGCCGGGGAGATGGCTTGCTACGTCGACAGCGTCCGTGCATACCCCGACGCAGGACTGCGCTTCAGCGAGTTCTGCCACCTGCTGGCAGACACCCGGGAGGAGCTGCACGCTATGGCGGCGGCACTCGGGATGCCGCGGCGGTTTTTCCAGGATCACCCGTGGCGCTGGCACTACGACCTGCCCCGGCACCTACGTGAGCAGGCACTGCGCCATGGCGCGCGTGAGGTGACGCTGCACGACGTCGGCGCGCTGCTCCGCAGGCGCCGGAACAGGGAACGCTGCAGTGCCTGACCGCATTGCCGTTGACCTGCTGCGCATGGCGCGCGACCCGGCGACGGGCCGGATCCGGCATCGCGGCGCGCTCGACATCTCCTTGCGTGCGGCGCTACTCGCCGAGTTGGCGCTGAACGGCAAGATCGTCGACGAGATGAATGCCCCGGCGCTGACGTCCGGCGAGCCGACCGGCGATCGCATCTTCGACGCCATCCTGCGAACCGTCGGGGAGCGGCCGAACGTCACCTGGCGACGGTGGTTCCGGCACGTCCGCGTGGATCGCGAGGCCCTGTGCGCCGAACTCATCGACACAGGCCGCTGGGAGCCTACGCGGAGCTGGCATGCCGCGTTCAGCGACGCCAAGCCAGAAGAGGCCCAGGCCATCGCGTTCGAGGTCCAGCGAATCGCGAGATTCGAGCGCGCGCCCCGGGATTCGCGCGAGGCGGTACTCACCTTGCTCGCGATCGCATCCGGGGCCGTCGGTCGGCGTCCCCGCCCGGCGGCAGTTCGGCGCGAGCTCAAGTCGGTCTTCGACGCCGTCAACCACCACAGCACCCAGAAAATCGTGGCCACTGCGGCCACCGTCACGCGCAAGAGCCGCCGCGGCCTCAACGCGGCACGCTGAGCGCCTAGCCCGCGGCGGTGCGATGCGTCGCACTGCGACCAACCGGACGACAGCGATCGCGTACGTTCGAAGGGTGCGGATTACCGTCCTGGCCGGCGGCATCGGCGGCGCCCGCTTCCTGCGCGGCGTGCGTGCGGCCCGCCCTGCCGACGAGATCACGGCCATCGTGAACACCGGCGACGACATCACCCTGCACGGGCTGCGCATCTGCCCCGACCTCGACAGCGTGATGTACACGCTCGGCGACGGCATCGACCGTGACCGCGGCTGGGGACGCGACAACGAGACCTGGCGCATCAAGGACGAACTCACGGTGTACGGGGCCGAGCCGACCTGGTTCGGGTTGGGCGATCTGGACATCGCCACGCACCTGGTGCGGACGCAGATGCTCGACGCGGGCTACCCGCTGTCGGACGTGACGGCGGCGCTGTGCCAGCGGTGGCGGCCGGGTGTCACCCTGCTGCCGATGACCGACCAGCGCTGCGAGACCCACGTCGTCGTCGACATCAACGACAAGCGCAAGGCGATCCACTTTCAAGAGTGGTGGATCAAGCACGGCGCCGCGATCGCAGCGCAGGCGTTCGTCCAGGTCGGGCTGGACGACGCCAAGCCCGCCGCCGGCGTCCTGGAGTCGATCGCCGCCGCCGACGCGATCCTCATCGCGCCGAGCAACCCGGTCGTCAGCATCGGCACGATCCTTGCCGTTCCCGGCATCCGCGACGCGATCGTCGGCGCGCCGGCCAAGGTCGTCGGCCTATCCCCCATCGTTGCCGGCAAGCCGGTGCGCGGCATGGCCGACGCGTGCCTTCCGGCCATCGGCGTCGAGGTCAGCGCCGAGGGCGTCGGCC
>JBKPQY010000105.1:0-5233 GCA_046734315.1 Actinomycetota bacterium | reverse complement strand
ATCTTCGACGGTGTCGAGAACGGAGAAGACGACATCTTCCCCGACCCGCTCTCCCAAGCGATGGCCGAGGGCTGGCGTGCCGGTGTCGCCAAGCAGTTCGAACACCAGATGGCGGCGCTGATTCCCGCCGAGCCCGTCGCCTGATGAGACCCGGCCGCACAGTCGCGGCGTCGCAGTCGAAGGCGCGCCACCGACGTGGTTGCGTGTCGGTGGCGCACCCAGCGGCGCGTTCCCCGCGCCGAGGAGACGGCCGACGTCGCCCGTCGCATAGCCCCCTAACCGGCTCGCCACATGCCACCTGGGCAGAGCGGCACCGCCGGCATCGGTAAGCGCCATCAAGATCGACACCGAGCCCAGCGAGCGCCTCCCATGGGACACGCCCGTCAGGGGGCGCCGGACGGGTGACGTGTTCCGCGGGTCCGTCGTCCGCATCTATCAGCGCAAGAAGGCCGCGAACAAGGAACTCGTTGCGCACATCAACACGACCGGCGCCGGCCCGATCGGACTAGACGGCATCGGGCCCTCCGGCGCCGCGCGGCCGCTCGTCGAGGCCGGCGACATCACCCGCTTCCCCGAACGCGGCCACTCCGCCTCCTGGACCGGCACGGGACCCGTCGACGCCTCCTCCGGCGACTCGGTGCGCCATCGCCTCCCCCGCGGCGGGAACCGCCAGATCACCATAGTGCTGCACATGAGGGCGATCGTGCAGCTACGCAACCACACCCAAGGCCGCGCCTACTACCACCGCAAACTCGCTGCCGGCAAGTCATGCGACCGCTGTAATCCAGCGCGGCCGGCTCGCATCCCCACACCTGCTCTTCGGACAAGTCACTTCCCGGACCCGCCAACACAAAGCCTAGGACCCCGCCCCCCGAGGCGTCATGACACAGAAGCGAGCCATGAGCGGACGTCTGTTCAGCTGTGGTTTGTGCGTGACCACCACAAGTTCTCTAGGCTTTATCCGTCGGGAATGTGGATGACGTGGTCGGTGTCGGTGTGCCGCGGCCGGTGCCGGTCGAGGCGGGTTGACTCATCCGCGCCGCTCCAGGACGGCGAGGTCGCGTTCGGCATATAGGCGGTGCAGCCACTCCTCGTTGACGATCGCGCTCAGGCAGCGGCGTACCGGGTAGCTGCCCGCGGGTGGGTAGCCCGGCGCTGGCACCGGGTCGGTCTGGCCCCCGAGCACGTCATCGGTGAGCGTCGCGATGACGTCGTGAACGGTGCGCATGCGGTCGGCGCGCAGTGCGAGCATCTCGTCCAGCGATGGTCGCGCGTGCGGGTCGTTCGGCACGCTCGGGTCGGGCTCCATCTCGTGGTGCGGGAGCCCGAGCGGGCTATATGGTTCCGGGAGGCCGAGGATCGCGCGGCGCACCCACGCGTCGGTGCCCATCACGAGGTGGCGCAACGTCTCGATGAATGACCACTCGTCCTGGACCCGCTCGTGCAGCAGGTCGGGCGGCAACCGCTTGGCCCGCTCGACGGTCGGCGGCCACACCCGTTCGATGATCGCCCACGCCTCGCGGAAGCCGTCCGCGTCGGCCGGGTGGAGCTTTGCCCGTTCCGGGTAGCGCCGGTTCAGCTCGGCCTCGACGAGCGGCGCGACATCAACACCGTTGATCCGGACGTTGCGGATCTCGCCGTCGATGTCGACATCCTCCAGCCACGCGCCGCGTAACGTCGCGCCGGTGAAGTACACGTTGCGGAACCACGCGCGGCTGAAATCGACCTGCTCGAACCGCGCACCGGAGAAGTCCTGCTTCACGAACTCGACCATGCGCACAGCCTCCCACCCGGTTCCGACACCGGGTGATGCTCATCGCGCCACGCGCGCTCGCGCCCGGGGAGGTCGCGCCACGCGTAATCGAGGCGGTGGAGCCGGTCCATGTGGTGTGGTCACCGCCGTGGCCGGTCAGCCCCAACGACCGCATCGAATTGGAACTGTCACTGGCCGACCCGAAGCACGTCCTGTTCTCTGTCAAGGACAACGACCGCGGTCGGCACAGCCTGCTGCGGCTGCGGTGGCTGAGCAACTCACCGCCTGACGCGCGCGGAATCGGGATCACCCGGCGGCGACTGAACCAGAAGTTCGGCGGTGACCTGCGCGGGACGACGAGCGTGTATTACCGCTCATCGCGGAGCTGACCTCTAGCGTTGGGAACAAGACGACGAGGCACAATCAGCGGCATCTCCCGATGTTCCGTTGGTTTGCACCGAGGTTGCGGGAGTGTCACCTGACTTCGCCTAGCGAAACGGCGTGATGCGGGCCAGCCCGCCGGTCTTGATTTTGGTCATCCGGCGTGTAAAGACTGGCCCAATGATGTCCGAGCCAGGCTCGTCCTCGGTCTCAGCGGATGACTCGGTAGTTCTCGCCAGTTTTGACGGCTACCGCAGCGCCGAGCATCTGGTGGCGTCGCTCGGCCGCGGCTTTCGCAGGAAGGCTCGCAAGCGCGGCGCTATCGTCGTGGTGGTCCGAGGGAACCCTGACGGGTCGCTGAAGGTGACGGACTCCCGCGTGTTGGAGGCCGGTGACCTAACGGCCGTGCTGATGCGTATTTCGCTGTCGTGGGCCGTCGGGTTCCTGGGGCTGTTCTCAATGTTCAAGGGGGGAAGGACCGGCGTGCACGCCGCTGAGCAGCGTGCCGGGCACGTAGGGTCGCAGGAGCACAGGGCTCATGAGATTCTCGCCGACGCTGGCCCGCATGCGGCCCTCGTGTTGGTGCGCTGCAAGGATCAGCAGACGCGGCAGATGGTCGCGGCCGCGGCCGCCAGCAAAGCGAAAGCGAGCTGGGATGGCCCGCTCGCAGAGTTTCTGGCGGCCCTTGATCCCGGTCCTGATCACGAGTGGGTACGTGCCGCTATCGGCGAGTCCTCGCGTACCGACCGTTAGGACGTATCTCCTGAGTCGTAATCCAGGTCCACCGGACATCGGCCACGTTCGGCCGTCTGACCCTCCGCCGCATCAGCGGCAGAGTCGGATGTTGACGGTGCCATCCACGGCAACCGGATCGCCGTGCCCGTCGGCCCTTGCGGGATGTCTGCGAGATTACGACGGAGCGACGGTGGGATGCATGGCGAGATGGCCCCAAGTACGCATCCTGCGGGCGTGCAGCGAAACCGCTGGCCGACCGCTACATTTCCTCGCGTGATGGACCAGTGAGGCTGTGGCTGCTCGGCGTCCGGGGCTCGACGCCGGCCCCCGGGCCGGATTTCGCCCGCTACGGCGGGCACACGTCATGCGTGGCGATCGCGGCCGACGACCAGGATGCGCCGACTGTCGCGCTCGATGCGGGGACGGGGCTGCGCGCGCTCACTGCGTTGCTGCCGGGACCGGCCTACCAAGGCGCGATCCTGCTCAGCCACTTGCACTGGGACCACGTCCAGGGCATCCCGTTCTTCCTCGCCGGCGATCACTACCAGAGCGTCGTCGATCTCTACCTGCCTGCGCAGGGCGGCCTGAGCGGTCGCGACCTGCTGGCCAAGATGATGTCGCCGCCCTGCTTCCCGATCACGCCCGAGGGGCTGCGCGGCACGTGGACGTTCAATGCCCTGCCGCCCGGGCACATCGACATGCGAGGCTTCGAGGTGACGGCTGTCGAGGTTGCCCACAAGGGTGGGCGGACGTACGGGTTCCGTGTCGAGGACCTCTCCGGCTCGCTCGCGTACCTTCCCGATCACGCCCCGGTGCAGGGCTGCAGCGACGAGGTGCGCGCCCTGATCCGCGAGGTGGATGTGCTGCTGCACGACGCCCAGTTCCTGGAAAGCGAGCGTTCGACTGCGGATCTGTTCGGCCACGCGACAGTGGACGAGGCGATCACCCTGGCCACCGAGGCGAAGGTCGGCAAGTTAGTGCTGGTCCATCACGCGCCGGCACGCACCGATGCACAGCTCGACGCGCTGGCGCAGCAGCTCACCGCCCCGATACCGGTGGCCCTCGCCGCACAGGGCCAATACCTCGACATTCCGGGCTGATTTCAATGCAGTCCTGAATGGCGATCGATGCGTGGCCGCGCGCGATCTGACAATCCCTCATATATGCCGTCCTCCCTTGACAGCACGGCTGCGCCGCGCGAAAGCTCGCACGGAGACGGCTTTGGCACGGAGGGCGTCCTCATGACCAAATTGGCTGCCATCGTCCCTAGGCATTTGCCGCGGATCGCGCTCGCGTGCGCCGTGCTCATCGGGGCGGCGATCGTCGCCACGACCCCGGCCGATGCCGCGTCGCAGCCGACCGGCATCTCAGCCACTGCTTCGACCGACAACTCGACTCTCGGCGGTGCGGTCCCGGCGGTGCTCGTTGCGGCGGGCAGCCCGTTCACACTTGCCGTGACCCTGACGCCCGCCGGCACCGCGTTCAACACCGACACCAGGCTCAGCCTGACGGCGTCACTCGCGTCCGGCGCGCACCCCGGCGGCACTCTCAGCCCGGCGTCGATCGTCATGCCGGGCGGCGTCAACTCGGCGCGGTTCAGCGTCTCGTATTCGGCCGTTGAGAACGGCGTCGAGGTGACGGTGTCCGTCGCCAAGACGACCGGCAAGATCAGCCTGGTGACGCCGGGCACGACGGCAGCGTTCGACGTGCTCAAGACCGTCGAGGTCTTCCAGGCAAAGGATGTCGGCGCCGGGCTCGGCGTCGGAGACGCCGGCTGCACCGACGCCACCACAGAACCCGAGTGCGGCACGATCGTGCTGCCCAACGGGTTCGCGTCGCAGAAAGGCGCGCTCTCGCTCGGCGCATGCACGCCCGTGCCGCCCATCGATTGCACGCCCGGCAGTCAGATCGTGCAGTTCATCGCCGACCTGGGCAACGACTACAGCCCGACGAACCCGGCCACCCTGATCATCCGCTGCTCGAAGCAGCTCTGCCCCGGCAAGGCAATCAGCAGTTACACGCTGAAGGTGAGCTTCTCGGCGAGTGGGCCGCTGAACCTCGTGTCGGCGCCGTGCACGACCAAGGGCGTGGCGCTCGACGCCGCCGTGCCACCCAACACGTTCTGCACCGACTACGTCCAGAGCCACCGCGACAACGCCGGTGATGCCCTGCTGGTCCTGCTGTTCGTCCACGATTTCCGGGGGAGCACCTGATCATCCCTGGGGGACCGGCGCCGTGGCAACCACACCCAAGGCGTCAAGGATCCGGTTGCTTTCGCTCAACAGGCGCGTTGCGTCGGGCTGCCCGGCGCGCATCGCAAGCTGTGCCAGACCGAGCAGGTTGAGCGCGTACTCGTGCCGGCCG
>JBKPQY010000104.1:0-4701 GCA_046734315.1 Actinomycetota bacterium | reverse complement strand
CGGAGATGTGTATAAGAGACAGATGGTGGTCATGCCACTGGTATGCACCATTCCGGGTCCGGACGAACACGCCTCGACCCTGATCCGCGTGCGGACGCCGTCACGTGATCTTGGTCAGCTTGAACAGCCCGTCAATTTGGCTGCTCCGTCCGTGGGCCCACGGGTTGGCTCTGCATCAGATCCTGTTGCGGCCAACGCCCGGGCGTTTTCACGGTGTCGATCTCGGCGGTGGGCTGGTTGCCGGCGGGGTTGAGGGCGAGCCTGGATCGGACGGTGATTCCGGCGTCGACGGCGCGCTCGGACCGAATGATGCGGTCGACGTCGGAGTCGACGGCGAGGTCGAGATGGCGCTGGTTGATGGGGACGCTCTCGAGACGCTCGGGGTCTTCGGCGGGGTCGGGCGTGGGCCCGACGAGGTGGCAGGGCGTCGGGAAGGGGTCGTTGGCGGCGCGGTTGAGGGGGCCGGGTCGGGGACCTGTTGGGGTGCGCTCGCCGACGTGGGGGTGCGTGGCCGGGCTGTTGCGGCGCGCGTCGGCGCCGGCGAGGAGCCGGTTGTCGGTGCGACGTATCCCGGCGGGGGTTGGTTGGCCGGGTGGTCGGGCTTGTGGGTGATGACGCCGGCGGCCGCGGCGATGCCGGCCAGCGCCGCGATGAGCGCCGCGGCAGCGGCAATCGTGCGCGATCGGCGTGGTCGTCGCTGAGCACGTCCGGCGGCGTGCGCACCCGCCCTGCCGAGCAGTTCGGTCGAGGCAGCAGCTCCACTTCGCGTGAGTGGCGTAGTGCGCGAGGTCTCTAGGCCGTCGAGTCGACGCGCCACCTCCGCGGCGTGTGGGCGATCCTGCGGGTCCGGTGCCGTCATGTCAGTGAGTGCGGCGTGCAAGGTGGCGCTCGTGATGGCCGGAACGGCGGGCGGGGGATGGTCGAGGCGAGCCATGGTCGCTTCGAGTCCGATGCCGGGATAGGCCGGCTGGCCACTCAACGCCTCGATCAGGACCAGCCCGAGCGAGTACACGTCGGTGGCCGGGGTCAGCGGTTCGGCGCGAAGCTGCTCGGGGCTGAGGTAGTTCGCCGTGCCGAGGGTCAGGTTGACGGCGGTGAGCCGCGTGGCATCGGCGGCGATGGCGATGCCGAAGTCGACCAGCTTCGGCGCAGTGAACGGATCTTCGGCGACGCTCGGCAAGAGAATGTTCGACGGTTTGACGTCGCGGTGAACGATCCCGTGCGCATGGACGTAGGCAAGCGTGCGGGCCAGCGCAGCTGCGAGACGGGTCACCTGCGCCTCGGTCAGCGGCACCTGGCGGATCCGCTGCAACAGTGTCGGCCCGTCGACCAGTTCGGTCACCAGGTACGGCGCAGCCACCTCGAGCTCGGCGTCAAAGACGGTGACGATCCCTGGGTCGTGCAGCCCGGCCAGGAGCATGACCTCACGACGAAAGCGCTCGTCGGCGTCGGTGACTTCGGGTGCGGCGTGGAAGACCTTGACCGCCACAGCTCGGGCCGTCTGATGGTCGTAAGACCGGTACACCGTCGACATGCCGCCCTGGCCGATGATCTCGCCGAGCTCGTAGCGGCCGCCCAGCCGGCGTTGTTGGCCTGCTCCGGAGCTCATCGCCGACAACGGTCGGAATCGCGCAAGATCGCTGTGACCGTGCCGATAGGCCCGGTGCCGATACCCATCATGAGCACGTTCACCTTCCCGCAGCTCTCACGAGGCGTTCGACGTCGCAGGCTCCGCTTTGGCCTAATCCGTCTCGGCTGCCAACGGCCGTCAATCACATTCGCCGAACTGGCGGGCTTGCCGATAGCGGTCTCTTTCCGCTACGCGTGTGATACCCGCGCCACGACGACATCCAAACGGTCAAAGACCGAGCCGGAGCCGCCGCGAGTCGGCCCGCGATGGCCGTCACGGCACAGGCAAGGCAGCTACCAGGGACGGAGGCCGCGCGACCAAGCGCGCTGCTCCGAAGAACCCGGCCAACAAGACCCCGGCTAACAAGGCAACCGCAACGAAGACGAGCGGCGGTACCGGCCTGAAGTCAGCACGAAAAGCCTCCTGGCTCCCGCGTCGGCGGATCCGCAGGCGGAGCCGCAAATCGGCGCGCCGTGCACGCACCAACGCCTTAGCGGCGGACACACTCTGCCCATGCGTTGCGTGTACGCACCGACGGACCGGCTGACCTCCGGCGCCCATGCTCGCCGGACCCACCGGACCCAGCAGGTCGTTCGCCGGGTAGGCGGGCAAGGTGAGTCAGTCGTCGGTGAAGAAGACGATCGGGTCGATCAGAGGAAAGCGCGAGGCCTGAGCTCGGTTTGCCCCGTGCTGAGGGCGGGCATGCCCTTGTTGTGGGAAGGAGTGCATGATGCCGCAGCAGTCATGGAGCGCCAAGCGTGAGCGCCAGTACCAGGACATCAAGAAGAGCCTGCGTGATCAGGGACGACCCGAGGGTCTGGCTGAGGAGATTGCCGCGCGCACGGTGAACAAGGAACGCGCGCGATCCGGCGAGTCGCGGCAGGCCAGCCGCACGTCGACGCACGACATCTCGTCGTCGCAACGTGGTGGGCAGCGCTCGCACACCGGCTCAGCTGGGCGGACGAAGGAGCAGCTGTACCAGGACGCCAAACGCAAGAACGTCAAGGGCCGCTCGTCGATGAGCAAGGCCCAACTGGAACGGGCGGTCGGGCGCTGACGCGGACCGTCATGGTCCAGACGCCTTGGCCCCTGCCGCATTCGGCTGCATCTCGCGGCCATCGGAATGCGCGCGACAGGGCACGACGGGCTGATCCCGATGCGGGCCAGCGGGCGACTCGGCCTCATCGCTCTGCGCTCTCGGCCGAGCGACGTTGCCACCGCCACGGCGGGCTTCGCACTGATGGCGAACGGGAAACTCGAACGTAGCCGTCGGCCGGCGAAGGGAGACGACGTGCGAATCGGATACTTTCTGTCAAGCGAGGAATACACGCCGGCCGAGCTTGTGGACCTGGCCCGGCAGGCCGAGCAGGCCGGTTTCGACGCGCTGTGGATCTCCGACCACTACCACCCGTGGAACGATGAACAAGGCCAGAGCCCGTTCGTCTGGTCGATGATCGGCGCGATCGCGCAGGTATGTTCGCTTCCCGTCACGACTGCGGTCACCTGCCCGACCGTGCGCATTCACCCGGCGGTGATCGCCCAGGCGGCGGCGACCAGCAGTGTGCTGCTGAACGGCAAGTTCGCGCTGGGGGTCGGCTCGGGCGAAGCGCTCAACGAGCACGTCACCGGCGCGCGCTGGCCGTCGACCGAGGTCCGCGCCGAGATGCTCGAGGAGGCTATCGAGGTGCTGCGCGAGCTGTGGACGGGCAAGTTCGTCACTTACCGCGGCGAGCACTACACCGTCGAGCATGCGCGGATCTACACCCGTGCTGAGCAACCTCCGCCGATCTACATGTCCGCGTTCGGCAAGAAGTCGGCGACGCTCGCCGGTCGGATCGCCGACGGCTACATCTCGACGATGCCCGACGGTGAGCTGTTGCAGGTGTTCCGCAACGCGGGCGGTGCCGGCAAGCCGGCGCAGGCCGGCTACAAGGTGTGCTGGGGCAGCAACGACGACACCTGCATCAAGACGGCCCACCGCCTGTGGGCCAACTCCGGCGTGCCCGGCGAGCTCGCCCAGGTACTGCCCAGCCCGCGGCACTTCGAGCAGGTCAGCCAACTGGTGACCGAGGACATGACCCGCGACTCGATCGCCTACGGCGCCGACAAGCACCGTCACCTCGCCGCATTCCGGCCCTTCGCCGAGGCCGGCTACGACGAGATCTACATCGCGCAGATCGGTGGCGCGCAGTCCGAAACGAGCAGCGACGGGTTCTTCGACTTCTATCACGCCCTGCTGCCATCACTGCACGACCTCGCCGGGTGATCGGGCATGTTCCGGGCAATGGTCAAAGGGGCGTTCGCCGGTGCGGCCGGCACAACCGCGCTGAATGCCGCGACATATCTCGACATGGCCGTGCAGGCCCGGCCGGCGAGTGAGACTCCGCAACTGGCTGTAGAGGAACTCGGGAAACGCACCGGCCACCCACTGCCCGGCACCGGCGACGAGCGCAGCAACCGGCTGGCCGGCCTCGGCCCGTTGCCGGGCGCCGCGACCGGTGTCGCCGTTGGCGCTGTGGCCGGTCTGCTCGACCCGGCCCTTCGCCGGCTGCCGCCACCGCTGAGCGCGCTGCTGCTAGGCGCTGCCGCCATGGCCGCATCCAACGCGCCGATGACCAGGCGGGGCCTGACCGATCCGGCCCGGTGGTCCAAGACCGAGTGGGCCAGCGACGCTATCCCCCACCTCGCCTACGGGCTGGTGACGACGGCGACGCTACGCAGTGCCCACTGAGCCGACCACGGACGTACCCGGCGATCCCGTCAGTGAACGGCAAGGTCGCGGCGCGCATCAGGCAGCTCGCAATACCGCCGGCCTGGCGCAGCGTCTGGATCCGTGCCGACGATCGAGGTCACCTGCTCGCCACGGGTACGGACGACCGGGGCCGCACGCAGTACCTCCACCACCCGAAGTGGCGCGAGCTGCGCGACCTGCTCAACTTCTACCGGCTGCTCGCCTTCGGCGAACAGCTGCCGACCATCCGGGCACACGTCGCCGCGCAACTGCGGCGACGCACCCTCGACCGGGAACGAGTGCTTGCCGCCATGCTGCGCATCATCGACGAGTCGGCCGT
>JBKPQY010000103.1:0-8354 GCA_046734315.1 Actinomycetota bacterium | reverse complement strand
CGCGAGCTGAAGGCTGCGCTGCCCGATGTCGCGCTCAAGTGCTTCACCGCGACTGAGATCCATTGGTTCGAGCAGATCAGCGGGCTGAGCGCCGAGGCGATCCTCGACGAGCTGATCGACGCCGGGCTGGAGTCGCTCACCGGCGGCGGTGCAGAGATCTTCGACTGGGACGTTCGCAAGCAGATCGTCGACCACACGACACATTGGGAGGACTGGTCGCGCATCCACCGACTCGCCCACGGGCGGGGGCTGCGCACCCCCTCGACGATGTTGTACGGGCACATCGAGGACCCGCGGCACCGCGTAGACCACGTGCTGCGGCTGCGCTCGCTGCAGGACGAGACCGGCGGGTTCGCGGTGTTCATTCCGCTGCGGTTCCACAACGACAACAACCGGCTCTCTCATCTGCCGATGGCACAGCCCGCCGATGTGCTGCGCACGTTCGCCGTGAGCCGACTGCTGCTCGACAACTTCGATCACGTCAAGGTGTTCTGGGTGATGCACGGGCTGTCGACGTCGCAGCTCGCGCTGAACTACGGTGCCGATGACATGGACGGCAGCGTCGTCGAATACAAGATCACGCACGACGCGGACGGGTTCGGCACCCCGGACAAGCTGACCCGCGACGACTTGCTCGAGCTGATCCGCGACGCCGGCTTCCGCCCGGTCGAACGCAACACCCGCTATGAGGTGCTGCGCGAATACGACCCGCCAACACCGCTGGGCGAGCGGCGCGCGGAACCGCAGGCAATCTGGGCATAGCACAATGAGCGAGACCAACCGGGAGCGCGGCTCCCCGCAGGGTGGATTCGGTAGATACATGGGCGCCATGTGGCTCTACACGGTGCTGCGTCTTGGCCTGTTCTTTGCCCTGTTCGGGCTGCTGTGGCTGCTCGGCGTCACGGGGTTCCTGGGCGCGATCATTGCGCTCGCGCTGTCGATGCCGCTGTCGTACGTGCTGCTGTCCAGGCCGCGGCAGGCGTTCGCCGCACTGATCGAGCAGCGCATCGAGGCTCGGCGCGTCCGGCAGGCCGACCTGGACGCCAAGCTGTCCGGCGACGACGACTGATAAGCGACTGACAATTCGCACTGGCCTGCGGTCGCCCCGCAGCGCACCATGTAGTACATGACTGCCCCGTCCGGAATCCGCATCGGCAATGAGGAACGAGACGCCGCGATCAAGGCTCTCGACGAGCACATGAGTGCCGGTCGGCTCGACCCGGACGAGTACGGCCAACGCGTCGCCGAGGCGAGCGTGGCCCGTACCCGCGAGGACCTCACGCCACTGTTCGCAGACCTGCCCCAGCCGCATCCGTTCGCCGCTCCTCCGCCGCGTCGCAAGGGGCCGGTGGCGGCGGCGGACGGCGTGTTGCGCCGTTACGCAGGCGAGTCCCCGGCGGTGCGCCTTGCACTGGTGTTGCTGGCGGTCGCGGCTGTCATCATCATCTTGCCGTTCGCGCTCGCCGCAGCTGTGCTGTTCTTCGTGGTGCTGCCCGTGCTCGGTTGCGGTGGCTGGCGGCGCGCCGCCTGGTACCGCGGCCGGCGCTGGTAGTGCCCTCCTTCACCACGTACGACGGGTCCGAGCTGGACGTCACCGTCCTCGGCGCGCCCGCCGAGCCCGTCGTCGTCCTGCCGGGTGGGCCGCTGCAGCAGTCGCGCTATCTGGGCAACCTCGGTGGCCTGGATGCCCGCCACGAACTGGTCGTACTCGAACTACCACACCGGCGCGTCGATCAGATCGTGCCCGACGTCGAGGCACTTCGTGAGCATTTGGATCGCGAGACCATCGACGTGGTCGCACACTCGGCCGGCGCCAACCTGGCTGCGTTGTACGCCGCCGCGTACCCCGACCGGATCCGCAAGCTCGCACTGATCACACCGAGCCATCGCGCCGTCGGCGGCCCGCCGACACCCGACGAGCAGGCCGCGATCTACGTGCAGCGCGCCCACCAACCGTGGTACGCCGAGGCGCGTGCGGCGATGGACGCCTGCGACGCCGGCACCCAGACTCCCGAGCAGCGGCAGCAGGCCTACGCATTGGTCTACGGGCGATGGGACGCCCGCGCCCGGGCGCACGCTGCCGCCGAAGCGGACGAGGCGACTCCCGGCGCGCACGAAATTTACTACGCCGACGGTGCCCTCGACCCGGACGCGACGCGGATCGCCCTGGCGAAGGTCACCGCCGACGTGCTGGTTCTCATCGGCGGCATCGACCCGGTTGCGCCGGCGCGGCTGTGCGCCGATCTCGCCACGCTGTTCCCGAGCGTCGAAGTCGTGGTACAGCCCGACGCGGGCCACTTTCCTTGGCTGGACGATCCGGCCTGGTTCGTCGACACGGTCAGTGGTTTTCTAGCAGGGCGGTGATCTCGTCGACGACGTGACGGGAGCCGGCGATGTGCCAGCGGTGGCCGCCGACCTCTGTCACGTGCGTTGCACCGCCTGCGCCGCGGACGAGTGCCGCGCCGGGCAGCCAGTCCCAGTCGGGTGCGTCGTAGTGCACCCAGCCGCCGAGTCGGCCACCTGCCAGGGAGGCCAGCTCGACGGACCCTGAGCCGAGCATGCGCACCGTCGCGGCCGCGCGCAGCACCCGGAGCAGCGGGAGCCGCACGCCGTCGTCGGGCAATGTCGCCGGATGTAGGTAGCTGGCCAGCGACAACTCGCTGAGCGGCCGGCCGTCCGTGACGTGCACACTCACACCGTTGCAGGTGGTCGGCGTGTCGCGTCCACCGAGCCACAACTCGTCACTCTCGACGTGGTACACCGCTGCGAGCAGCGGGCCCTCCTCGTCCACGAGTGCCACCGCCGAGCACCAGAACGACAACCCGGACACGAAGTTGTAGGTGCCGTCGACGGGGTCGACGAACCAGGTCCGCGTGCCATAGAACGAGGTGCCCTCCTCGCCCACGATGCCGTCGTCCGGCCGCGCGTCCCGGAGCCGCTCGACGATGAGTTGTTCGGCGGCGTGATCGGCGTCGGACACCAGGTCCGATACGGACGTCTTGCGTGTCGTCGACAGACCGATTCGCCGCATCGCCGCGGCCTGCAGGCCGGCGCCACGCACCAGGGACGCCGCGAGGTCGAGATCGTTCAGCACGCCCCGCAGCGTAGGGTCAATCCGTGTCGGAGCGTCCCCGGGTCGGTCACATCCAGTTCCTGAATTGCCTGCCGATCTACTGGGGGCTAGTCCGCTCCGGGGCGCTGCTCGACGTCGAGCTGACCAAGGACACCCCGGATCGTCTCAACGACGCGCTGGTGCGGGGTGACCTCGACATCGGCCCGATCTCGCTGGTCGAGTACCTGCGGCATGCGGACGACTTGGTGCTCCTGCCAGATCTGGCGGTCGGGTCGGACGGCCCCGTGCTGTCGGTGAATCTCGTTGCCCAGCGTCCGCTCGCCGAACTGGGGCGAGTCGCGCTCGGCTCGACGTCGCGTACCTCGGCGCTGCTCGCCCGGATGTGGCTGGCCGAGGTGCATGACGTCCATCCGGCGTACTTCGCCTGCCCGCCGGAGCTCACCGCGATGCTTCTCGAAGCCGACGCCGCTGTGCTGATCGGCGACGCGGCGCTGCGCGCCACGTATGAGGCACCCCGAAGCGGGCTGGCCGTGTACGACCTGGGAGCGGTGTGGCGGGAGTGGACCGGGCTGCCGATGGTCTTCGCCGTGTGGGCGGCCCGGCGAGCGTACGCCGAAGCCAACCCCGGGCTGGTGAAGGAGGTGCACGCCGCATTCGTGCGCAGCCGCGGCCAGGCGCTCGCGCACGTCGATGACGTAGCCGCTCAAGCCGCCCGCTGGGAGCCGTTCGACCCGGCGACGCTCGCCCGCTATTTCCGCACGCTCGACTTTTCGCTGGGACCGCGCCAACTGGAGGGGCTGACGGAGTTCGCCCGCCGGGCTGCCCTCGCCGGCGCCGTACCCGAACCCGTCCCGCCAAGCTTCGCCGACATCTAACCCCAAAGAGCGCAAGCGGGACGCGAACCGGCGGATGGGTACAGCGATGAGCGCTCGCACGAAGAGCCTGCCGGCCGCGACGCGGCGCGCGCCGCAGGCGCGGTGTGGCTCGAGGATGCGCCCTTGTGGGCGCAGCCCGAGAGACACGAACCGGCGGATATGCACAGCCGCGAAGGCGGGCGCAACTCCCGCCCCCCGGTCGCGCCCGCCTCTGCGGATCCCGGTCCGGCAAGAACCCCCAACCCACCGAGACGATCACTACTGTGACGCACCGGTGTTGCAGGTTTCTGGCGTGATCGGGCGCAGTCCCGCCGGAGCCGGCTTGACGCCTCGTAGGCCCCGATATTGCTGGCCGAAAGCGGTCCCGAACGAACCCGTTGAGACGCTCGGCTACGGGCGCAGGTACGGGAATTGCCCTGGCCCGAGGGCGGCTTCCAGCTTGATCATATCGATTGCAGCAGCTCGTTCACGGCGGCCAGCCCGGGACGGTGGCCACTCCGCGCGAACAGGGCCCGGGCGGCGTCCGCCAGCGACGCAGCGTCGGCGAGGTCGCCCTTGTGGAAAGCAACGGTTGCGAGCTGATGCAGCGCCTTGCCCTCGCCGATGCGATCACCGAGGCGGCTCGCCAATGCCCGGGCCTGCTCGGCGAACTCGACCTCGCGGTCCAGATCGCCGCCCGCGTCCGCGTGCGTGGCCAGAGCGAGCAGCGCGTCCAACTCGGCGCCCGGGGCCTGTCCGTGGCGCGCGCCCTCCAACGCGCGTTCGAGCTGCTGCGTCGCCACGAGTGGCGAACCGGCCGCGAGCTGGACCATGCCGCTCGCTATCAGGGCGCGCGAGAACAGCTGCGCGTCGTCGATCATGCGGGCCTGCGACAGCGCAGCCCGGGCGTAGTGCGCCGCGTCGTCGGAACGGCCCAGGGCAAGGGCGGCGTGCACCAGGCTCACGAAGGTCTCGCCGAGCAGGCCCGGGTTGCCCGCCTGCTCGTCGAGGCGCCGGGCCGCCTGCATGTAGTCCCAGGCCTGCTCGTAGTCGCCGCGCAGGTAGGCGACGATGCCGAGGTTGCCCAGGTTGACGTTCGGCTGGCCGGCCGGCAGCTGCTCGTTGATCGCCAGCGCCTGGCGGTAGTAGCGCTCGGCGGCTCCGAGATCGCCGCGGCCCTGCCGCTCGTTGTTGCCGAGATCGTTGAGGCAGGCCGCCTCCCAGAACCGCAACCCGGTCTCCCGGCTGAGCCGCAACGCCTGCATGAACGCCGGCCGCGCCTGCGCGACCTCGCCCATGTCCTGGTGGGCATTGCCCAGGTTCTCCAGCGTGGAGATCTCCGCCTCCCGCCAGCCCAAGGACGTCGCGGCCTTGACCGCCTCGCGATAGTGGCGGATTGCCGTGCGCTGGTCCGCCCGTGCCGCAAACCCGCGCCCGAGGCATTCGTGCATCGCGACCAGCCCGTATGGGTTGTCGTCCCGCTCCGCGGCGGCCAGTCCGACGTGCGCCGTGGAGATCCACTCGTGACTGCGCTGGCGTTGCCGAAAGGCGCCGGTTGCCGCGTCGGCGAGCAGCCAGGCCAGCGTAGGAAGGCCCGCCTCCGCGTCCTGACGAACCGTGGCGATCAGGTTCTCGCGCTCCGCCTCGAGCCACGCGCTGGCCGCCTGTGCCGAGGCGAACGTCACCGTCGGTTCCAGGCTCGGGGCGGGCGGCACGATCCGATGCGGAATCGCAGCCGCTGTGGCCTGCCTGGCCGACGCGACGTACCAGCGCCCTAGCCGCTCGATCGCGTCGTGCCGGGTCGCCGCCGACTCCTCTGCCTCGGCGCGCTCGCGAGCGAACGAACGCATCAGGTCGTGGAACGCGAAACGGTTGTCGGCGGGAGCGACGAGCATGCTGTGCTCGACGAGGTGGTTCAGGGCCGCGCCGGCGCGATCGGCGGGTTCACCGATCAGCGCCGCGGCAGCGTCGATGCGGATGTTCGGAGCGTCGGACAGGCTCAGCAGCCGGAAAGCTCGCGCGACGCCGGCGGGCAGGTCGCGGTAGCTCATGTCGAAGCACGCCTGCATCGCACGATGCGGCGAGCGCAGCAGGTCGAACCTGCCCTTCGTGTGCGCCAGCCGCTCACGCAACTCGGGAAGTCCCCACGAGGGATGAACTGCGACCTGCGAGGCGGCCAGGCGAAGTGCCAGTGGGAAGCCCGAGCACAGGGCTACCACCTGCTCGGCGTCGTTGTGCTGCCGGTCGACCTGGTCGGCTCCCAGAACCGAGCGCAGCAGCGCGACGGACTCGTCCTCGCCCAGGGTGGCGATGCGGACATGCAGTGCTCCGTCAAGGTCGGCCAGGAACCGGCGGCTGGTGACGATGACCGCACAACCGTCCGCGCCGGGTAGCAGGGGCTGGACCTGCTCGGTGTCGCGGGCGTTGTCCAGAACGATCAGGAAGCGGCCGCGCGCCGTTGCCGAGCGGTACAGCGCAGCCAGCTCGTCCCGGCGTTCGGGAAGTGCCGTTCGCGAATGTCCGAGGGAGACGAGGAACTGCTCCAGCACGTGCTCCACCGCTGCCGGCTGCTCGCCGACCCCGCGAAGATCGACGAACAGCTGCCCATCCGAAAACCGAGACTTGATGCGGTGCGCTACGTGTATCGCCAGCGTGGTCTTGCCCAGTCCGCCGGTACCGGTGATCGCGGCGAGAGTCGGGCCCGGCCGCGAGCCGATGAGGTAGTCGGCGAGTCGCGCGGCTTCGGCGGTACGGCCGCTGAAGTCAGCCACCGCGGCAGGCAACTGTGCCGGGGCCAGCCCGCTGGTGCTCGGCGCCCGAGCGTCGCGGTCGAGCACCTGGCGGTAGGTATCGAGCAACTGCGCCCCTGGCTCGACGCCGAGTTCATCGACGAGCAGGCGGCGGGTCGTGCTGAACACTCCGTGCGCGTCGCCGAGCCGGCCTGCGGCGGCGAGTAGTCGGATGCGGCGCGCCGCGACGCCTTCGTGTAGCGGTTCAAGCGCGGCGAGTTCGTCCACCACCGCGATCGCGCCTTCCGCATGACCGCTGGCGAGCGCGGCGTCGGCGAACCCGACGACGAGCTGGGCGCGGCGCTGCTCGAGAGCGACGACGCGCGGGTGATGTTGCAGCTCGACCAGATCGTCGAGGACTCGGCCACGCCAGGCGCGAAGCGCATCCTGGTATCCCTCGAACGTGCCCGTTGCGCCGTCCAGCGCGGTCGTGTCGAGATTCTCCGGCTGGAGTGTGAGCTGGTAGCGCTGCCGCGACGACATGATGCCGGCCGCGCTGGTCAGCCGCTTGCGCAGCCGCGCCACGTAGGAATGCAGCAGGGCTGCATATTCGACCGGACGGTGCCTGCCCCACACGTACTCGGCCAGCTCGTCTCGCGGAACGTACTCGTTGGCGTGCAGAGCGAGCATGCCGAGGATGACGGCCTGCTTGTGCCCGCCGACCGGGGTCGGCGTGCCGTCCACGAGCAGCTCGAGCGGCCCCAGGATGTTGATGCGGATCGCCGGCGTGCGGCGGCCGGCCAGCTCGGCGGGATCGATGCCCAGGGCGGCGGCAAGGGCAGCGAGCGAGGCTTCGCGGGGGGCGGTGGTGCGTCCCTGTTCTAGATCGCGCAACGTGCCGACGGAGATACCGGCGCGGCGCGCGGTCTCGTGCTGGGTAAGTCCGGCCGACAGCCGCAGGCGCTGCAACCTCGTGCTCAACCGCTCCGCTGGCACGGGTACGTTGCCCCCTCTCCGTGGGGGTTCCAGTGTCGATCAGAACCGGTTCGTTGTTCAATTCGTGATTGCCCCAATGGGCAAGCTGTGTCCATGGACGTGCTCGCTGCTTACGACGCCAGGTGCGCACGTCGCTGGCCCACCGGCCTCCGCGAGGCGTTACCTGCGATTGGGACGGACCCCTGCTGCGCTGCGTGAACCCGCGGTATCGCGGCTTCGTGGGGTACCGCAGCCTCGCCGGCGTGCACGACGTCGACGCACTGATCGCCCGGACCGTCGCGTTCTTCGCCGCGCGGGGCGAGGCGGTCGAGTGGAAGAGCGATAGTGCGCGCCAGGTCTGATCGCGACTGAGCGCGTTCACCTTGTTTCCTGAGGGATTCCGGGCGCGTACGTCGCGACTCGGGTTGGTTGACCGCGATTCGTCGTGGCTCATGTCTGAACAGTCGTGTTAACGCCCGTGCGGCACAGCCTGGCCCTGCCAGCGGCGGCGCGCACCCCCGACGCTTCACATGCGACCGGTCCGGATGTGCTGCCAGCCGTCGGCTCGGTTAGCTCATCCACTGAACACAAGGCGTGGCGCAACTCGCCGCGCAGCGCGGGGCGAGGTACCTCCACCTGGGCGCCTCTGCGGACAGCCGGCCCATCCTGGAACGGCTTGGATTGGTCGCCGTCACGACGACGACGCCGTATGTGTGGACGCCG
>JBKPQY010000102.1:0-15720 GCA_046734315.1 Actinomycetota bacterium | reverse complement strand
CGCGAAAGTGGGCGCGCACCGCCCGCCCAGTTTTCGTCTCTCGCGGTGTCTGCCTTCGAAAGGGGGTTGACCGCATGGGCCTGAACGAGCGCGACACCGCTGCAGCGGAACTGCTGGACAAGGCGCGCGCCAGCGACGGCGAAGCGTTCCGCGAGCTGACCGCGCCACACCGCCATGAGCTACTGGTGCACTGCTATCGCATGCTCGGATCGCTGCAAGATGCCGAGGACACCTTGCAGGAGACGCTGCTGGCCGCTTGGCAGGCCCTGCCAGGGTTCGAGGGCCGCTCCTCGTTTCGAACCTGGCTGTACGCGATCGCCACGAACCGATGCCTGAATACGCGGCGGGCAACTCGCCGACGGCCGCCGAAGGAGTGGGACGTGCCAGGAGTGCAACCACCGGACCCGACGCGCCTGGGCGAGGTCGTATGGCTCGAGCCGCTGCCCGACGAATTGCTCGGAAGCGGGATCGCGACGCCGATCGGGCCAGAAGCCCGATACGAGCAACGCGAGTCGATTTCCTTGGCGTTCATCACGGCCCTGCAATTGCTGCCGCCGCGCCAACTGGCCGTGCTGGTGCTGCGAGACGTCCTGGGATTCCGGGCAACCGAGGCGGCCGACATGCTGGAGACCACCACCGAATCGGTTACCAGCGCACTCAAGCGGGCACGTACGGCACTACATCACCACCACGCCGCCACGGCCAGCCGGGACCTGCCACCAGCGACCGGCTCCGCAGCGGAGGACGCGCTCGTGGCGAAATTCGTCCGCGCCTACGAGTCCAGTGACGTCGATGCACTCGTCGAGCTGCTCACCGACGACGTCTTCATGTCCATGCCGCCGATGCCGTTCGAATACCAGGGCAAGGCAGTCGTCGCCGAGTTCTGGGCGCTGCTGTTCGGCCCGAACCGCAAGTACCGCCTCGTGCCCACCCGCGCAAACGGCCAGCCGGCATTCGCCTCCTACGTCCGTTCCGCGGACGGGCTCTTCCACGGCACAGGCCTGTTCGTGCTCACCCTCGCCGGCAACCAGATCTGTGCCCTCACCCGCTTCGAGAACACCACACTGTCCAGCTTCGGACTTCCCAGGTCGCTGACGAACCCCTGACCGTCCACCACCCCGTTGTGCTGGTTTCGGACGCAGGCCCGATCGACGGTTGGCGGACTGGTCGGAGCGCCCGCCATGACGCATAACCATCCACCGACGATGACGGCGGAGAAGCACACTGAAATGCCGCGTTGAGTGCGCGGTCCTGCCGATGGTCGTGCGTTCGCGTCGCGCATGCTCATGTGAGTCACTGCGTATCGAGTCAGGCAGGCGGCGATGGCTGCTCGCCGTGGATCGCCGAATCCGTCGTTTGCGCGCTGAGCTTGCTGGTTCGCTCGCCGATCGGCGTCCCGTAGTCGCTCGCCGACGGGAACTCGCATGATCGATGGCGTTTCCACGGAGGTTGACCGAGGGCGACGCGGCGGGGCTGCAACGTTGTTCGCCGATCACCTCGCTGTGGTCGGGTTCAGAGCCAGGGGCATACGCGGCCGAACTGCACAAGTTCGCCATAGGTGTCAGGGTTGATTGGATCGAGGGCGAGGCGCAGTGGGGCGCCGGCAGCCTGCGCCGGTGTCTGGGCGCCGCTCATGTCATCGAACCAGGGGCGTGAGGCGGCCGTGTCGATCAGCCCGGGACAGACCGCGGCGATTAGCGTGCCGGTTCGCATGTCGGCTTCGCGGCGCTGCTTGGCGAGCACCCGCACGGCGGCGACCTGTCCCACCTTGGAGGGGATGTTGATCCACTCGGGCCAGCCGGCGGCGGCTGCGGTTCCCGCTAGCACGGCCTCGCGCCAGGCGTTCATGGTGGCGTCCACGTCGTCCAAGGTCATCGTGTCGGTGTCGAACAGGTTGTGCAGCGACGCGGGCAGGTTGTTGAGCGTGCCGAAGTCGCTGGCCACGACCAGCAAGCGTCCACCCGGACGCAAGATCGGGGCAATGGCGCGCAGCATCCGCGTCGTCCCCAGGTTGTTCGTATCCACGAACGGCTCGATGAGCTCGGTCCACGGGGTGTTTGGGGTCAGCCGTGCAGCGGCGTTGGAGAAGATGATGTCGACCCCGCCGTGGCGATGCCGCAGCTGGTCGGCGAAGCTGGCCACCGCGGCGCGGTCACGCACGTCGAGAACCTGCGTGTCAACCTCCGCGGCCGGATTGCTGAGCTGGGCCGCCGCATCGCGGAGGCGGGCGGCGCTACGGCCGGTGAGGTAGACCATGTCGCTGGATGCCAGGCGCTGCGCCAGGCCCTCGGCCAGCGCGAACCCGAGACCTTGATTAGCGCCGGTGACAACGGCAACTCGACTCATGCGCCCCACTCTGCCGGATCGGGCCCAGGCGGCCCGAGATGCTCCTCACCAGCGGGCACCGCGAGTACGGGTAGCGCCGTGGCCATGAGCGCGCCTACCGCGCGAACTGTCGCAGACCGAACTGGCCGGGAAGGTGTGCCATGGCGATCCGTCTGCGGCACACCACGCTTGGGTTGGGTCAGTCGACGGTGAGTACGGCCTTGCCGGTGAGGCGCCGTTGCGTGAGAGCAGTGATCGCGTCTTGCAGCCGGGTCCAGCTCGTCACCAGCCCGACGACGGGGTCGAGTCGGCCGGTCGCGACCAGCCGCGCGAGCGTCGCGAGGTCGGGGCCCTGCGGTTCGGGTTGTGCGTAGGAGAGGTAGGCGACGATCCGGGCGCCCTCATGGCCGAAGAAGTCGTAGATGTTGATCGGTGTCTTGTCCGGACTGCCCGAGCCGAGGACGACCGTCCCGCGCGGGGCGACCTTGCCGAGCGCGGCGGCCAGCGACGCGCCGCCGACCCAGTCGGCGACCAGGTCGTACACGCCTTGGACCGCGGCCGGGTCGTTGACCACCGACGTCACACCGCGGGCGAGCAGGTTCTCGTGGTGCCGCGCTCCGGCGACGGCGGTGACCTCGGCGCCGGCAGCAACCGCGAGTTGCACCTGCGTCCCGCCGACCCCACCGCTGGCGCCGGTCACCAGCACCCGGCGGCCGAGCAGATCGCCGCCCAGGCGAAGGGTGCGCAGCGCGGTCAGCCCGGCCAGCGGCAGCGCGGCGGCCTGCTCGATGCTCACCCGGTCCGGTAGTACAGCCAGCCTGTCGGTCGGTACGGCGGCCAGCTCCGCCCAGCCGGCCTGCTCGACGAGCGCGACGACGCGGCTGCCCACCGGTGGCCCGGACCCGTCGTCGGCGGGCTCGACGACCACCCCGGCGACGTCTTGGCCGGGACGCCACCGCTCGGTGCGCGCCTCCAGCAGGGCGAGCTCGCCGCGGTTGAGCGAGAAGGCGCGTACCGCCACGAGGGCTTCGTTGTGGGCTGCTGGTCGCGGATCGTCGACCGCGGCGATCCCGGGTCCGTCACGCGTGTTGACGATGGCTTTCACGTCCCCCATCCCACCGGCGGAACAGCGCGCCACCAAGACGCGGTTGTACCGCGCAGCGATCACCAATCGTGATGGATGGAGGCGGCGTGGAGCTGCGGCAGCTGATCTACTTCACCGCGGTGGCCGACGAGTTGAACTTCGCCCGAGCGGCGCAGCGGCTGCACATCGTCCAGCCCGCGGTCAGCCAACAGATCCGCCGGCTCGAACGCGAGCTTGGCGTGCGACTGTTCGATCGAACGTCCCGGCACGTGCGGCTCACCCCGGCCGGCGAACGCCTGCTGCCGGAGGCGCGCGCGGTGCTCGCTGCGGCGGAGAAGGCGCGGCAGGTGGCCGCCCAGCTGGCGGACGGCGGCGTCCTGCGCCTGGGCACCAGCCAGGGCCTGGGCGAGCGGCTGCCTCGGGTGCTGGATGAGCTCGCCCGCACTGGTCCGGCGCTGCGCGTCCAGCTCGTCGGCGCGCCCACCGAGCGGCGGTTGGCGATGGTGCGTTCCGGGCAGCTCGACGCCGCGTTCGTCCGCGCCATGCCGCGGGCGCGCGACCTGGAACTGCTGCCGTTGTGGGACGACCCGCTGGTCGCTGCCCTACCGGCTACCCACCCGCTCGCCGCTCACCCCACGCTGGAGCTGCGCCAGCTGCGCGACCTGCCGTTGCGCCTGGCGCCCCGCGAGGACAACCCCGCGTTCCACGACCTCATCCTCGCCGCCTGCGCCGCGGCCGGCTTCGAACCGGAACTCGGACCCGCCTTCACCAACACCCAAGACACCCTCGCCGAGATCGGCAGCAGCCGCCCGTGCTGGACCGCGCTCTACGCCGGCGTCGCCGAACAGATGACCACATCCCGCGTGGCATTCCGTCCCCTCCTCGGCCTGGCCACGCGCACCTCCCTGGCGGCGCCCCCCGGCCCACCGACGCCCACGCTGCGCCGCCTGCTCGACGCGTGCGCGACGGTCAGCTGAACCTCGGTCGAGGCCCCGCGGCTCTCGCCGATTGGCTCGGCGCAGTGCCATGGCCGACGCCCCGACCAAACCGAGTTGAATCGAAAACTTGTCGCTGCTGATCAGCCCGGCCACACCTCACAACTATGCGTGCGCTGCGCCCAGCGACAGCCGACCGCTTTTGCCGCTGGTTGCGCGCGGTGGCCGTCCGATCCAGCCGCCAGCGCGGTTTCGTTGAGGGTGCAGACTCCGACGTCATGACGTCCATACAGCCCGAGCTGTGGGTCGACCAGGGGACGGCGGCGATCGCGTTCTATCAGTAGGCCTTTGGAGCGCGTGTGCTCTACGTGGTGGGCGACGGTGAAGAGATCGTCGCTCCATTGGCGATCGGCGACGCTGCTTCTGGGTCGCTGCCGTGGGCGAGAGTTCTGAGCGCCTTGTGCCCCGCGCGATCGGTGCAGCCACGGGCCGGGTGCTCCTCGTGGTGGATGACCCGGACGCGGTGTACGCGGCGGCGATCGGGGCGGGACCTTCGGCGAAATCTCCGGTCGATGTCGAACATGGCTGGCGAGTGGGTCGAGTACTCGATCCGTTCGGGCACGAGTGGGAGATCGCGACGCCCGTCATGCCCTGGCCACCGTTAGCCGTCCCGGGGGTGATGTCGGCCCGAGACTCGAAAGCCGCTCAACCGCACGCCCATGGCGTCAGCGCTGTTCGACAGGTTCCATCGGTATGGCCGGCGCCGCGCCAGGATCGTTGCGGGACGGGCGGGTCGGGTAGTGCCACATGCCCCCGAGCGGAGGCCGCAGAGCTCCAAAGACCCACGTGCGAGACTCACCGGGGGAACTGATCCAGCGGCGTCCGATCGCCCACAGACCAGCGATGACCGAATGGGTCGGTAAACCCGCCCTGACGATGTGTCCCCCACGGGGCATGATGGTCCGTTACCGGCTCCACGTCGGTCGATCCGGCTTGGGCGGCGCGTTCGATGAGGTCACCTGGCGCATTGACGAACACTTCGATGCGGGTGGTCGTCAAGCCGACGTCCGTAGGGCTCGGCTCCTGCTTCTTGCCCGGCACGGCTTCGTGGACGAAGAACGGTGCGCCGTCGAGGTGTAGCCCGGCAACCCCATCGAGGTCCCACAACTGGCCGGCGCCCAGCGCCTTGGCGTACCAGGTGACCGCTGCGTGAGCGTCGGCCACGATCAACATCACGGAGATGGTCGGGCGCACAACCGCGTTACTCATAACGTGTAAGCATCGCACCGAATCTTCGGCGGCACACAGACAGTCGACAGGTGGCCCACCCCCTCTGATGTGAGCAAGCGAACGTTCGGCCGAACGACGCACGCTCATGGCGCTGGGTGCTGACCCTGCCAATGTGAGTGCGTTGGACTTTCGCCCATGCCTACGGTCGGTCAATAACCGGTGGACAGGCGTCGCGTTCGACGATGGCTAGCGCGAGACGTTCGCGTTCGACGATGGCCCGGGCGTCCAGCTTGTCGCCCATCACGGTGTTGCTCTGTTCGCGGCAGCGATTCGCCATGTCGACGTAGTACTGGATGGCCCTCTCGATCTGGGCAATCTCGCGCGCTTTCACGGCCAGCAGACGCTCGCGACGAGCGAACTGTGCCTTCGCACGAGCAGTGTTCGACTGTGTGACCGCCGCGCGGGCCACCACGCGCAGCCGCTGCGATTCGCTGCGGACCTCACGCCTTCTGCCGGAGCAGCATCGCGCTGATACCTAGCACACCGAAGACGCGGCCGTAGGCTTGGCGCATCTGGGCGAGGACGTCGGCCTGTTGTACGCGCTCGAGGATCAGGCCGTCGCGCAGGCGCACATAGTCGAAGAAGCTCGCCCGGTACGCGCGCTTGGTCGCCGGAGCGCCGTAGAGCCGGCCCTTCGCGGTGCCGCCGACCGTGCCGTGGGCGAGCACGGTGTCGGAGGCCGCCGCGACGTCGTGCAGCTCGACGTGCAGGTCCGGGATCGCCTTCCAGATCGGGGTCAGCGAGGCACACGCCGCCGGCCAGTCGACCCAGCCCGGGGTGAAGCCCACACAGTTCTCCCGGTACGCCGCGACGTCGACGTACTTCTCGGCGGCGCCGAGATCCTGCCGGTTCAGCGCGTCCAGGAAGCCGGTGTACACGTCGGTGTTCGCCATGCCTGACAAACGACCAGCGCCCGCCGGTGGTTCACGTATGGACTTCGTCGCCAGCCGTCGGGGTAGGAAACGGCCGGGACAGGCAAGGCCTTGCGACGGAAAGAGAGCGCGATGGCGAACTACGTACAGACACTCCGCGCCCAGGTCGCTGCCTTGTCGCTGCTCCAGCCGAGGTATGACGCGGCGCTAGCCGAGTCCAGGTAGGCCAGGAGCGCGGCCCCGCAAGCCAATCCCCTTGCGGCGCGGCCGAACCACCGTCCGGTCGGGTTGCCGACAATGCCGCATCGTGGGTGTCCATCCAGGTCGGCTGCTGTTCGTCTTCGACATGAGGCCACCAGCAGGGTAGCCCGAGTCGGAGGAGGACGAGATGAGCATTCAGCAGGATTCGCCGGCGGTCGCGGCAGCCCGTGCCCACATCGAGGCGTGGAGCCGACATGACTGGGAGACCGCCCGCAAGGGCCTGGCCTCAGGGGTGACGGTGACGGCGACAACCGTCGACCCGGCGCCGCCGAAGGTCGAGCTGACCGGCGTGGAGGACTACATGCACGGCTTGATCGAGTTCGCCCAGGCCGTCGTGCCGGGCACCGCACATGTCCTGACCGCCTGGGGCGACGAGCGTCGAGCGCTGGTGACGCTGACCGTGCGGGTCGCGTTCGTGCCCGACGCGCCGCAGATGACCCTGCTCGGCGCGCGGATCTACCAGTTCGACGAGCAGGGCAAGATCGCCGACGAACAGGTCGTCTTCTTCGTGGCCCCCGACTGAGCTGATCCGCACGATCCGCCGTTGTACTCATGAACGGCTCGCCTCAAGAAAAGGAGATCCGCGATGCGCTACGTGCTTCTGGTGTGCGGAGATGAGAACCAGGCGCTGAGCGAGCAGCAGCAACAGGAGCGAACCGACGCGTTCATGGCCTTCCAGAGCGAGCTCGAGGCGCGCGGCAACTTGGTCAGCCTGCAACGGCTACGGCCCACCTCGGCCGCCACCACAGTCAGGGTGCGCGAGGGCGGCCTCGTGGTCGCGGACGGCCCATTCGCCGAGACCAAGGAACAGATCGCCGGCTTCTACGTGCTCGAGTGCACCGACCTCGACGAGGCAATCGAGATCGCCGCGCGCAACCCGGCCGCCGAGTTCGGCACGGTCGAGGTGCGGCCGGCGTGGGAGCCGTGAGCGAGGCCCATCGCGCCGTCAGCGCGGCGTTCCGTGCCGAGTGGGGGCGGGTGGTGGCGCACCTGATCCGGGTCACCGGCGACTGGGACCTGGCCGAGGAGTGCGCCCAGGACGCGTTCGCCCGCGCCCTGGAACGCTGGCCCCGCGACGGCGTGCCGACCAACCCGGCCGGATGGCTGAAGACGACCGCCCGGAACCGGGCCATGGATCGGCTGCGCCGCGCCGCCGTCGGCGAGGCCAAGCTGCGGGAGCTTGCCATGACCACCCCCACCGACAGCACCGACGACTACCCGGACAGCGGTGGGATCGGTGATGACCGGCTCCGGCTGATCTTCACCTGCTGCCACCCCGCGCTGCCGGTCGAGGCCCAGGTGGCGCTGGCATTGCGGACGCTGTGCGGGCTGACCACCAGCGAGATCGCCCGCGCGTTCCTGGTTCCTAACGAGACGATGGCCAAACGGCTGGTGCGGGCCAAGCACAAGATCCGCGACGCCGCCATCCCCTACCGGGTACCACCGGACTATGCGCTGCCCGAGCGGCTGCGCGCCGTGTTGGCCGTGCTGTACGGGCTGTTCAACGAGGGCTACTCGGCCAGCGCGGGGGCGGACCTGATTCGCCAAAACCTGTGCGCCGAGTCGATTCGCCTGGCCCGGCTGCTGGCCGAGTTGATGCCCGACGAACCCGAGGCGCTCGGCCTGCTCAGCCTGCTGCTGCTCCACGACTCGCGGCGGGCGGCACGGCTGAGCCCGGACGGTGACATCGTCACCCTCGAGGAGCAGGACCGCGCCCGGTGGGACCACGCGGCGGTCGAGGAGGCATGCGCCGTGCTGGACCGGGCGATCCGGCTCGGCCAGCCAGGGCCCTACCAGTTGCTGGCCGCGATCGCCGCCAGCCACGCCACCGCGCCCCGCGCGGCGGACACCGACTGGGCCGAGATCGCCGCGCTGTATGAGCGGCTGAGCCAGATCGCCCCCTCGCCGGTCGTCGCGCTCAACCGTGCGGTCGCGGTCGCGATGGCCGACGGCCCCGCCGCCGGCCTGGTGTTGGTCGAGCAGATCGAAGCCAGCGGGGCTCTGGCCGACTACCACCTGCTCCCCGCCACCCGCGCTGACCTGCTGCGCCGCCTCGGCCGCACCGAGCAGGCCCGCCTGGCCTACCAGCGGGCCCTCGAGCTCGCCCCCACCGACGCGGAGCGCCGCTACCTCATGCGAAGAATCGCCGAAACCACCCCCGACTGACCTCGCCCCGGGGCAGGGGCATCGGGGATCGGAAGCCTGCGGGTGTCCATCCGGGCGCGGGCCGTTCGTCCACTCCGCGAACGCCCAAGCCCGACCCGACGGAGGCCCCGATGAGTACGAACACCACCATCACCACTACCACCCGCAGCCCGCTGCTGTCCACGCGGCGCGGCCGGCTGATTCTGGCGCTGCTGTGCGCGGCCGGGTTCCTCGACGTCATCGACACCACGATCGTCAACATCGCCCTGCCCTCGATCCGCGCCCAGGTCCACTTCTCGGTGCAGAGCCTGCAGTGGATCGCCAGCGGCTACCTGCTCACCTACGGCGGGTTCCTGCTGCTGGGCGGCCGCAGCGCTGACCTGCTCGGCCGGCGCCGCGTCTTCGTGGCCGGGACGCTGCTGTTCGGGCTGTCCTCACTGGCGTGCGGCCTGGCCGGCACCGAAGCAGTCCTGATCGGCGCCCGGCTCTCGCAGGGCCTCGGCGCGGCGCTGATGACCCCAGCCGCGCTGTCGATTCTCACCACGACGTTTGCGGGCGAGAAGGATCGGGCCAAGGCGATCGGGCTGTGGAGCGCGACGATCCCGCTCGGCGCGGTCATCGGCGTCCTCGCCGGCGGACTGCTCACCGAGGGCCCGGGCTGGCGGTGGGTGTTCTTCCTCAACCTGCCCGTCTGCGCACTCGTGCTCACCAGCGCCTTCGCACTGCTTCCCGACGACCGCCGTCACGCACCGGCGAAAGACTTCGACGCCCTCGGCGCCCTACTCTCCACCGCCGGCATGCTGATACTCGTCTACGCGCTCGTGCAGGCACCGGACCTCGGCTGGGCCAACGGCCGTACCACCGCCGAGCTCGCCGCAGCCGGCTGTCTACTCGCCGTGTTCGTCGGCACCGAACTCCGCCACCGCAACCCGCTGTTCCCGCTATCGATCTTCCGTATCAGCGGGATCGCCGCCGCCGACGCCACCCAGGTCATCGCGCAGGCGGGCTTCTACTCGATGTTCTTCTTCATCACCCTGTACATGCAGAACGTCCTCGGCTTCTCCCCGATCGCCGCCGGCGCCGCCTACGTCCCGGTCACCATCGGGGTCGGCATGGCTACCGGCGTGGCCGCCAAACTGCTGCCGCGCACCGGCGCACGGCCGATCATCATCACCGGCGCCCTTATCGGCGCGGCCGGCGTCTACTGGCTCTCACGCATCCCGGTGCGCGGCAGCTACGCCGCCGACGTGCTGCCCGGTCTCGTCGTCATGGCGCTCGGCCTCGGCGCCATCTTCGTCGGCGTACAGACCGCCGCCAACGCCGGCGTGCCCGCCGACAAGGCCGGACTCGCCGCTGCCCTGGGCAGCGCCTCCGCCCAACTCGGAAGCGCCCTCGGACTCGCCGTCTTCTCCGCGATCGCCGCCAGCCACACCCAACACCTGCTCGCGGCCCACGCTAGCCGCGCGGCCGCGCTCACCGCCGGGTTCCAGCACGCCCTCACCGCCTGCAGCGTGTTCCTCGTCGCAGCCGCACTCATCGCGACCCGCGCCGCCCGCAGCAGTACCCAACAACAGCAGGACTCCGACACCGAGCATCTGCCCGTACCCGAGGCGGCCTGACGCCACATTCGTGGACGTGCGTTGAGGCCCGCCGCCCGTCGGTCGCAGGGCACAGCGTTGAAGTGTGCGGCCAAACGCGGCGTCCGTCACGCCGGTTCGGCGCGAAGAGGGAGGCACCGTGTCTTTGAGGCGCCACGGAAGCCGTCGCGCGCTGCCCGCCTACACCGTCCCAGTCGTCGATCCGCTTGCGGGCGGCGTTGACACGGCGGGCGGTCGGACGCGACCCAACGATCGCGTGCTAGTCGTCGACGGGCAGTGATCACGCGTCGTCGACGCCCCGCGTAGGTCGCACCACGGCGGGCGGCCTCCACGCCGTGGTCCGGTTCCTACGCAGCAGCCGCCACTGCGCCGGCAACGAATTCAACAACGCAAGGTTCGCTGCAGAGAGAACGTGCGGCGCCACCAACGCCGTCGTAGCGCGACGTTCGCGGCCGGGCTGGACCTAGTTCACCAGCGTGCGGCGCGCGCCGGTCATGCACCTTGGCAACGATCGCTCATGCCGCTGTCAGTGCTCGCCGGCGTGCCGGTTTGGGGAGTGGACCGGGGAGTCGACCCGCAGACTGAGCGCCATGGAGGACTCGGTGCGACCGCTGCCCTTGGACAATCCGCGTTGGGGCGAACTCAGCACCCGGATGGGGCGCGAGGGCGAGGACGTGAGAAGCGCTCTGCGGGACCTGACGGCGAACCCCTCGGAGATGTGGGTCTTCAGGGAGATGTGGCCGACGATCTGCTCGGAAGGGACGACCTATGATGCGGCCTTCGCCGCAGCGCCCTACCTGGTGGCGTTCGCGGAGCAGGTTCCGACGCAGGAGGCCAGCGAGTACCTCATCGTCCTCGGACTGATCGTCACCTATGCATCGACGTCGGCCAGCGACTGTACGCGACTCTGCGCAATCCCAAGCCCTTTGCAGACAGCGATTCGGCAGCTCATGCCCAAGAAGCACCCATCTCATCAGAACCGCCGACCCCCCCGCACGCGCTGCAACCGTGAGCGACGCCCACCACGGCTCGGTCGCGTATCGCCGCGGGTCCCCCGACTGTCGGTGAGCTGATTGGGCACTAATGCGTTGGGCGGGAGGCTGTGCGCCGAGCAGACTGTGACGCGTGATCGTGTCGAGTCTGAAGACGTCCTCGGCGCCGGCTGGATACCGGTTCCCGGTCAGGTGATCGCGGTCGCGGTGCGCTGGTAGCTGCGCTACGGCCTGTCCTACCGCGACGTGGAAGAACTGCTGGCAGAACGCGGCATCACCACCGATCACGTCACCGTGGGTGCAGACCTTCACACCTGAGTTCATCGACGCCGCCCGAGCGGCACGCCACTCACCGCGAGGCCGCTGGTTCGTGGACGAGCCAACACCTACGTGAAGGTCGCCGGCCGCTGGCAGTACCTGGACCGCGCCGTCGACCAGCACGGACAGGTCATCGACGTGCTGGTTGTCTCCGCGCGGCGCAACGCGGCGGCGCGGGCCTTCTTCACCCGCGCCCTGCGCCTCGGGCCGACACCAGTCGATGTCACCACCGCCAAGGCACCGGTCCACCCCCGCGTCCTGGATGACGCCGTGCCATCCGCGCTACACGTGACGGACCGCTACCCCAACAACAACGATCGAGGCCGACCACGGCCGGCTCAAAGCCCGGCTGCATCCGATGCGCGGACTCAAACGCGCCCAGTCACCACAGAGCATCGCGGCAGGGCACGCCTTCGTGCAGAACCTACGACGAGGCCACTACGAATTCGGTCATGACCAGCAGCCGAACCACCGCGTGCTCGTCGCCTTCGACGAACTCGCCGGGGCCCCGTAACCGACGTCCCCACCCGACGATATCGCGGTCACCCTCGCCACCGATCGATCAATGCAACAGAGCCACGATCGCTCATCGCGTTCCACAAAGCTGGCTTTTTCTATAGCTCGAATGGACAAGCTATAGTTCACGAGCACGATGTCCAACATGGGAGTCAGATGTCACTGGTGTCGGAGTCGGTGCTAACCGGTTCGCCTGTCTCGGGGCGTGCTGCAATGCTCGGGTTGCTGGATGCCCTTGCAGCGCCGAACGCATCAACCGTCGTCCCGGCACCCGGCGCGGGTGAGGGGTATTGGGCCGGCGCGCCGAGTGCGGCGGTCGTCGGCGGGCTCGTTTGGCTGGCGTACCGGCTGCGACGCCCGGTCGACCGCGGCCGCGGCTATGCGAACGTGGTCGCCCGGTCGGCGGACGGCATCTGCTTCGAGGAGGTCGCGCGGGTCACGAGTGATCAGTTCGGCTGCGCGTCGCTGGAGCGGCCAGCGCTCGTGCAGCGCCCGGGCGGGGGGTGGCGGCTCTACGTCAGCTGCTCGACCCCGAATTCCAAGCACTGGTGGGTTGAAGCGCTGGATGCCGAAACCCCAGAACGACTCCCGAGCGGGCGGCGCACCGTCGTGCTGCCGGGCAGCCGAACCGAAGCGTGGAAGGACGTGGTCGTGAACGTCGGCGCCAAGGGGTGGCAGATGTGGGCCTGCCGGCACCAGCTTGACGGCGGCGAGGACGAGGCCGATCGGATGTCGACGTGGTACGCGACCAGTGCGGACGGCCTGGCCTGGCGCATTGTCGCGGAGGCGCTGCGGCCGGTGCCCGGCACCTGGCAGGCCCGCGGCGCGCGCGTCACCGACGTGATGCACGTGGATGGCGACTGGTGGGCGCTCCATGACGGCCGGCGCACGGCCGAGGAGAACTGGCACGAGCGTTGCGGGCTCGCGGTCGGCACCGGACCCGACGAGCTCACCGCGGTGGCCGGCCCCGTGCCGGAGCGGCCCGGCAGCGCGCTGCGGTACGCGAGCGTCGTCGCGCACGGGGCCGGCCGACGGATTTACTTCGAGGCGGCGGCGCCGAACGGCTCCCACGACCTGCGGATGGTGTACGTCCCACCACTGTCGAGCGCCAGCCAGTCGGAGTAGTCAGCACCGAGCAGCTCGCTCAATTGCGCGTTGTCCGCGGTGAAGTGCCCGACGAGATGGGCCCGGGTGTCCGGGTCGAGGCGGGGACGGCGCGCCGTCCCCCGCTGCAGCGCGGACAGCAGCGGCCGCTGGACCGTGCGCCATACCCGCGGGTCGACGTACGCGCCGGCCGAGGCGCCGGCGCGGATCGTGCGACGAAGGATGTGGTTCCGCCTGCTCTCCGGCGCCCACCGGCCCAGGTTGGCATCCGGCAGGCGGGTGAGCAGCCCGGTGTGCACGCCGAGGAACGCGCACAGCTCGTCCAGGGTCTGCGCCGGCTCGTCGATCAGCCTGCGGTACCGGATCACCCGCACCCGGGTCGGGTCCACGTAGCGGAACAGGTGCTGGAGCTGTTCGCCGTAGCGGCCCAGTTCGAGGTAGCGCCAGAACGGCGCCCAGCCGCGCGCGATGCGGGCCTGCTCCGCCTTGCACGCGGCGAGGAAGTTGGGCTCGGGCTCCAGGCCGTCGGCGCGCAGGTGCGTCCAGTTCGAGAAGGCGCGGTCGATCGGGTCGCGGATGACCGCGATCAGTTTCGCCGCAGGCAGGGCGCGGGCGATGCGGGCGTGGCTGGGCCGGTGCCACAGGTAGAACGGGGTGCTCTCGAAGCGCAGTGCTCCGCGCGGCGCCGCCGAGAACAGCCGCTCGTAGCGATCGCGGCGCCACACCCACTCGCGCGCGCTGTGCGCGTCGCCGGGGCCGCGGTGCTGGATGCGTGCTGGTCGCCGGTCGCCGGTCAGGAAGTACTTCGGCTCTTTGACCGGCGAGGCGAACAGTTGCGGGTGGCGGGCGAGCGCGTCGTGCAGCGCCGTCGACCCGGCTTTCGGCGCGCCGATGATCAGAAAGTCTGGCAGCGGTCCCATTTGCGCGTTCCCATCTCGAGTGGAGCAACTTGGATCTACGGAACCGGCGTGAGAGGCGCTGCAGTCGGCAGGCCGGCGCTGCGCCAGGCGCGGAACCCGCCGATCACATCGGCGGCGCGGTGGATGCCGAGCGCCTGCAGCGAGGCTGCGGCCAGGCTCGAGGCGTAGCCCTCGTTGCACATGACGATGACGTGCAGGCCGTAACTGGGGTCGGCGATGCGTGCTTGGCTACTCGGATCGAGGCGCCATTCGAGCACGTTGCGCTCGACGACCAGCGCACGAGGCATTCCGCCCTCGATCTCCCGGTTGACCACGGGCCGGGCGTCGACGACCACCGCGCCGCGGCGCACCGCCTCGTACGGCTCCCGTGGTTCGAGACGATCGAGATTCGCGCGCGCCTCGGCGAGCAAGGATTCGATGCTGCGCCGTCCCAGGAGGGTCATAGCGCCGGCGCGAGTTCCGGCCGGCGAGTCTGGACCGAACGCACGAGACGCGGCGTATCGACCCCGTCGCGGGCGTTGAAGTTCATCGTGGTCAGCGGCGGCGAGTACGCGTGGATGCTCACCGCGGGTCCATCGCCGCCACCTCGCACGTCGTGGATCACCCCCGTTGGGACCGAGCTGATGGAGCCCGCGCGCCGCACGTAACCGCTGTAGAACCCGTCGCGCTCGACCCGGATCTCGCCGAGCACGCCACGCACCACGGCGAACGCGGCCGATGAGTCGCCGTGGTCGTGCAGATCGGTGCTGTGCCCGGGCAGCCAGCACAGCAGCCACAGGTCGAAGCGGTGGCCGCCGTACAGCCGGGTCCACCACCGGTCAGTCCCTTCGGGGAGGCGGACCATCGGCTCCCACGCGAGTGGCTCATCCGCGATAGCGCGGACGAGATTGACCAGATCCGGGGCCGAGCCGACAACGTGCCGCCGTGTACGCCGCGCACGAGCCGGTCGCAATGGGGATAGCAAGTGCAGAGCCATGACATGTCCTCGGGAAGGGCGGCCTGATTGGCCGCGGCTATGGGATCTCGTCAGCCGACGAACCGACACGCCATCGCGATCACGCGGAGCAGGTCCACGTACAGTCGTGCGGCAAGCCGTTCCACGATCAGATGCCGCTCGGCACGGACGTCGCGCCGGTGGGGTCGAACCTAGCCCGGATGTAGACCCACTGTTCGAGGCGCTGGGTCTGCCGCGCGTCCGGGGTGGGCTGTGCATTGGTCAGCGCCCGCCCGGGATCGAGACCCACCGAGCGAAATGGCCACGTCACGACACGCCGTACGTCATCGAGCATCGTCCGCTCCTCCGTTCGCTGCCCGAGCCTGGTCATTTCGACTATCGCAGCCGTTACGCAAGATGTCTAGT
>JBKPQY010000101.1:0-13392 GCA_046734315.1 Actinomycetota bacterium | reverse complement strand
ACGAGCCGGATGTGCTCGGACAGCAGCATCCCGTTGCCGAACACATCCCCGGACATGTCGCCGATCCCGACGACGGTGAAGTCCTGCTCCTGGGTGTTCACGCCCAGCTCGCGGAAGTGGTACTTCACCGACTCCCACGCGCCGCGGGCGGTGATGCCCATCGCCTTGTGGTCGTATCCGTGCGAGCCGCCGGACGCGAACGCGTCACCGAGCCAGAACCCGTACTCGGTCGCGATGGCATTCGCCATGTCCGAGAACTTGGCCGTGCCTTTGTCGGCGGCCACGACCAGGTACGGGTCGTCGCCGTCGTAGCGACGTACCTGCGGTGGTGCGACCACACGGCCGTCCGCCTCGTAGTTGTCGGTGAGGTCGAGCAGGCACGAGATGAAGGTCCGGTAGCACGCGATGCCCTCGGCGAGCCACGCGTCGCGGTCGTCGGACGGCGCGCGTTTCACGACGAAGCCGCCCTTGGCGCCCGCCGGCACGATCACCGCGTTCTTGACCATCTGCGCCTTGACCAGCCCGAGGATCTCGGTGCGGAAGTCCTCGCGACGATCCGACCAGCGCACTCCACCCCGGGCAACCAGCCCGAAGCGCAGGTGAACGCCCTCGACCCGCGGCGAGTACACCCAGATCTCGTAGCGGGGACGCGGCTGGGGCAGCTCAGGCAGCAGCCGGGGATCGAGCTTGATCGCCACCGCTTGCCGCCGGGTGCCGCCTTCGTCGGTTCGGTACGCGTTGGTGCGCAGGGTCGCGTTGATCAGACGCAGCAACGAACGCAGGATCCGGTCCTGGTCGAGGCTCGCCACATCGGCGAGCTCGGCTTCGATCGCCTCCAGGAACGTCGTCCCGTCGTCGACGACCTGCGCGGTGCCCGCCCGCTCGGGATCGAAGCGGGACTCGAACAGCTCGACGAGCTGGCGCGCCACCGCGGGATGCTCGGCAAGCGCCTGCTCCATGTAGCCCTGGCTGAACGTCGTCCCGCCCTGGCGCAGGTATTTGGCGTACGCGCGCAGGATGTTCGCCTGCCACCACGTCAGCCCGGCGCGCAGCACCAGGGCGTTGAACCCGTCCTGCTCGATCTCCTCGCGCCACAGGAGCCGCAGCGTGTCTACGACGTCTACGGCCCGGTCGGCATCCAGGCTGGCTCCGGCGGGCAGGCGCAGTCCGAAGTCGTAGATGTAGGAGGCGGTGCCGTCCGGCCGGGTGATCTCATACGGGCGCTCGTCGAGCACCTCGATGCCGACCTGGCTGAAGATCGGCAGCGCGCGGGCCAGGGAAAGCGGCTCACCGGTGCGATACACCTTGAGCCGGCGGTCGGCATCGTCGTCGGACGGTGGCGTGTAGACGTGGAAGCCGAGCCCGTCGTCGTCGGGCAGCGTCTCCAGGCGCTTCAGATCGTCGACAGCTGTGCCGGCGCCGAAATCCTCCTTGTAGGCCTCCGGGAACGCCCCGTCGTAGCGGCGGGCGAGCCGCGCGCCCTCCTCCTCGCCGTGGCCCACAGTGAGCAGGTCGGCCAGGTCGTCGCTCCAGCGCCGTGTGACCCGCAGCACCTCCTGCTCGACGGCCTGCCGGTCGGGCTGGGGCGGCGCGGTGCCGTGGCGCAGCGCGATGAGGAACTGCATCCGGGCCAGGCCCAGCTCGACGATGCGGTCGTCGCGGCCGATCACGTCGCCAGGCCAGTGCGCGGTGATCACCTCGCGGACGCGACGGCGGGTCTCCGGCCCGAACCGGTCGGCCGGGAAGTACACGAGGACGCTGGCGAAGTCGCGGTTGAGGTGGGTGCGGGCGAACACGCCTACCTGCCCGTGCTCGGCACGCGCGACGACGAGCTGGGCAAGTCGGAGGAGATCCGCGGTCGGCGCTTCGAGCAGTTCGTCGCGGGGCAGCGTGCGGAGCGCGGCGAGCAACTGCCGGCCGGTGTGGCTGTTGGCGCGTACCCCGGAGCGGAGCAAGATCTCGGCGATGCGTTTGCGAACAACCGGGACGGCACGCATCGCGCCGTCCTCACCGGTGGTGATCAGCCCGAGGAACACGTGCACGGTCTGCCCCTCGGTGCTTCCCGCCGGTGTGACCACCGTGACACAGTCGTAGTGCGCCGACCGGCGCACCCGCGACACCAGCGGCGACTTGAAGATCACCAGTGGCGCGCCGCTGCGGAAGGCCGGCAGCAGCTCGAGCGGCGAGATCGTGGCGTCGCCGCGCAGGACGCCCTTCGCGTCACTCGGCGTGGACGAGCGCAGCGGGCTGGCGAGGTCGTTCGCCGAGTAGGCGGCGTGCCCCAGGATCATGTAGCCACCGTCGGACAGCCAGCGCAGCAGCTCCGCCGCCTCGGTGCTCGTCTCCCGATCGAACTGCCCGGGGTTGGCCTGGAGCTCGTCGGCCAGGTCGCGCACCAGCTGGTACATCTCCGGCGCGTCGGACACTGCGTACCGCACGTCGTCGAGCACCTTGTGAAGCGCCGCCGTCAGCTCCGCTTGGCGTGCCGGGTCAATGATGTCGATCTCGACGTACATCCAGGACTCGACGAACGCCCCCTTGGGAACTTCGGCGTTGTCGTCGATGTCGGCGATGCTGGTGAGCTGACCGGCCTCGTCACGGGTCACCACGAGCTGCGGGTGCAGGATGCGCTCGACGGGGTGGCCCTGCCGGTCGAGTTCGGCGCGCACCGAGTCGACCAGATAGGGCGCATCAGCGGTTATGACGTCGATCGCCGTCGTAGCCCCGTCCACGTCGGCGATCCGCAGCAGCATCTCGTCGGGCTTGCGGATGCTGCCGAGCGCGAGCGCGTCGCGCGCCAGCAGCGTCAGCGCGCGGCTGGCCCGCCCGGGCAGCTGACTTCCGGCGTGCGCCAGATAGCGGCGGGAGAAGACGTCGAACAGCGCGTCCTGCGTCTGCGTCATGTGTTGTCACCTCGTTGTGACGGTTGCGGCTCCAACAGCCATCCTCGCATTACCTGGACCTACCGTTGCCACTCCGCGCGCCGCCCGGCCCGCCACACCTCGGCGACCAAGGGCACGCCGGGCCGGTAGGCCAGGTGCACGTACGACGGAGCGTCCAGCGCAACCAGGTCGGCGCGCTTGCCGACGGCGATCACCCCGATGTCGTCCCGGCGCAGGGCACGGGCGCCGCCGACGGTAGCGGCGTGGACGGCTTCGGCCGGCGTCATGCGCATGTCACGCACGGCCAACGCGACGGCCAGCGGCATCGAGGTCGAGTAGCCCGATCCAGGGTTGCAGTCGGTCGCGAGGGCCACGTCGGCGCCGGCGTCGAGCAGCCGCCGCGCGTCGGGGTACGGCGAACGCGTGGAGAACTCGACGATCGGCAGCAACGTGGCGACCGTGGCCGACGCCGCCAAAGCCTCCACGTCGGTGGACGACAGGTGTGTGCAGTGGTCGGCGCTGGCCGCCCCCAGTTCGACGGCGATCTGCACGCCCGGTCCGGGGCGTAGTTGGTTGGCGTGCACCCGGGTGCCGAGTCCCAACGCCTGCCCGGCGCGCAGCACGGTCCGCGTCTCGTCCGCGTCGAAAGCGCCGTGCTCGCAAAAGGCATCCACCCAGCGGGCGTGTCGCGCGCACGCATCGAGCATCGGGCCGCAGACCAGCGCCACGTACGCATCACGGTCGACATCTGGCGGCACCACGTGTGCCCCGAGGAACGTCGTCTCCGGCGTGAACTCACGCGCAATGCGCAGGGACCGCTCCTCGGTCACGACGTCCAGCCCGTACCCGGACTTGCATTCGAACGTCGTCACCCCGGCGCGCAGTAGTTCGCCGGCCAGCCGTTCGACGTTGCGCCGCAGCACGGCGTCCGGCGCGGCGCGCGTCGCGGCCACGGTGACCTGGATTCCCCCGGCGGCATAAGGCATTCCACGCATGCGTGCCTCGAACTCGGCCGCCCGGTCGCCGGCGAACACCAGGTGCGCGTGCGAGTCGACGAAACCCGGGATGACCGCCCGGCCGGAAAGGCCCACGCGCCGATCCGCCGCCGGTGCCGACGACCCCGTCCCGACCCACGAGATGACGTCGCCCTCAACGACCACAGCTGCGTCGCGGATCTCGCCGAGCGCGGCGTCCTGGGTGGCGAGAAGCCCTATGCCGTCCAGCAGCGTCGCCGTCACTTTGCCTTGGCCGCCGCCTTCATCTGCTGCTTGTAGCTGCGCACCTTGGTCAGCGACGCGTCGTCGACCACGTCCGCGACGGAGCGGTACACACCGTCCTCGCCGTAGGTGCCCGCTGCTTCACGCCACCCGGGCGGCTGCACGCCGAACTGCTTGCCGAGCAGGGCGGTCAAGATCGCCGCCTTCTGCGCGCCGAAGCCGGGCAGCCTGGCCAGCCGCGCCTCCAGCTCGGCACCCGACGAGGCGTCCGACCAGACCGCCGACGCGTCGTCGCCGTATTCGTTCGCGACGACGCGGGCCAGCTCCTGGACGCGTCGTGCCATTGCCGCAGGAAAGCGGTGCAGCGCAGGCGGGGTACGGAACAGCTCCTCGAACGCCGCGGGGTCGTATTCGGCGATCGTGGCAGCATCGAGCGTGCCCCCCAGCCGTTCGCGCAGTTCGTACGGCGACGTGAATGCCTTCTCCATGGGGATCTGCTGATCGAGCAGCATGCCGATCAGCAACGCGAGCGGGTCATCGGCGATCAACGCGTTCGCCTCGGGCGTGTAGGCAAGGTGCATGCCGTGATTGTGCCCGCCGCCGCAACCGCCTGAGTTCGTGTACCGCATACTCGCCGCATGCGCCAGCTGGCGGAGTCCTGGCTTATCGATATGGACGGCGTGCTCATCCGGGAGGACCACGCCCTGCCCGGTGCCGCCGACTTCCTGAAACGGCTCGTCGAGCGCGATCGGCGCTTCCTCGTGCTGACGAACAACTCGATCTTCACGCCGCGGGACCTGACCGCTCGGCTGGCCCGCTCCGGATTGGACGTTCCGGAGTCGGCGATCTGGACATCGGGCCTCGCGACCGCGACGTTCCTCGCCGACCAGAAGCCGGGCGGCTCGGCGTACGTGATCGGCGAGGCCGGGCTCACGACGCCGTTGCACGAGGCCGGTTACACGCTCACCGACCGCGACCCGGACTTCGTCGTGCTGGGCGAAACCCGTATCTACTCGTTCGAGGCGATCACCAAGGCGATCCGGTTGATCGCGAACGGTGCCCGATTCATCGCCACGAATCCGGATGTGACAGGACCCTCCGCCGACGGCCCGTTGCCGGCGACCGGATCGGTGGCGGCGCTCATCACGACGGCGACCGGTCGGCGCCCCTACTTCGTCGGCAAGCCGAACCCGATGATGTTTCGCAGCGCGCTCAATCGGATCTCCGCGCACTCGGAGTCGACAGTCATGGTCGGTGACCGGATGGACACCGACATCGTGGCCGGCATCGAGGCGGGCCTGGACACGATCCTCGTGCTGAGCGGGTCGACCCAGCCGGCGGACATCGAGCGCTTCCCGTACCGTCCCGGCCGGGTCCTGATTTCCATCGCCGACGCGATCGAACTGATCTGAGAAGAGCGCTGTCGGTTGGGTGCGCGATACTGCATGTGTGGCGTCCGTCCCGCCGGCCCGGCACCTGTTGCGCGCAAAGGATCTCGCCGACGCGCGCTACGCCGAATCGCTCACCGTCGCTGACCTGGCTCGGGCCGCGGGTCTGTCGAAGGCGCACTTCAGCCGCGAGTTCCGGCGGGCGTTCGGCGAGTCGCCGCACGTCTACCTGCTGACCCGCCGCCTGGAGCGCGCTGCCGCCATGCTGCGTACCACAGACCGCTCCGTGGCCGACATCTGCATCGCTGCGGGCCTGGACAGTGTCGGCTCGTTCACCGTGAGCTTCCGCCGGATGTTCGGGTGCACGCCCACGGCCTACCGGGCGGCGTTCCCGCCGGCTGCCGACCGTGCCCTGATCCCGGCCTGCGTGTTGCGGGCGTACGGCCGCCCGCAACACCGCACGTTTCGAGAAGACGCCGTGCTGGCCAGCTGAATAACGTCCTCGACGACAGCCCCGACCAGGAGGACAGGACACCATGATCAAGATTGGCACTGCGCAGGTGTGGGTGCACGACCAGGACGAAGCCCTCGACTTCTACACCAAGAAGCTCGGCTTCGAGGTGCGTTCCGACGTGACCGTGCCCGAGCTCGGCAACTTCCGCTGGCTCACGGTCAGCCCGCCCGGTCAGGAGGACGTCGCGATCACCCTGATGGCCATCCCCGGGCCACCGGTCATGGACGAGGCCACCGCGGCGCAGGTGCGCGAGCTGATGGCCAAGGGCTTCGCAGGCACGGTCTTTCTCACCACCGACGACGCCAAGGCCTCCTACGAGGAGTTGCGCGCTCGGGGCGTCGAGTTCACCGAAGAGCCGGAGGAGCGGCCGTACGGCATCGACTCGGGGTTCCGCGACCCGTCGGGCAACAGCTTCCGACTCACGCAGGTGCGCTCCGACTTCGCCTGATGATCTCCTGCACCGACCAGCCGTTCCCGTCCGGATCCCTGAAGTAGACGAAGCGGCCCCAGTCGAGGTCCTGGATCTCGCTGACCCCGACACCGTGCTCTTCGAGGTCGGCGTGGGCGGCCACGATGTCCGGAACCACAACCTGTAGCGCCTGCATCGACCCGGGCGCCATTTGCGAGATGCCCTCTCCGATTGCGATGGAGCAGGCTGATCCGCGAGGCGTCAACTGCACGAATCGGAGCTTCTCGCTGACCCGAACGTCGTGGTCGGCGTTGAAGCCGACCTGCTCGGTGTAGAACGCTTTCGCCCGGTCCACATCGGAGACGGGCACGATCACCAGTTCCAGCTTGCAGTCCATGGCTGTCGAACCTAGCGCCCGACTCTGACAGTCTGGGCAGGGTGCTGGTCGTAGTGGGGGCGGCGATCGTCCGGGCGGGACGGGTGCTTGCCGCCCGCCGATCGGCGCCTGCCGCCGTCGAAGGTGGCTGGGAATTCCCGGGGGGCAAGGTCGAGCCCGGCGAGTCGGACGTGGACGCGCTCGTGCGGGAGTGCCGGGAGGAGCTGGGCGTCGACATCCGGGTCGGTCCGTTGCTCGGCGTCGGCGCGCCCGGCGGCGTGATGCTGCGGGTGTATCGGACGTCGCTGGCGGCGGGCGAGCCACGGCCGTTGCAGGACCACGACGAACTGCGCTGGCTTGTCGCGGACGAGCTCGACACTGTTGCGTGGCTTCCGGCTGATCGGCCGCTGTTGCTGGCCGTCCGCGCCCTCCTCTAGCGATTGCGCAAGAATTCCTTGCCTCAGGCGAGCGATTCTTGCGCGATCGCAAAGCTACCCTTCGCGCATCGGGATCTGGATACCCCGCTGGGCGGCCACCTCGGCAGCACGCTCGTACCCGGCGTCGACGTGGCGGATCACCCCGGTAGCCGGGTCGTTGGTCAGGACCCGTTCCAGCTTGGCGGCGGCGAGCGGCGTTCCGTCTGCGACGCTGACCTGGCCGGCGTGGATGGAGCGTCCCATCCCGACACCGCCGCCGTGGTGGATCGACACCCACGTCGCGCCGCTCGCGGTGTTCACGAGCGCGTTGAGCAGCGGCCAGTCGGCGATCGCGTCCGACGCGTCGAGCATCGCCTCGGTCTCGCGGTACGGCGACGCCACCGAGCCGCTGTCCAGGTGGTCCCGTCCGATCACGATCGGGGCACTGATCTCGCCGGACTCGACCAACCTGTTGAACTCCAGGCCGGCGCGGTCACGCTCGCCGTAGCCCAGCCAGCAGATCCGCGCGGGCAGGCCCTGGTAGTGCACGCGCTCGCCGGCGAGCCTGATCCAGCGGGCCAGCGACTCGTTGTCCGGGAACAGGTCGAGGATGGCCTGATCGGTGCGGGCGATGTCGCGGGGATCGCCGGACAGCGCGACCCATCGGAACGGCCCGCGGCCCTCGCAGAACAGCGGCCGGATGTATGCCGGTACGAAGCCGGGGAACGCGAACGCCCGCGAGTAGCCGGCCAGCTGCGCCTCGCTGCGGATGGAGTTGCCGTAGTCGAACACCTCGGCGCCCCGATCCTGGAAGCCCACCATCGCCTCGACGTGCCGGGCCATGCTCGCCCGCGCGCGGCCGGTGAACTCCTCGGGCTTGCGCGCCGCATAGTCCGCCCACTCCTCGAACGCCACGCCGATCGGCAGGTAGCGCAGCGGGTCGTGCGCCGACGTCTGATCGGTCACGATGTCGATCGGCGCCTCGTTGGCGAGGAACCGCGGCACCAGCGAGGCCGCATTGCCGAGCAGCCCGATCGACAGTCGCTTGCGCTGGTCGCGGGCCTCGATCGCCAGGTGCAGTGCTTCGTCCATCGATTCGACAGACACGTCGAGGTAGCCGTGCTCGCGCCGGCGGGCGATACGCGACGGGTCGCACTCGACGCAGATCGCCACGCCACCGTTCATCGTCACCGCAAGCGGCTGCGCCCCGCCCATGCCGCCCAGCCCGGCGGTCAGCGTGATCGTCCCGGCCAGCGACCCGCTGAAGCGTTTCGCGGCTACCGCGGCGAACGTTTCGTAGGTGCCCTGCAAGATGCCTTGCGTGCCGATATAGATCCACGAACCGGCGGTCATCTGCCCGTACATGATCAGCCCGAGGGCTTCCAGGCGGCGGAACTCCTCCCAATTCGCCCAGTCGCCGACCAGGTTCGAATTGGCGATCAGCACCCGCGGCGCCCACTCATGGGTGCGCAGCACACCCACCGGCTTGCCGGACTGGACGAGCAGCGTCTCGTCCAGACCCAGGTCGGTCAACGTGCGGACGATCGAAGCGAACGACGCCCAGTCGCGGGCCGCCTTGCCGGTGCCGCCGTACACGACGAGCTGCTCGGGGTGTTCGGCCACCTCGGGGTCGAGGTTGTTCTGGATCATGCGAAGCGCCGCCTCGGTCGGCCAGCCGCGAGCGGTGAGCGTCGTGCCGCGGGGCGCGCGGATCGTCCGAGTCATGGCTACTCCAGGGGTTCGGCCAGGACGGCGTCGGCTGCTGCGACGGCAGCGCCGGACGAGACGAAGGCCACGGCGGCGTCGATCTCGGGCGCGAGGAATCGATCCGGCGCAGGACCGTCCACGCTGGACCGCAGTGCGTCGCGCACTGCGCCGGTCGCCGGGCCGGGTGCCAGCGGCGCACGCAGGTCGAGGGCGCGGGCGGCGGTGAGCAGCTCGATCGCGAGCACCCGGGTCAGTCCGTCCAGGGCGCGCCGCAACTTGCGGGCAGCCGACCAGCCCATCGACACGTGATCTTCCTGCATGGCACTTGACGGGATGGAGTCGACCGAGGCGGGCACAGCGAGTCGCTTCAGGTGTGAGACGAGCGCCGCCTGGGTGTACTGCGCAATCATGTGCCCGGAGTCCACGCCGGGCTCGTCCGCCAGGAACGGCGGCAACCCACGGGAGCGGGCAACGTCGAGCATCCGGTCGGTGCGGCGCTCGCTCATCGACGCCAGGTCGGCCACCGCGATGGCCAGGAAGTCCAGCACGTACCCGAGCGGCGCGCCGTGGAAGTTGCCGTTGGACTCGACCCGCCCGTCGAGCGTGACGACCGGATTGTCGATCGCCGCCGCCAGCTCGTGACCGGCCACCGTGCGCGCGTGCGCGAGGGTGTCTCGGGCGGCGCCCGCCACCTGCGGGGCACAGCGCAGCGAGTAGGCGTCCTGGACGTACGTGCAGTCCGGGCCGGCGTGCGAGGCGATGATCGGCGAACCGGCGAGCAGCGCCCTCATGTTTGCCGCCGCGGCCGCAAGTCCGGGCTGGGGGCGCAGAGCGGCGATGTCTGCTGCGAAGACTCGGTCGGTACCGAGAATCGCCTCGACGCTCATAGCGGCGCTGACGTCGACGGTACGCAACAGTTGGTCGAGGTCCGTGCAAGCGAGCAGCAACTGGCCGAGCATGCCGTCGGTGCCGTTGATGAGCGCCAGCCCCTCCTTCTCGATCAGCTCGATCGGTCGCACGACGTCAGCGGCCGGCCGCAACAACCCGGAACCATCACGCACCGGCCCCTCGCCCATCAGCGCCAGGGCCACGTGAGCCAGGGGCGCGAGGTCACCGGAACATCCGAGCGACCCGAATTCGTGCACCACCGGCGTGATGCCCTCGTCCAGCAGGAAGCACAGCGCAGCTGCGGTCTCCCGGCGCACGCCGGTCCTGCCGGTGGCCAGCGTCGAAAGGCGCAGCAGCATCATTGCGCGGACGACCTCGCGCTCGACCTCGGGCCCCGAGCCGGCCGCGTGCGAGCGGATTAGGGAGCGTTGCAGGGCAGCCCGCCGATCCGGTGGTATCGGTGTGGTCGCCAGGGCGCCGAACCCGGTCGAGATGCCGTAGTGCGGCTCGACATCGTGAGCGAGCGACTCGACGATCTTGCGCGATTCGGTGATCGCCTCGACGGCATCGGGCGCGAGCGAGACACCTGCGCCGGCACGCGCGACGGCCACCACCTCGGCCTCGGTGAGCGGCCCGCGGCCGACAAGGATGCGCTGCACTACTCGAACCTCGTCATGACGATGACTTTAGGCGCTGGCCGGCAATCAGGTCGGCCGCACAGGTAGCGTTCCGGTGGCCGGGCAAGATGATGCCCATGCGCGCTGTCGTGGTCACCGAGCCGGGGGGCCCGGATGTGCTGCAGCTGCGCGACGTCCCCGACCCGGTGCCCTCCGAGGGCGAGGTCGTGATCGGCGTGGCCGCGACGGCGGTTAACCGGGCCGATCTGCTCCAGCGGCAAGGGCATTACGACCCGCAACCCGGCACCTCGCCCCACCTGGGGCTCGAGTGCTCCGGCACGATCGCGGAGCTCGGCGACGGCGTGACGGGCTGGCGGGTCGGCGATCAGGTGTGCGCGCTGCTCGGTGGCGGAGGCTACGCCGAGCGGGTCGCCGTACCGGTCGGGCAGCTGCTGCCCGTTCCCCACGGACTGTCCACAGTGGAGGCTGCCGCGCTGCCCGAGGTGACCTGCACGGTCTGGTCACTGGTCTTCGACATCGGGCGGCTGCGCCCCGGAGAGACGTTGCTGGTGCACGGCGGCGCGAGCGGGGTCGGCGTTATGGCCATCCAGCTTGCCCACCGGTACGGCGCCCGAGTGATCGCGACGGCGGGCAGCGCCCGCAAACTCGACGCATGCCGCGAGCTCGGCGCAGACGTCACGATCAACTACCGGGAGCAGGACTTCGCCGTGATCCTGGCCGGCCAGGTCGACGTCATCCTGGACAACATCGGTGCGGCATACCTCGCCCGCAACCTCACCGCACTGGCAGTCGGTGGCCGGCTCATCTCGCTCGGCCTCCAGGGCGGGCGCAAGGCGGAGCTGGACCTCGGCATGCTGATGGCCAAGCGGGCCAGCGTGGCCGCAGCCACGTTGCGGGCTCGGCCACCTGCGCAGAAGGCACAGATCGTCGCAGCCACCGTGGCGTTCGTGTGGCCGATGATCGAATCGGGCGACGTGCGCCCTGTCATCGACCGGGTGCTGCCCCTGGCCGACGCTGCCGAGGCGCACCGCGTCCTCGAAGCCGGCGAGCACATCGGCAAAGTGCTCCTAACTGCCTGATGCGCCGATCCGTGTCCCGGCCCGCGCCCTCCCTCTTTGCGGGAGCGCTCCTCCTAACAGCCCGAATACCCGACGTTGCCGAGGTCGGGGAAGGCGGCCAGCGTCACGCTGGTGGGCGCGCCACCGCCGGTGTACTCGACCCGGAACTGGACAGGCGCTGGTCCCGGGCAGTCCACCAGCACATCGACCGTGACCCGCAGCCACGCGGTGCTTCCAGCTGCTACCCAGTTGCCTCCGACCGGAATGCCGGGATCGTTGCAGTGCCCGACCGCGGCGGCGGCCATACGTAGTCCCCCAATCGGGAAGACACCCTGCACATCGATGATCTGTAGTGGCGCTCCGCCACTGTTCTGGACCTGGAGACCCAGCGTCAATTGGCGGGTGCGCGGCGGCTGCGCCGAGCAGACGCTGCCCGTCGTGGTCAGTTGCGGCAGCTCGGCGAGCGCAGAGCCCGCCGGAGTCGGCGACGGTGCGCCCGAAGCAGCCTTCGACGTGTGCCGGCCGAACACGTAGCCGACGTAGATTCCGGCAGCCAGCACGGCGAGCACTAGCGCGGCGAGCCACCAAGGGCGCACCGTCCAGCGCGTTGGCGGGCGCGGCGACCGTCCCTTGATGAGATCGTCGGCGGGCGTGGTCTCGACGAACGTGATGTCGCCCCGTCCGCGCTCATGTTCGGGCCTCCGCGAGCGTCGCTCATGCGAACTCGCGCAGCGCCACCGCCAGCTGCTCCGTTTCCGCCCAGGTGGTGTGCGGCATCAATCCAGCATGCACCGTGCCGCCAAGTTCGTCCGCGCCGAGCGTGCTCATGAAGTGGGTCATGCCGGTGGTACCGGTCCACACCGATATGCCGCGCGACTTGAGATAGTCGCCGACCTCCGCCGCCTTGCGGCCGTCGACGGCGAACGACACCAGCGGCACCCGCTGCGAGGGCGAGCCGAGCACGGTCACGCCCTGCGTGGCACGCAGCCGCCGCTCGAGCACGCCGAACAGCTGGCGCTCGTAATCGCCGGCGGCGCGAAGCGACGCGACCAGCCGCTGCCGACGCGACCCGCTAGCCCATTCGTCCAGGCCCGCCAGGTGATCGACGGCGGCCACGACGCCGTCGAGCAGTTCGACGGGCAACGCCCCCACCTCATAGCGCTGCGGGACCGGTTCGCGAGAATGCTCGTCCAATTCGTAGAGCAGTCCCTCACGGGCGACCATGGCACCGAGGGTCGGCCCGCCGAATCCCTCGACCGCGACCGCGAGCAGGTCGGCACCCAGGGCCGTCATGTCGAGCGGCATATGGGGCAGCGCGGCGCCCGCGTCCACCGCCACGAGCGCGCCCACCCGGTGCGCCAGGTCTGCGATGCTGCGCACGTTGGGGACGGCGCCCGTTGCCAGGTTGGCCACCGGCACGGTCACCAGCCTGGTCCGGCGGGTGATGAGTCGCTCGTACTGCCACTCGGGTAGCTCGCCGGTCTCGACGTCGACCTCTGCCCAGCGGACGACCGCGCCTGTCGCCTTGGCGGCGCTGAGCCACGGACGCAACACGCCGTCCCGGTCGAGGCGGCTGAGCACGATCTCGTCACCGAGGCGCCACTCCCGCCCGATGAGTGCCGCGAACTGCTCGATCAGCACCGAGACGTTCGCACCCAGCACGACGCAGTCCGGACCGGCGCCGACCAGATCGCCGATGGCACTACGCGCATTGTGGACCGAAATCGCCGCACGCTGTGAACGAGCCGACTGCGAGCCCGGCTGTGCCGGGGCAGACCGCAACGTAGTGATGACCGCCCGGATAACCGTCTCCGGCTGGAGCGCGCTGAAATTGCCGTCCAGGTATGCGATGCGAGCTCCCAGGGTCGGGTACAGCCCGCGTACGCGCGCGACATCGAA
>JBKPQY010000100.1:0-9557 GCA_046734315.1 Actinomycetota bacterium | reverse complement strand
ACCTCGGCGTGGACACCGTCAAGCAGGCCGAGGTCTTCGCCGCGGTACGCGAACGCTTCGGCCTGGAACGCGACGAGAACCTCAAGCTGCGCGACTTCCCCACCCTCACCCACGTCATCGGCTGGGTCCACGACAAGACCGACGCCAGCGCGCCGCAGCAGCCGGCCGAGCCGGCCGAGCAGCCGCCGGCCGCGCCCGCCGACCCGGCGGACACCCGCTATCCGCGTCGCGTGCCGGTTCCGGTGCTGCGTCCCGGGTTGGCGCAGTGCAAGGACACCGGCGTCCCGCTGACGGGCGAGTCGCGGGTCGTCGTGATGCACGACGAGGGCCGATCGGGTGACGAGCTGGCTGCCCGGCTGGCCGAGCGCGCAGTCACGGTGCTCGCCTTGCCGGCCGGTATCGCCACCGAAGAGCTGGCCAGCACGCTCGACGACTGGCTGGCGGAAGGGCCGGTGCACGGCGTCTACTGGCTCGCCGCCCTCGACGACGAGGGACCGCTCGCCGAAATGGACGCCACGGCGTGGCATGAGGCGCTGCGCCGGCGCGTCAAGAACCTCTACGAGACGATGCACCGGCTCGAAGGCGATCCGTTCCTGATCGCGGCCACGCGTCTGGGCGGTTACCACGGTTACGACGGAGCGGGCGCAACTGCGCCGCTTGGCGGGGCGGTGAGCGGTTTCGTCAAGGCGTACCAGCGCGAACGGCCCGGTGCGGCGGTCAAGGTCGTCGACTTCGCCGCCGGTGCGCCCACTGCGGACCTGCTGATCGAGGAGACGCTGCGCGACCCCGGATGCGTGGAGGTCGGCCGCCCGGACGACGGCCTGCGCTGGAGCATCGGCCTTGCCGAGGCACCGTTCGGCGACGGTCGTGACGGGCTGACGCCGGACAAGGACACGGTGTTCGTCGTAACCGGCGCAGCGGGCAGCATCGTCTCGGCGATCGTCGGCGACCTGGCGAAGGCGTCGGGCGCTACGTTCCACCTGCTCGACCTGACACCGCAGCCGGATCCGGACGACGCCAGCCTCGGCAAATTCACGACCGACAAGGACGGACTGAAGACCGACATCGCCCAGCGGCTGAAGGACAGCGGCACGCGCCCGACCCCGGTGCTGATCGAGCGTGAGCTTGCCCGCTACGAGCGACTCACGGCGGCACTGAACGCGATCGACGCGGTCACCAAGGCCGGCGGCACTGCCCACTACCACCAGGTCGACCTGACCGATACGACCGCGGTCGAGCAGGTCATGACCGACGTTCGCGACACGAGCGGACGCGTCGACGTCCTGCTGCACGCCGCGGGCCTCGACATCAGCCGCTCGCTGCGGGACAAGACCCGCATGGAGTACGACCTCGTCTTCGACGTCAAGAGCGACGGCTGGTTCAACCTGCTCCGGGCCATCGGCGACATGCCACTCGGCGTGACCGTCGCGTTCAGCTCGGTCGCCGGGCGGTTCGGCAACCTCGGCCAGACCGACTACAGCGCCGCCAACGACCTGCTCTGCAAGATCACCAGCAGTCTGCGGCGCACCCGTCCGGACACCCGCGCGCTCGTGCTCGACTGGACAGCGTGGGGCGGGTTCGGTATGGCCACGCGCGGTTCCATCCCGAAAGCGATGGCGGCGGCCGGCATAGAAATGCTCGCGCCCGAATCCGGCATCTCGTGGATCCGCCGCGAGTTGACCAACAGCTCCGGCCGTGGCGAGGTGGTCGTCGGCGGAGAGCTGGGCGTGCTCGTCGAGGAGTTCGACGAGAGCGGCGGCCTGGACGTGGCACGCGTTTCGACCGACGGGCCGATGGTGGGCACCGTGGAGACGGCCGGTGTGTACCGCGGTCTGGTCGTGCACACCACGCTCGACCCGACGCAGCAGCCGTTCCTCAACGATCACCGCATCGACGGCACAGCAGTGCTGCCCGGCGTGATGGGCATCGAGGCATTCGCCGAGGTGGCCCGGCTGCTCGTGCCCGACTGGCACGTCGCGGCGGTCGAGAACGTCGACTTCCTCGCTCCGGTCAAGTTCTACCGGGACGAGCCCCGCACACTGACCATCCGCGCAACGCTCACCCCGGACCGGGGCGACGTCGTGGCGGCATGCGTGCTCGAAGCCGATCGGAAGCTGCCCGGCTCGGACGAGCCACAGCGCACCACGCACTTCACCGGCTCGGTGCGGCTGACCGCGCAGGCGCCCGAGCCGCAGGGTGCCGAGGTCGTCCGAGAGCCGGCGAGCACCGTGCCGCGCGAGCGGGTGTACGACCTGTACTTCCATGGGCCGGCATACCAAGTGGTGGCCGCATCGTGGCCCCACGACGGTGGTTATGCGGCGCGGCTGACCGACCCACTCCCTGACAACCACGTCCCGGCGCAGGCGCCGACGTACACCGCACCGCGGCTGATCGAGCTGTGCTTCCAGGCAGCGGGCTTGGACGAGGCCGCGGGCACCGGACGGCTCGCCCTGCCCCAGCACGTCGATCGGGTCCGCGTTCCGCGGGATCCGGCCCACATCGAGGGACCGGTGTACGCCGCTACCACCGGCACCGACGGTCATGCCGACTGCCTGGTGCGCGACTCGCGCGGCGAGGTCCTCGTCGCCCTCGAGGGCTATCGGACCAGCCCGTTGCCAGCACCTGTCCCAGACGATGTCCGGGAGGGCTTGCGCCCCAGAGTTATGAGGTGAGATCTGTGAGCGGGATCAGTCGCCTCGCGATCGTCAACCGCGGCGAGCCGGCCATCCGTGCGCTGAGCGCCGTCGCAGAGCTGAACCGGGAGGGCGACCGGCCGCCGATCACGGCGATCGTCGTGTACACCGACCCGGATGCGGGTGCTTGGTTCGTGCGCCTTGCCGACGAGGCCATCTGCCTTGGTCCGGCCACATTCGTCGACCCGGCTGACGGCCGCCGCAAGTCCGCTTATCTCGATGTCGTGCGCGTGGTTACCGCGCTGCAGGCGAGAGACGTCGACGCGGTATGGGTCGGATGGGGGTTCGTCGCGGAGCACGCCGAATTCGCGAAAAGGTGTGAGGACGCCGGCATCGTGTTCGTGGGTCCGACCAGTTCGACGATCAGCTTGCTCGGCGACAAGCTCGCCGCCAAGCGCCTCGCCGCGACGGCCGGGGTGCCTGCCTTGGCGTGCAGCGCGGACGCCGTCGAGACGGACTACGACGCGCGTGCGCAGGCCGATCGCCTGGGCTACCCCGTCGTCCTCAAGGCGGCGGCCGGCGGCGGCGGCCGGGGCATCCGGGTCGTGCGCAACCCGGATGAGCTCGCGCGCACGTTGGAGTCCGCTCGCGCCGAAGCCAGCCTGGCGTTCGGCGATGCCCGCATATTCGTCGAGCACTACCTCGACCGCGCGCGCCACGTCGAGGTGCAGATCATCGCAGATGGCGAGGGCACCACGTGGGCGGTCGGCGTGCGCGACTGCACCCTCCAGCGGCGGCACCAGAAAGTGATCGAGGAGTCCGCCTCGACAGCGCTCGAGGCAGCAAGCGAGCAAGCGATCCGGGATGCGGCGGTGCGCATTGCGCAGGTGGCCGGGTACCGGAACGCGGGCACCGTCGAGTTCCTCGTGGATCCCAAGTCCGGCGACTTCTACTTCATGGAGGTCAATACCCGGCTCCAGGTCGAGCACCCGGTCACCGAAGAGACGGCGGGTGTCGATCTGGTCAAGCTGCAACTGCACCTCGCGCGGGGTGGGACGCTCGACGGCCCTCAGCCGACGGCTCACGGACACGCCGTCGAGGCGCGCTTGTGCGCGGAGGACCCTGAGCAGGACTTCGCGCCGGCACCCGGTCGCGTGACGCTGTGGCGGCCGCCGACCGGTCCCGGCATCCGCGTCGACTCGGGTGTGAGCGAAGGCGACGTCGTCGCACCCGAGTTCGATTCGCTCATCGCCAAGATCGTCGCCTGGGGACGCGACCGGGCCGAGGCGATTGCCCGGCTGCGGCGCGCGCTGGATCGCACCATCGTCGTGATCGACGGCGGGACCACCAATCGCTCGTTCCTGCTCTCACTGCTCGACAGCAATGAGTTCCGCAACGGTGACATCGACAACCACTGGCTGGACCGGTTGACGGCGCAGGGCGCGCACTTGCCGCAGCCGCAGCCCGTTGCGGTACTCGTCGCCGCCGTCATGGCCCACGACGTTGACGAGGCCGCGGCCCGCGCCGCCTTCCACGCCGGTGCCCGGCGCGGGCGTCCCGACGCCCGGGAGGCCGCGGGGCATCAGGTGCGCGTGCGGTACCGCGGCTGCGCATACCAGCTCGGGGTCTTTCGCACCGGGCCCGAGCATTACCTGGTCCACGCGGCGGACGCCGATGTCCCGCTGCGTATCCAGCGGCTTGACCAGCAGGAGTGCCGGGTGACGGTCCTAGGCCGGACCCATCGCGTGCTTGCCACCGCGCAGCGTTCGTCCTTCCTGATCGACATGGACGGCGGCACGCACCGGGTCTACCGCGATGACGGCGGCATCGTGCGGGCCGGCTGGCCGGCGTTTGTGATCTCCGTGCTCGTCAAGGCCGGCGACCGGGTGGCTGCTGGCGACCCGGTGGTCGTGCTGGAGAGCATGAAGATGGAGACCACGGTGACGGCGCCGTTCGCCGGCGAGATCGCCGACGTCATGGTGGCGGCGAACACCCAGGTAGAACAAGCCGCGCCGTTGCTGAGCATCCGCGAAACGGCAGGCTCCGTCACGTCGGCGGTGGGCCGCAGACTGGACTTCGTCGCGCTGAGCTGCGCCCAAGGCGAGTCCGGCGACCCGTACGAGATCCTGCACTCCTACCTGTTGGGGTTCGAGCTCGACCCGGTCGGCGTGGAGAAGGTGAAAGCCGACGTGCGGAAGGGGCCGCGCAAGGCGGAGTTCATGCCGGCCGAGGAACGTCTGCTCGAGCTGTTCGCAGACGTCAGCGCCCTGTTCCGTTCGCAACCTGACCCGCTGGACGATGACTTCGACACGTCCGCTCAGGAATACGTCCTCTCATTCCTGCAATGGCTCGACGCCGATCGGGCCGGGCTGCCCGACCCGTTCCGCGCGCAACTGCTGAAGGTGCTGGCCCGCTACGGCGTCCACGATCTCAGCTGGTCGCCGGCGCTGGAGGAGGCGGTCGTGTGGATGTGGCGATCCTTCCAGCGGGCCGACGAGCTGGCCCCGGTGGTCGCCGACGTGCTGGAACGACGCCTGCGTGAAAGCGATCTGGCCGCAGGACAGGTGCGTCCGGAGCTTCGCTCGCTCATAGCGCGACTGGCCGCAGCCGCGCAGGTCCGCTATCCGGAGGTCGCCGAACTATCGCGAGACCTGCTGTTCCGCTATTTCGACGAACCGCTGCTCGAACGGGCGGTCGCAAGTGTCTACGCGGAGATGTCGAGCCACCTCGACGCGCTCGAGGCCGACCCGCACCGAGCCGACCGTCCGGATCGCGTCGAACGGTTGGTGTGGTGCCCGCAGCCGATGCGCGGGATGCTGCGGCGGCGCTGGGGCAACGCGACCACGAGCTTCCGCGAGGTGCTGCTCGACGTGCACGTGCGCCGGTTCTACCGAATCCGGCCGCTCCACGACCTCCGGTTCGCCGAGTACTCCGGGCAGCCGATCGGCGCCGCCGATTACGAGTTCGACGGCAAAGTCGTCCACGTCGTCGCGACGTACGCGCCGTTCGCCGATACCCAGCACGTCGCCCGCGCGATATCGGAACATCTAGCCACGGTCGATCCCGATCGGTTGATCGTTGCCGACCTGGTGCTGTGGCGCGCCGGCCGCTGTGCCGACACCGGCGAGATCGCCACGGAGGCGCAGCGCATGCTCGGTGCCTGCGAGTTCGGGCGCCCGATGCACCGGATCGACCTCACCGTAACCACCGAGGGAACCGAGCCCGAGCATCAGCGCACCCATCACGTCACGTTCCGGCAGGGTGGGGCCGGCTTCACCGAGGAACTGCTCTATCGCAACCTGCACCCTATGATCGCCAAACGACTCGATCTGTGGCGGCTGTCCAACTTCAGCCTCACGAGGATGCGCTCCGCTGAGGACGTCTACCTGTTCCGCGGCGTCGCCCACGACAACCCGCGGGACGTTCGGCTCTTCGCGCTCGCCGAGGTACGCGACCTGACGCCCGTGCGAGACGACGCGGACCGGGTGATCCGGCTACCGCTGCTCGAACGGATGGGGTTGCAGTGCCTGGCCGCGATGCGCCGGGCCATGTCCGAGGCGCCAGCCTCCAAGAGGCCGCAGTCCAACCGGATCGTGCTCCACGTCCGGCCGCCGTTCACCACTCCGCGGCGCGTGTGGCGCACGCTTGTCCGTGCGTACCAGCCGTTGGCCGAAGGTGCCAACCTCCAGAAGATCGTGCTCCTGGTGCGGATTCCCGACGGTGACGGGCTGCGCGACACGGTGCTGGAATTCACCGGCCACAGCGACGCGCACGTGATGGTGCGCTAGCGGCCGCCTGCGAACGATCCGATCCGCCCGCTCACCGAATACCGGCAGAAGGTATTGCGTGCAGACCGGCTCGGCACGCCGTACCCGTACGAGATCGTCCGGATGCTCACGCCCGGACCCATCGCCGGATCGGCCTTGCCGCCTGGCCGGTTCGTCGAATACGACCTCGACGACACCGGCGCGCTCGCACCGGTCGAGCGCACCTACGGCGCGAACACGGCCGGCGTGGTCGTCGGACTGATCACCAACTACCCGGACCAGATACCTGAGGGCATGACGAGGGTGGCGATCCTCGGCGATCCGACGCGCAGGCTCGGCTCCCTCGCCGAGCCGGAGTGCCGGCGCATCCTCGGTGCCCTCGACCTGGCCGAGCGGCTGGGCGTCCCGGTCGAGTGGTTCGCGCTGTCGTCGGGCGCGCGGATCGCGATGGACAGCGGCACCGAGAACATGGACTGGATCGGTGCCGTGCTGCGCCGACTCGTCGAGTTCACCCAGTCCGGGCACGAGGTGAACGTCGTGGTCACCGGTATCAATGTCGGTGCACAGCCTTACTGGGATGCTGAGGCGACAATGCTCATGCACACCAAGGGCATTCTCGTCATGACGCCCCAGAGCGCCATGGTGCTGACCGGCAAGCAGGCACTCGACTACTCCGGTGGAGTGTCCGCCGAGGACAACTTCGGGATCGGCGGCTTCGAGCGGATCATGGGCCCCAACGGCCAGGCGCAGTACTGGGCGCCCACAATGCAGGACGCCTGCTGGGTGCTCATGCAGCACTACGAGCACACCTACGTCGTGCCGGGTGAGCGATTCCCCCGCAGGCGGCCCACCCAGGACCCAGGTGACCGGGACGTCCGTACAGCCCCCCATGCGGCCCTGGCCGGCAGCGACTTCACCGTTGTGGGCGACGTGTTCTCCGCCGAACGCAATCCTGAGCGGAAGAAGCCCTTCGACATCCGCTCCGTCATGCGGGCCGTCGCCGACACCGACCGCGACCCCCTCGAGCGGTGGGCGCGCTGGCGCACCGCGGAGATCGCAGTGGTGTGGGACGCGCACATCGGCGGCTACCCGGTCTGCCTGCTCGGCCTCGAGTCACGAACACTCGCGCGCCGTGGCTTCCTGCCGGCGGACGGGCCGCCGAGCTGGTCCTCCGGCACACTGTTCCCTCAGTCCGCGCGCAAGATCGCACGCGCGATCAACGCAGCCAGCGGCAACCGTCCCGTCGTAGTGCTCGCCAACCTGTCCGGCTTCGACGGCTCGCCGGAGTCGATGCGCCGCTGGCAGCTCGAGTATGGCGCCGAGATCGGCCGAGCGGTCACGAACTTCCGTGGCCCGATCGTGTTCGTCGTCGTCTCGCGCTACCACGGCGGCGCGTTCGTCGTGTTTTCCAAGAGGCTCAACGACCAACTCGAGATCGCTGCCGTGGAAGGCTCCTTCGCCTCCGTAATCGGCGGCGCCCCTGCCGCGGGCGTGGTGTTCGTAAAGGAGGTCAACGCCCGGACTGAGAATGACGCACGGGTCGTGGATCTGCGCGAGCAGCTGGCGGCCAGCGAGGGCAGCGCCGGTCGTGCCACGCTCTCTGAGACGCGCGCCGCCGTGCGTGCCGAGAAGCTCGGTGAGGTGGCCGCAGAGTTCGACGCCATCCACAACATCCAGCGGGCCCTCGCGGTGGGCTCGGTTGACCGGATCATTCCGGCGGCGCAGCTGCGGCCCTACGTCATCGACGCCCTGGAACGCGGGATGGCTGAGACGCTGCGCCGGGAGGCCGGTCGGCAACAGGCTGTCGCATCCAGCTATGCACCGGATCGGCAGCCTGTAATGGCGACGAATCGTCCAAGCTGATCGGCGATGGCAGGTTCGCGGATGCGGCGACAGTGAGCAGGAACGTGCCGAAGCGCCGCCACCACCCGGGCAGCACCTGGCCGGACGCAATGCGCACCGTCAGCCGGCTCCAGCCCTCGATCCCGGCGGCGAGGCTCACCTCGACCGACCGAGTGTCGCGGCGCAGCCCGGTTTCGAGCACCTTCAGGCCGCTCTCTTTCGCAGACCAGATGAGATTGGCCGCGACGTCTCGGCGCTGCTCATCGGACTGGACAAAGTCACGCTCGGCGGCGGTGAAGTAGTCGCGCACGAACCGCTCACTTCGTGGCTCGACGAGTTCCAGGTCGCAGCCGATCGCGCCGGACTCGAAGCCGATCAGGCACACCGCCCATCCCGCCCGGTCCGTCAGCGAGATCCGGCAGTCGATCGGCTGCTCGTCCAGATAAACGCGCGGCGCCCCGGTCGCGGCGTGCCGCACGGCGATGCGTTGCAGGTCGGCAGCGGTGTCGGGTATTGCGAACAGCGCGCGGATCGCCTGCTTCGCCGTCCAGCGGGCGACCAGGAACTCGGTGCGACGCTTCGAGAACCGCTGTGCGTCGACGTACGCAACCTCCGCATCGCAGAGCCACGAGCCATCGCCTGGCAGGTCGGGCTCGCCCCGTGCGAGCCACCACATGCCGCGTTGCAGCGGTCCGGGCTGAGTCACGCGCCGTTCACGGCTAGATCGCGCACAAACTCCTCGTCCACGGACCGTGCCAGGTCCTCCAGCAAAGCGACCGAGGCCTGCGCGTCGTCTGCCGCCATCGTCGACACCGCGAAGCCGAGGTTGACCAGCACCCAGTCGCCGACGGTGAGACCCGGCCCGTCGAGAAGCGTGAGGTTGATCGATTGCCGGAGGCCCGCGCAGTCGACGTCCGCCCGCTCAGGCTGTTCGGGGAACAGCTCTACGACCTGCGCCGGAATGCCGATGTACATGAGCTCTGTGTAGTCGGTCTGGGGCCTCGCGACGAAGAGGCGAAGGTCCCGGCCTTGGACGCAGTTTGCACCCGCTGGTCCGACCAGCCGCCCGCCGATCCGTGCCTCACCCTGGATTGCAACGGGTCAGCGAGCGAGCTGAACCGGGCGGCTCGCCGCTGGACACGGTGTCGGTGCGTACGTCGGCGTACGGTCGGGGCGTGCGCGTGACCAGGACGTCCATGTCGCCGAGGTCCTCGATGCACACAAGACGTTTCACGAGCACCTCGCGTCTTGCCAGCTGCCGTGACCCGGTGGCCAGGCTGGTGCTCACGACAGCCGGCAGCAGCTGCGGGGTGAT
>JBKPQY010000099.1:0-8053 GCA_046734315.1 Actinomycetota bacterium | reverse complement strand
CTCCAAAGCTACGTCCATCTCATCCGCGGCAGTCACGGTTTCGCGGCTACCTTCACGTCCGTGCTGGTCCAGGCCCATCCGATTTCGCCGGGCACCAGGTATTCGGGTTCGGCCGCAGAACGCCCGCGCACGCCGAATCGCATTTTCTTGGTGTGCTCGAGGGTGTCCTCGATCAGCGTCCGGTTGGTGCGGATGAGATCGGAGATGATGCCGATGATCACGCTCAGGAACGACATGATCAGCAGTACCACGCCGATCAGCAAGGACTGCACGTGCCCGCTGGGATGGGTATAGATCACCTGCAGGCTGGCCCAGCGGATGAACGGCACGAGCCCGAGGACGCCGAAGAACGCGGCCAACCACGTGAAGATCACGTACGGCTTGTACATGATGTAGGCGCGGACGATCGCGCCTGCCGACAGGCGCACGTGCTGGCCCATCGACGTGAACAGCCGCGACTCCCGAGTCTTGCCATTGGTCACGACCGGGATGCTGTCGATCTTCAGCTTCTTGTTGCCTGCCTGGATGATCGTCTCCATGCAGTAGCTGAAACGGGTTATCGTGTTCAGCTGCATGAGGCTCTCACGCGAGTAGGCACGGAAGCCGCTCGCGGCGTCCGGTACGTCGGTGCCCGCAGCCAGGTTGACGATCTTGCTGCCGATCCGCTGCAGCAGGATCTTCAGCCGGGAGAAGTGCTCGACGAGGTGCACCTGCCGGTCGGCGATGACAATGTCCGCCTTGCCCTCGATGATGGGCTGCACCAGATCCGGGATGCGGTGCTGCGGGTACTGGTTGTCGCCGTCGGTGTTGACGACGATGTCCGCCCCGAGTTCGAGCGCGCGTTGCACGCCGTCGTGGAATGCCCGGCCCAGACCCTGGTTGCGCGCGTGCCGCACGAAGTGCCGCACCCCGTGCGCCTTCGCCACCTCGACGGTGCGGTCGGTGGAGCCGTCGTCGATGACCAGGATGATGATCTCGTCGATGCCGGGGATCTGTTCCGGGATGGACTTGAGAACGAGCGGCAGGGTCTGCTCCTCGTTCAGGCAGGGAACCTGGACGACCAGTCGCACGGGACCACCCTCGGCTCGAGGTTCTAACCGGCGGGATTCTACTCAGCGACGGCCTGGATGAGCTCGCGTGCCACCTCCGGGCGGCAGATCAGCAGATCGGGCAGGTACGGGTGCGGCTGGTTGTACTCGAGCGGGCTGCCGTCGAGGCGTGACGCGGAAAGGCCCGCCGCCAGGGCCACGCCGACCGGTGCGGCCGAGTCCCACTCCCACTGGCCGCCTGCGTGCAGGTAGGCGTCGGCGTCGCCGCGCAGCACCGCCATCGCCTTGGCGCCCGCGGACCCCATCGGCCGAAGGTCAGCTCCGATGGCCGCCGCCACCGCCGGCGCGAACGCGGGCGGCCGGCTGTCGCTGACGACGATCACCGGACGGGCGCGCTCGTGGCGCACCGCCCGCACCGTGTCGCTCGCGTACACGGCATCCAGGGCGGGCTGGGCCACCGCGGCTGCGGTGATGCCGCGCGCCGCTTCCCACAGTGCGACGTGCACCGCCCAGTCGGACCGGCCGGGCATGGCGAACTCGCGGGTGCCGTCCAGCGGGTCGACGATCCAGACTCGCCGGCTTGTCAGCCGAGCCGGGCTGTCCGCCGACTCCTCGGACAGCACCGCGTCGCCCGGCCGGGCTGCGGCAAGCTCCCGAATGAGGTACGCGTTCGACTCGGCGTCGCCGCGCGCGCCGAGTTCCCTTCCGGTGAGCCCGGCCGTCGCGCGCAGTTCGAGCAGCAGTTCCCCGGCGCGGACCGCCAGCCGCGCCGCCACGCGGGCGTCGGTCTGCTTCACCGGCTCTTCGCGCGAGCGCTCATCGCGGCGCTCGTTCCGCTCCGTGTCCCCGGCTGCGCGGTGCGCCGCGTGCGATGCCCGCTCGCTCACGACTCGAGCAAGCGCAGGATCAGCTCCGCCTGGCCAGGCGGCTCGCCGTGCTCCGGACGCAGCAGGAGGTCCGGCGAGAGCGGCGCCTCATAGGGGTCGTCGATGCCGGTGAAGTGGGCGAGCTCGCCGGCCCGAGCCTTCGCGTACAGGCCCTTCGGGTCGCGTTCCTCGCACACCGCGAGCGGCGTGTCGACGAAGACCTCGGTGAACGGGATGCCGGCCTCGGCGTGTGACGCCCGGACCTGGTCGCGGTCGGAGCGGTACGGACTGACCAGCGACACGATCGCGATCACCCCGGCGTCCGCGAGCAGCTTGGCCACCTGCCCGACCCGACGGACATTCTCGGCGCGGTCGGCGGCATTGAACCCCAGATCGGCGTTGAGACCGTGGCGCAGGTTGTCGCCGTCGAGCATGTAGGCGGGACGCCCCGAGGCGACGAGCCGCCGCTCCAACTCGGCGGCCACCGTGGACTTGCCCGAGCCGGACAACCCGGTCAGCCACACGGTCCGTCCCGGGGTGGCACGGTCCTCGCGGCTCACCGTTGCCTTGTGCCACGAGACGTGCGACTCGTGCTGGCTGGGCCCGGTGATCATGCCGGCGGCGACGGTGTTGTTGGTCGTCTCGTCGACCAGGATGAAGCTGCCGGTGTCGCGGTTGCGACGGTACGGGTCGAAGTGCAACGGATGCTGGGTGCGGACCCTGATGCGGCCGATCTCGTTGAGCGCGAGCGATTCGGCCGTCATGTCACGGTGCAGCGTGTTGATGTCGAGGCGGTAGTCCAACTGCTGCACGGTGGCGCGGGTCGAACGGGTCGTGTGCTGCAGCGTGTACTTGGTGCCGGGGGTCAGCGTCGTCGCGGACGTCAGCCAGCAGACCAGCGCGTCGATGTCCTGGCCGGCGTGCGGGCGGTTCGCCGGCCGGCAGATCAGGTCGCCGCGGCCGATGTCGATGTGGTCGGCCAGTTGCAACGTCACCGCCTGCCCGGCGAAGGCTTCGTCGATCCGTGTCCCGCCCGGCCGCCACACCGCCTCCACCGTTGTCGAGAAGCCGGACGGCAAGACGGTGACCTCGTCACCGGGCTTGAACGTGCCGCCGGCGACTGTGCCGGCGTAGCCGCGGAAGTCCGACTGTTGCGGGCGGATCACGTACTGCACGGGGAACCGCGGGTCGATCAGGTTGCGGTCGGAGGAGACGTGCACCTCCTCGAGATGGTGCAGCAACGACATGCCCTCGTACCACGGCATCGCATCGCTTCGCTGCACCACGTTGTCGCCGCCGAGCGCCGACATCGGGATGAACGACATGTCGGTGATCTCGAGCTTCATCGCGAAGCGGCGGAACTCCTCGCGGATCTCCTGGTAGCGCTCCTGGGAGAAGTCGACCAGGTCCATCTTGTTGACGCACACCACCAGGTGCGGGATGCCCAGCAGGCTGGCGAGGAACGCGTGGCGGCGTGACTGCTCGAGCACCCCGTTGCGTGCGTCGATGAGGATCATCGCCAGGTCGGCCGTGGACGCACCGGTGACCATGTTGCGGGTGTACTGGATGTGGCCCGGGGTGTCGGCGATGATGAACTTGCGTTTGGGGGTGGCGAAGTAGCGGTACGCCACGTCGATCGTGATGCCCTGCTCGCGCTCGGCACGCAACCCGTCGGTGAGAAGCGCAAGGTCAGGGCCGTCGTGCCCGCGTTCGTGGCTGGTCCGCTCCACCGCGGAGAGCTGATCTTCGAAGATGGCCTTGGAGTCGTAGAGCAGCCGTCCGATGAGGGTCGACTTACCGTCGTCCACACTGCCGGCGGTCGCGATGCGCAGCAGCTGCGACATCAGATTCCCTGCTCGGAGCGCTTGCCGCTCAGCTCGCTCACTAGAAGTAGCCCTCCTTCTTGCGGTCTTCCATACCTGCCTCCCAGATCCGGTCGTCGGCGCCAGTAGCGCCACGCTCGGTGAGCCGCGCCGCCGCCACCTCGGCGACGACGGCCTCGGGTGAGGACGCAATCGACTCCACACAGCCGGTGCACGTGGCGTCGCCGATGGTGCGGAAGCGGACGACTGCATCGAACGCGGTCTCGCTCTCGAGACGATCGAGGAACCGGGTGTCGGCGAGCAGCATCCCGTCCCTTTCGATCACCCGCCGCTTGTGGGCGTAGTAGAGGGACGGCAGTTCGATGTCGTTGTCGCGGATGTAGGACCAGATGTCGAGCTCCGTCCAGTTCGACAACGGGAAGACGCGGATGTTCTCGCCCTTGCGGTGCCGGCCGTTGTAGAGGTTCCACAGCTCCGGGCGCTGGTTGCGCGGATCCCACTGGCCGAATTCGTCGCGGAAGCTGAACACGCGTTCCTTCGCGCGCGCCTTCTCCTCGTCGCGGCGGGCACCGCCGAACACGGCACCGAACCGGTTCTCGGCAATGGCCCGAAGCAGCGTCGTGGTCTGGAGCCGGTTGCGGCTCGCGCCCGGGCCGGTGTCCTCGACGACGCGACCGGCGTCGATGTCGTCTTGCACGTAGGCGACGATCAGCCGCACCCCGAGCTGCTCGACGGTGCGGTCGCGGAACTCGATCACTTCGTCGAAGTTGTGCCCGGTGTCGACGTGCATGACCGGGAAGGGGATCGGCGCGGGCCAGAACGCCTTCGCCGCTGTGTGGAGCATCACGACCGAGTCCTTGCCCCCGGAGAAAAGCAGCGCCGGACGTTCGATGGTGGCGGCGACCTCGCGGAATATGTGCACGGCTTCCGCTTCGAGCTTGTCGAGGTGGGACAGCTCGTACGTCGCGGTCATACTCGTCCTCGTCTGTCGGGGATGTCGGCACGGGCTGGCGGAGCGTCCGAATAGCCTAAGCGACGTGCAGGCCGCAATCTTCCTCGAGCAGGCACTGGCGCCCGTGTCCGGGGGCACCGGCCGGTACTCGGTCGAGCTTGCCGCAGCCCTGGCACGTACCGCAAACCAGGGTGATTCGGTCACGTCGTGGACGGCGTGGCATCGCGATACGTCGGCCGCCGTCGTCGCCGGCGTCGCCGGGCCACGCCGGCTCCCGGTGCCCCGGCGGGCGGTTGCTGAAGCATGGCGACACGGCCTGGGCCCGGCGCCTCGGGGTGTCGACGTTCTGCATGCGCCGACACTGCTGGTGCCGCCCGCCAGGCGATACCCGCTGGTGGTCACGATCCACGACACGGTGCCATGGACGCATCCGGACACGCTGACGCCACGCGGAGCTCACTGGCACCGCGCGATGGCCGAGCGCGCGGCCCGGACCGGTGCGGCGATCGCCGTCCCCACCCAGGCAGTCGCCGACGAGCTGGCAGCGGTGTTGCCCGAGATGCGCGCCGTCCCGGTACACGTGCTCGGTGCCGGCGTGGCGAGGGCTGTTGTGCGCGAGCCCGACTTTGAGTACGCCGCCAGCGTCACCGCGACGCTGGCGCTGCCGGAACGGTTCGTGTTGTCGCTCGCAACCCTGGAGCCACGCAAGGGGCTGGACGTCCTCATCGAGGCCCTGGCGACGATCGGCGGCTCGGCGCCGCAGTTGCTCGTCGTCGGCCAGGCGGGCTGGGGCGGTGTAGACCCCGCGGCTGCGGCGAGCCGGGCTGGTCTTCCGCCAGGGCGGCTGCGGGTGCTGGGCCGGCTCGGCGATCCGGAACTCGCCGTGGTGCTTCGGCGCGCCACGATGCTCGTCGCGCCGAGCCGGGCAGAGGGATTCGGGCTGCCGGTCGCCGAGGCCATGGCCGTAGGAACTCCGGTCGTGTGCTCGGACGCACCCGCCCTGGTCGAGGTCGCGGGCGGCGCCGCCGCCGTGGTGCCGCGCGGTGACGCCGGCGCGCTCGCCGCGGCGATCGCAAAGCTCTTCGACGACTCGGCCGAGCGCGACCGCATGGCCCTCGCCGGGCGTTCCCGTGCTGCCGCGTTCGACTGGGACCGGGTCGCCGAACGCGCGTGGGCGCTCTACCGCAGCCTCTAGAACGCGCGCAGCACCGAGCAGCGCGACGCCATCGCTCGTGTTGCGCTATCAATCTCGAGTTTATCGATAGAATCAATAGACTTGTGGGAACCGAGTATGGGAGGCTCTGGCGCGTCGAGGCGCGACCCTTCCAGGAGGCAGGCAGTGGAGAACGGCCAGTGACGACAACCCGGCCGGCACATCGTCTTCAGGTCGACGAGTCGGTCGTGTCGCTTCTCGCCGATCTCATCGTGCGTTCTCGTGTCGAGTAGCGTCGCCGCACCTGAGTCGGCCACTGTCGACGTTGCCACCAGGCCCGCCGCGGACCCGTTACGCATAGCGCGATTCGCGATCGCGGTCGCGGTATCCGCCGGCATCGACGTCGCGTACTGGCTGCACGCGCCACGGCATCTCAGCGGCACGATCCAGGTCGTCGGCTATCCGACCTGGGCGAACTGGAACTACCAGTTGCCCTTTCTGGCCTACCGCCTGACGCTGTACGCGTTCCCGCTCGGCGTCGTGCTCGTCTACGCCCTGCTGGCCTGGCTGGGGCCGTTACGCGGTCCGGCCCGGCTGCCGCGTGGTGTCGTCGCATTGCGGGACGCCGACGTAGAGGACGACGTCATGGCACCGCCGGCCGGGGTGCTGTCCGTGGCGGGGCGGTTGTGCGTGCCGGCACTCGTCGTGCTGGTCGCAGCCAGCGCGCACCGCCAGCGGGACGGCGCCCGTATCGACACCTACGGACTGGGCTGCGCGGCGGGCTACCTGGCCGTGGTCCTGGCGTGCGCCTGGGGCCTGACGTGGTACCGCGTCCGGCGCTGGCACTCGCAGCGCTACCTTGCCGCCCTGTCGCTGACGAACGGCATCGGCGGCGCGGTCGTGGCGATCGCCGGTCTGTGGTTCGTCTCGCACCATACTGTCGTTGTCACCAGCAACGACGGCGTTGCGCACCCGTGGCCGTGGCTGCCCTGGTGGCTGGCCGGCGCCGGCGTGCTTGCCATGCTGATATGGGCCGGGTGGCGGTTGCGGCAGCGAGTTCCGGTCGCGGACGTCGAGCGGCGCCTGCTGACGGTGGTCGTAGGCAGCGCGTTTGTCTATCTCGCCGCGGCGCAGTTGCCGGCGGCGCGTGGCGCCTTCGAAGGCCACGACGACGCGCAGAACATGGTGGGCGCGTCGTTGCTCGCGCGCGGCGTGTTCCCGTGGCGGGATCAGCTGTTCATCCACGGGCTGTATCCCGACATTCTCACCGGCTCCGTTGGGCGCGCCGTGTTCGGCGACACCCGGTGGGGCATATACGTCGGAAACGTCGGGCTGCTGTATCCGCTCAGCGTCGTCATCTTGTACCTGTTCGCGGTGTGGGTCGCGCGGCGGAACACCTGGGTGCTGCTCGCGTCCGTCGTCTTCCTCCTGGCAGTTCCCCTCGACAGCAGCCCGGAGCGGTTCATCCTCGCCCCGGTGGTTCTGATCCTGCTCGGCGAAACCCTGAAGCGACGCAGCCCGTGGTGGTGCGGGCTGTTCATGGTCGTCCTCTTTGCAGAGGTGATCGTGGTTCCCGAGCTTGCGTATCTGGCCGTCACATCGCTGCTGGTGATCGTCGCGGCCGACTATGTACACCGCGACCCGGTGCGGATCACACTTCGCACCTTCTCGCGGACGCTGTGGTGCGCTGCTATCGGGACCGTTCTGCTCGGGCTGTGGTTCGTCTATCTCGTGGCGAATCATGCGGTCAGCGGGTTCGTCGACTACTACCGCATCTTCCTGTTCGACCACGCGGTCGGATCGGCAATCCCCCCGGTCCAGATATCGCGCACGTCGTACCTGATGTTCGGCGCGGGGATGGGTCTGGTGCTTTTGACGTTCTGGGCAGTCGCGGCGAGAATACGCGGGCGGCGTGAGTGGACGCCGCGCGACTGGGTAACCGTCGCTGCGGCCGGCCTCACAGCCCTGTTCGTCGAGAAGTCGCTGGGCCGGTTCGACGGACCGCATGTCCTGATCGGCTTCACGGTCACCGCCCCGCTAGCGCTGCTGTGGCTGGACAAGGGCGTCGCTGTAGCCGATCACCTGGTGCGCCGGATCGACGCTCGCATGCGGGGCGGCGCCAAGGGGTTCCTCGCCTGGCGGCCGGTGTCGGTCGTCGCGCTGATCGTGGTCCTCGCTGCCTCCCCGGCGGTGAAGCGCAACTTCTCGAT
>JBKPQY010000098.1:0-16620 GCA_046734315.1 Actinomycetota bacterium | reverse complement strand
CGCCAAGGAAATCGACTCGCGTTGCTCGTATCGGGCTTCTGGCCCGATCGGCGTCGCGATCCCGCTTCCGAGCAATTCGTCGGGCAGCGGCTCGAGCCATACGACCTCGCCCAGACGCGTCGGGTCCGGTGGTTGCACTCCTGGCACGTCCCACTCCTTCGGCGGCCGTCGGCGAGTTGCCCGCCGCGTATTCAGGCATCGATTCGTGGCGATCGCGTACAGCCAGGTTCGAAACGAGGAGCGGCCCTCGAACCCTGGCAGGGCCTGCCAGGCGGCCAGCAGCGTCTCCTGCAAGGTGTCCTCGGCATCTTGCAGCGATCCGAGCATGCGATAGCAGTGCACCAGTAGCTCATGGCGGTGTGGCGCGGTCAGCTCGCCGAACGCTTCGCCGTCGCTGGCGCGCGCCTTCTCCAGCAGTTCCGCTGCAGCGGTGTCGCGCTCGTCCAGGCCCATGCGGTCAACCCCCTTTCGAAGGTTGACACCGCGAGAGACGAAAACTGGGCGGCCGGTGCGCGCCCACTTTCGCGACCTCGCGGTCACTACATCAGCGCTAGCTCACACCGCCAACGAAGGAGAACCGAAATGGGAAAGATCATCGTCAGCGAGAACGTCACACTCGATGGAGTAATCCAGGACCCGGCCGGTGACGAGGGCTTCCGGCACGGCGGCTGGGTCGGTCGCATCGGTGCTCAGGGTCGCGAAGAGGCGGCCAGGGTCGCGGTCGACGAGGCGCTGAGCACCGAGGCCATGCTGCTGGGCCGGCGCAGCTACGAGTTCCTCGCCGCGCGGTGGCCGTCCCGGACCGGCGCCCTGGCGGACAGGCTGAACAGCAAGCCCAAGTATGTGGTGTCCTCCACGCTTCAAGATCCCGACTGGAACAACACGACCGTCCTCAACGGCGACGTGATGAACGAGGTCTCGACACTGAAGCGACAGGTAGCCGGGAACATCATCATCGCCGCCAGCATCCAACTCGTGCGCACGCTGATGGAGCACGATCTCGTCGACGAGCTGTGGCTGATGATCTACCCGGTCGTGCTCGGCGCCGGCGAACGGCTGTTCGGCGAAACCAGCGACAAAACATCACTGCGCTTGATCGACGCGTGCACCGTCGATAACGACCTCGTCTACGTCACGTACCGCGCCGTCCGAGACGCGTAGCGGCCAGGAGTCCACGATGGCCAAAAAGGCACACACCAACACGGGAATAGTCCTCCTACTGGCGTGCGTAGCGCAGTTCATGGTCGTGCTCGATGTTGCGATCGTGAACGTCGCACTCCCGTCGATCCAACGAGATCTCGGTATTCGGCAGAGCAGCGTGCAATGGATCATCATCGCGTACGGCCTCACGCTCGGCGGCTTCCTGCTGCTCGGCGGTCGGATCGCCGACATCTGGGGCCGACGCCGCACCTTGATCACCGGCTTGACGGTCTTCGTCGCCGCCTCAATCGTGGCAGGCTCGGCCGGCTCACCCGGGCTGCTGATCGCGGCCCGCACCATCCAAGGACTGGGCGCGGCCCTGATCCCGCCCGCCGCGTTGGCCATCCTCGCTACAGCGTTCGACGAGGGCGCTGCCCGCAATCGCGCGCTCGGTCTCTACGGCGCGACCGCCGGCGTATCCGCCTCGGTCGGCGTGATCGCCAGCGGCATGCTCAGCTCCGGCCCTGGCTGGAGATGGATCTTCTTCATCAACGCCCCCGTAGGTGCACTTCTCATCGCACTCGCGCTGACCGCCCTGCCGAACGACAGCGCGGGCGATCGTGCCCGCGAGCGCTTCGACATCGCCGGGGCCGTGACCGTTACCGGGGGACTACTTCTGCTGGTGTATGCGCTCGGCCGCTCCACCGACGACGGTTGGACCTCGGCTACCACGCTCGGGCTACTCGCCGCCGCCGCCGTCATGCTCACAGTGTTCGTGGGGATCGAGGCGCGTTCCCACTCGCCGCTCGTGCCAGCAGCCGCGGTACGCAATCGCACGCTGGTGGCCGCGAACCTTTCGGCGTTCCTGCTGTTCGGATCCTTCTTCGCCTTCATCTTCCTCGGCTCCCTGCAGATGCAGCAGGTCCTCGGCTATTCCGCAACCAAGACCGGGTTGGCATGGCTAGCTACGACGGTGACCTCATTCTTCGCCGCAGCCGCCGCCGGCGCGAAGCTCGTCGGCACACTGGGAGTGCGCCGCCTGCTCGCCGCCGCTTTCGCTCTCCTCGGTGTTGCCGCCTGGTTACTGACCCGGGTGCCAGCCGAGGCGCATTACGCCACGAATCTGCTTCCCGTGTTCATCCTTGCCGGACTTGCCGGCGGATTGGGCGCACCGGCGATACAGATCGGCGCGCTGACCGGCGTGCCACCGGCGATGGCCGGCCTAGCCGGCGGCCTGGTGGAAACCCTGCGCGAGGTCGGCGGCGGGGTTGCCGTGGCAGTCGTCGCGACCGTCCTCGCCTCACGACTCAGCAGTACCAGCGCCGCACGGCCGCTGGTCGACGAGACCGCCGCAGCGCACGCCTTCCACTCGGCCTACTGGGTGATCTTCGCCGCCGCGATCCTCGGCATAGTGACCGCCTCGATCGCCTTCCCGCCTCAGCGTCTGGACGGCGACGTCGAGCAGACACCCACCCTCGCCGTCCACGAGTCGTAGCCGCGGGCATGACAGGCGACCTACCTCTCTGTCCTGTCTGTCCTGGCCTGACACGGGTAGTCAGCCCGTCGGAGCAGGCTGAGCCGGACGCGACCACCCAAAGCCTGGTACTCCTCGGTCCACCGGAGGCAAACCCGGGATTTGCCCGCGCCACCGAGCTCACCGAAATATGCGCAAGACAATGACACATCGCCACGCGGCCGAGGCCTTCACGGGTTCTGCCGACGTGGTTGCCGGATCGCCGCCATTCCTCACCCGATCGGGGCGACGGTCCGGTGGGTGTGCTCGGCGTCGGCCACGAGTCGGGCGACGATGGCGGCGTCCTCGCTGACGCCGAACAGCAGCGAGGAACGGCGGGTGCGAAGGAAATGCACTCCGCAGAAGTAGAGGCCCGGCACGGTAGTGCTCGCGCCGTCTTCTGTGACCGGGAAGCCCATCTCGTCGGCGATCGGGAAGTCGATCCAGCGGTAGTCCGGCCGGAAGCCCGAGGTCACGATCACCGTGCGCACTGCGCGCAGGTCGAGCCCCCACACCGGGTCGTACGTGAACGGCGCCGGGGTCGGCAGCTCCGGTACCGCGTAGCCGCGCGCGGGCAGCTGGGCTTTCATCAGCCGGCAGCTGTCGGCCCACCGGGCGTCGCCGAAGGCGACGGAGGCACCTAGATCGTCGGCGAAGCTCGCGCGGTTACCGTCCACGCCGACGAGGCGACCGAGCAAGCACACGCCGAGGGACTGCAGCGTGCGGTAGTGCAAATCGTGACCGCCGCCGGCGCCGGTTGTCTGGACGTTCGCGACGAGCCGCGCCGAAGGCGACGGCAGCTCGGCGAGTTTCTGATCGTAGAACCTCGTGCGGGTCAGCCAGGTGATGGTGTCGAGCCCGTCCAGCCGGCGCGGCGCCCACGGCGCGCGGCCACATGCCAGGAACACGTCCCGACCGGCAAGGTGCAATTCCTCCGCGAGCTGGCAGCCGGTCTGCCCGCTGCCGATGATCAGCACCTGCCCATCCGGCAGTACGCCCGGGTTGCGGTAGTCGTGCGCGTCCAACACCAGCACACCCGGCGGAAACCCCGACACAGCATCGGGACGGAACTGGCGCTGATACGCCCCGGTGCACACGACGACCGTGGACGCATCGAGGTCTCCCTCTGAAGTACGCACCCGAAACCGGGCTGCGGAACCTGCGCGCACGGCATCCACGCGGACCCCTTCGCGAATTGGTGCCCCTGCTGCGTAACCCTCCAGGTAGGCCACGATCTCATCGCGCGGAACGTGCCCCTCCGGAAAGTCACCCGCATACGGACTGCCCGACAGGTCCATCGTCCAGTTCGGCGTCACCAACGTGAAGCTGTCCCAGCGATCTCGCCACGCCTGCCCCACCCGCGCCCGCTCCAAGACAACGTGCTCAACCTCGAGTTCGGTCAGTCCCCGGCTCACGGCAAGACCGGCCTGGCCAGCCCCAATCACCACCGTCGACACCACAACCACCCCCCGTTCGACTCGCAGTGAATCCGTAACCGGCACCACGGTCAAATCCCTACCCGAACCCAGTTCTGCCGTCCGCACCCGCCCGCGCGTGCGAAACCGCGAGCCAGACAGCTACGCGCCCGCGAGGATCGGCAACCCCCGTTACCCGCACCCCGACGGTCCATCACTGCGCCGAACGGCATTGGCATCGGCCTGTGTAGGCACCCGCTGGCCGAGCGTATTCGGCGATCACCGGCGAAAAGCCGTGCCCACCTGAGCGGAATGCAGTGATGCGCACGAACATGCACGACGGAACGCACGGCATTCGGCAGATCAGTGCACATCGGAGTGCGACGTATTGATCGATCTCGGCGCGTGGCCGCGCCACGTGGTTGCCGCCCGCAACCTGCACGAGCTCGACGCTCGGTGTGCCCGGGCGCCGCTCATTAATGCGTGGCCGCGTTCGCCATCTCCTGCGGCCGAAGTGCCACTACCACGGAGGCACACGAGCACCGTAGCGGCCGCGGCGTTCTCCGCAGTCGTCCCAGCTCGTCATGTGCCAAGATGCCTAACCGAGGCGCCGCACGCTCGTGATCTAGGTCCAGCCCGGCCGCGAACGTCGGGCTACGACGGCGTCAGCGCCGGTGTACGTTCTCGGTGTCGGCGGAGCTGCCGGCCGCTGCTGTCCTGGCCAACCGTGCCAGCAGTCGTATCCGGCGCGCGGCGAATCTGAGGTGTCGGCAATGGGGGCGGTGGTAGTGAACTCGTCCAGGACCGATTCCGTTCGCGCGTGCAGCCGGCACCGCTGATCACGATGTGTCCGGCACGTCGATACCGAACACGACCTCGGCGGGGACTGGGAACCCAGCGTCTGACCACTGCACCCACCCCGAGGTGACCGACCCAGACTGGTAGCGCGGCATGGACCTTCACACCGCTGTCGTCACTGGCGCGGCCAGCGGCATCGGACGCGCGCTGGCGACGCGGCTGGCAGCGTCGGGGACTTCGGTGCTGTTGGCCGACATTGACGGTGAGGCGGTGCACCGACTCGCCGAGGATCTGAACGCCACCGCAATGACGGTCGACGTGTCACGCGCAGACGACATGCAAGCCTTGGCGGCTGCGGCCCGTGACGCGTCGCTGGTGTGCCTCAACGCCGGCATTGTCGGAGCGTCGACGGGGCCGCCGTGGACGGTTCCGGCACAAGAATGGGAGCGGGTCTTCGCGGTCAACGTGGGCGGGGTTGTTAACGGCCTTCGGGCGTTCGTCCCCCAACTGCTGCAAGCCAACGCGCGCCGACACCTACTGATCACGGCCTCACTCGCCGGCGTCGTCACATTCCCGGCGGGCGGCGCCTACGCCGCATCGAAGCACGCCGTGGTAGCCATCGCCGAGCAGGCCGCTATGGCCCTTCATGACACACCGGTCACCGTGACTGTCATCTGCCCCGCGCTGGTACGAACCGGAATGTCGCCAGTCGGTGCCGACCCCGACGACGTCGCCGGTTCCGCACTGCGCGCAGTAGCCAACGGTGCCTTTGCGCAAATCCCCGGCGAGTGGCACGCGGCGCTGCTGCACCGCGCCTCCTCCCTCGCGCGCGGCACCGCGCCAACACCACCCGAACCGGAATGAGCCCTCATGGCTGGGCGACCGGACGTCGATGGGCCGGCGCGGCCGAGGATAAGCCCACGCTGGCCCACTGAAGAGCGCGTCCCTTATTGCCGGGTGGTGAGCAGCACGCGGCTATCTGAGCCGCACTGTTTGCCGAGCCGAAACAGCGACCCACTTTGCTGGGCTCTGGTCCGGGGCGATCGTCAGCGATCGGGGGGTGGCGGGGCGTGCGCAGCGCGGCCGTGATCGCCGAATAGGGCGCAGTGGCTGGGCTGGGACTTGGCTGGATCGGCATCGTCACAGCGGCCCCGGCCTGGTATCACAGTGCTGCGGGTCAGGAACTCGATGTGGGGTGCACGGTCCTTCCGTGTCTCCCGGGTGAAGGAGTAGACGCGTCCGAGGGGGCTGGTCATGAGCACGTACCAGGCGGCGTACGAGCAGAGCATCACCGACCGCGACAGGTTTTGGGGCGGTGCGGCCGAGTTGATCTCGTGGTACCGGAAACCGGCGGTGATCCTCGACGATTCTTCGGCGCCGTTCTACCGCTGGTTCCCGGACGGCGTGCTGAATACCTGCTATAACGCCCTGGACCGCCATGTCGAGGCCGGGCGCGGCGAGCAGGCCGCGCTGGTGCATGACAGCGCGATGACTGGCCGCCGTGCGACCTACTCGTACACGCGGCTTCGCGACGAGGCGGCCCGGTTCGCCGGCGCGCTGCGTTCGCTCGGCGTGGTCAAGGGGGACCGCGTCGTCATCTACATGCCGATGATCCCCGAAGCTGTCATTGCCATGCTTGCCTGTGCGCGGCTCGGCGCGGTGCATTCGGTGGTGTTCGGCGGGTTCGCGGCGCACGAGTTGGCGCTACGCATCGATGACGCGCAACCCAAGGTGCTTGTGTGCGCGTCGTGCGGACTGGAGCCCGGCCGGATCGTGCCGTACAAGCCGCTGGTGGACGGCGCCATCGAGGAGGCCGCCCACCCGCCGCAGACGTGCGTGGTGTTCCCGCGACCGGAGGCGCAGGCGGCCATGGGGCCGCGTGACATCGACTGGAACGAGCTGGTGGCCAACGCCGAACCCGTCGAGTGCGTGCCCGTCGCGGCCACCGATCCGCTTTACATCCTCTACACCTCGGGCACAACCGCACGGCCGAAGGGCGTCGTGCGCGACAACGGCGGGCACGCGGTGGCGCTGCGGTGGACGCTGCCCAACATCTACGACACCCATCCGGGTGACGTGTACTGGGCCGCCTCCGACGTCGGCTGGGTCGTCGGGCACAGCTACATCGTCTACGGCCCGCTGCTCACCGGCTGCACCACCGTGTTGTACGAGGGCAAGCCGGTCGGAACCCCGGACGCCGGGTCGTTCTGGCGGGTCGTCAGCGAGCACGCCGTGCGGTGCCTGTTCACCGCACCGACCGCGTTTCGTGCGATCAAGAAAGAGGATCCGAACGCCGAGCAGCTGGACCGCTACGACGTGAGCTGCCTGAAGTACCTGTTCCTCGCCGGAGAGCGCCTCGACCCGGACACCTACCACTGGGCAAGCAAGACGCTGGGCATCCCGGTCATAGACCACTGGTGGCAGACCGAGACCGGCTGGCCGATCACAGCGAACCTGATGGGCCTCGAACCGCTGCCGGTCAAGCCCGGCTCGCCGACGGTGGCGGTGCCGGGCTATGACGTGCGGGTCGTCGACCAGCAGGGCGCCGAGGTGCCGCCGGGCACGGAAGGCGCGATCGTGGTCCGGCTGCCGCTGCCGCCCGGCAACCTGCCGACACTGTGGCAGGACGACGACCGCTACCTCGCGAGCTACCTGAGCCGGTATCCCGGCTACTACCTGACCGGCGACGGCGGCCACATGGACGAGGACGGCTACGTGTTCGTAATGGGCCGCATCGACGACGTCATCAACGTCGCCGGGCACCGGCTGTCGACCGGCGAGATCGAGGAGGTGATCGCCGGGCACCCGGACATCGCCGAATGCGCGGTCATCGGGGTCAGCGACGACCTGAAGGGCCAGGTGCCCCGCGGGTTCGCGGTGCTCAAGGCCGGAGTGACCCGGGATCCGGCAGAGATCAGCGCCGAGCTCGTGACCCGCGTCCGCGAGACAGTCGGTGCCGTGGTCTCGCTGCGGGAGGTCCACATCGTGCCAGCCCTGCCCAAGACCCGCTCCGGCAAGATACTGCGGGCCACCATGCGGGCCATCGCCGACGGAGACGAGGTCGTGGTGCCGTCCACCATCGACGACACCGCCGTGCTCGACGTGCTGCGTCCGACGCTGCGGCGCGACAGCCCCTGACCGGGTCAGAACAACCCGCCGCGAACGCACAGACGACCGCGTCCAGTCGCGGGCTACGCGGCCTGATCGTGCGGTGTGCAGTGCATGCGTGTCGAGTGCTCACGCGCCGCTCGCGGCGAGCGTGACTTGCCGGATACAGCCGAGCGGCGATGGGAGCAAGGACGGCGATCCGTGCTCCCGGCTACGGCCGCCATGGTCCGGGCGGTGTCGCCGGCGGCGCGTCGCCCGCCGGCGGAGCCTCGGGCGAGTGTAGGAGGCGGCGGCCCTGAAGGCTGAACAGCAGTGCGAAGGACGGCCCGATGAGCACGGCGGCCGCGATGAAGACGATGATCACGGCGAGGAGGGTCGAGTGGGGAGCGCCCGCGTTGCTGAGCGTGATCTTGGTGCCAGGCAGCAGTACCGGGTACTGGGCGACTCCCCAGCCCCAGATGACGGCGGCGATGCCCAGCGCCGCGACGACGCGCACGCCGGTGCGGCGCCTGGTGGTGAGCTGGGCGAGCACGGCCAACCCGCACAGGCCGGCCAGGATGACCAAGGGGAGCGTACGCCCGGTGAGCCGGTCGTACAGAGCCCTGTTGGAGCTGTGCAACTCGGCGAGCGTCGCCAACGACAGCGCGCCGGCGACCACGGCTGCCACCTGACCCCGCCGGGTGAAATACCTCTCGAGACGCCCGTCTTCGCGGCGGGCGGCTTCGCCGACGAGATAGACAGCGGCGAGGTAGCCGCAGGCCCCGACGAACAGAAAGCCGATCAGCACCGAGGTCGCGCTGGTCCAGGCGGCCAGGCTGGCGTGCGTGGCGTGCGCGGGGACGCGGCCGGTGGCAATGGCGCCGATGACAGTGCCCATGAAGAACGGGGTGAGCAGCGAGGAGAAGGCGAACGTGGCGCCGGCGGCGCGTTGCAGGCTGAGCTGGGTGATCTCCTTGCGGAAGGCGAATCCGGCCCCGCGCAGCACGATGCCCCCGGCGGCCAGCCATAGCGGCACCGCTGCGGTGTTCGTGACAGCGGTGAACGCGTCCGGGAACGCCGTCCAGAAGATCACCAAGATGAACACGAGCCAGACGTGGTTGGCCTCCCACACCGGGGTGATCGACTCGTCGATCAGCGTCCGTGGGGCCCGTCCCCGTCGAGTCGTGCCGGCCAGCAGGTCCCATAGGCCGGCGCCGAAGTCGGCTCCGCCCAGCACGGCGTAGAGGGTGATTCCGGCCAGCAGGATGGCCCCCACGACGTCGGCGGCCATCACAGACCCCCGGTTGGCACGGCCGGCTGCTGAGACGGGGGGCCGTAGGGCACCGGCGCTTCGACGGCGTCGCTGCGTCGCCAGCGGCGCGACAGCATCCGCAGGATCAGGATCGTCGCGGCGCCCAGCACGGCGTAGCCGATGATGATCAGGGTCAGGGTGGTGGTCACGCCGGCGTTGGTGGTGGCCGCCGCGGCGGTGGTTTGCAGCCGGTACACCACCCAGGGCTGCCGACCGACCTCGGTGACCACCCACCCAGCCTCCATGGCCGCGATCGCGGCGACGCCGCTGACCGCGCCCAGTGCCCAGAACAGCCGGGGCCGCGGCAGGCGACGGGCGCGCCACCATGTCCACGCGGCCCACAGGCCGGCCATCAGCAGCAAGAAGCCCAGTGCGACCATGACGTCGAAGCTCAGGTGGATCAGCCACGGCACCGGCGGCCGCTGGTCCGGTGGGACTGTCTCCCACCCGATTACTCGAGTGTTAGGGCTGAACCCGGCCAGCAGCGAGTCAAGGTCGGGGATCTTTATCCCGGCGTAGATGCGGCCGTTCACGTAGACACCGCCGAGCCACTCCGGCACATGGTCGGAGGTGCGCGGGACGTACTCCATCGCGGCGAACTTGACCGGCTGGTCGTGGGCGATCGCGCGGGCCGCGGTGTCGCCGACGAAGATCTGGAACGGTGTCAGCACAGCCGCCGGGACGAACCCGATCGCGAAGCCGGTGTAGTGGTAGCGGTCGCGGCGCCCGCGCAGGATGCCGGCCGCGTACACGCCGGCGACCAGGAACCCGGTGACCATGTAGGCGGCCAGAATCATGTGCGGCATCTCGTACAGCGCCGCGTGGTTGAAGTACACCTGCCACGCGTTGACCGACACGATCCGCCCGCCGACCTCGATGAACCCGCCGGGTTGGTTCATCCACGAGTTCACCGCGATGACCGACATCGCCCCGAAGATGCCGCTGACCGCGATCGGCACCCCGCTCCACCAGTGCGCCCAGCCGGGCAGCCGCCGCCAGCCGTACAGATAGATCGCAGCGAAAATGGCCTCCAGGAAGAAGAAGATGCCCTCGACGCCGAACGGCAACCCGAGCACCGCGCCGTACCGGCGCATCAGCCCGGGCCACAGCAGGCCCATCTCGAAGGACAGCACCGTGCCGGTGACCGCGCCGACCGCGATGAGCACCGCCATCGCCTGCGACCAGCGCCGCGCCAGGGTCATCGCCACCGGATTCGATCGGTGCAGCCCTATGAACTCGGCGATCAGCACGATCGTTGGCAGTGCGATCCCCAGGCACGCCAGGATGATGTGAAACCCCAGCGTGGTCGCCATCTGACTGCGAGCCGGCACCACCTGCGCAGCGATCATCCCAGTCATGACAGCTACGTCCCACCGCCCTGCGCGGCAGCGGCCACCGGCTGCCATTCGCGCCGGCTGGCCAGCCGGGACTCGTAGTCCGCGGAGACGATGCCGAGCGGCGCCTCACCGAAAAACATGCGCAGGTCCCCGGACCAACTGCAAGATCGCATAAGTTCGGCCTAACGCAGCGAGTCGAGCAGCCGCAGCAGCGCGAGTCCATAAGCCTGCTCGGCGTCGGCATGCTCGACCGTGTGCGTCGTGCCGCCCACCTCGATGCGCACTCGCCAGCCGCCGTCCATGCGGTCAAGCCCGTGGAACGCGCCGGCGAGCAGTTCGCGCAACTGCGACTCACGGGGTAGCCACACGGCGTTGTCCTTGTCGATCGAGTCCAGCGCCCACTCGGTCGTTCCGTTGAAGCCGATCACCCGCCCGTGCGGCAGATCGTGCACTTCGATGGTCATGTCGCTGAGCACGAACACGTCGGAGTCCATGTCACGGTCTGCGACCACGAACCGATCTCCGGGCGCTGGGGACCACCGCACGCCGGCGTCACGAAGCTGCTGGGCCAGGCCGAGCGAGATCACCCCACCAGTGTGCGCGAAACACCCGAGCTGGGTACGGGAAGACGGTACCGGCCGGGGAGCCAGCCCAAGCCACCGCCACCATCCGTTCATCGGCATTCGATTTCCGAGACGAGAGACCGCGTGCGAGAGCCGGTGCCCGGGCCGCAGGCTCGACCGTGGGTGTGGCGGCAAGACTATTCGATCTGCACGTGCGATTGCAGCTGGATGAGTGTCCGCACTGCGGACACGGCGGAACGGACGCCCATCACCGCGGCCGATGCCACGCCCGGTCGTGTAGCTGAGCAGATCGTCGCTGTGCTTACCGCTGCCACCGTGGGCGCTGTAGGAGTCGCGCTGTGTGGCGCTGCGCTCAGTTGATTTTGTTTCCGTACGGGCTCGGCACGCCCATCGGGTACGCGGTGGGGGCGGTGTCGCCGTTGTGGACGCTGCAATAGGCGTCGCGGGTCGCGTTGCTTTCGATGAGCGGGTTTACCGCGAACGAGATCAGCATCCCTTGGGCGATCAGATTGGCGTTGTTCTCGATGTTCTGCGCCACCAGGGCGCGTGTCGCGGCGTCCGGGGCTGTGGCCAGCGCTTCGGCGTTGCGCCACGCGTTCTCACGCCAGGTGGACACCACTTGGAAGGTGAGGTAGTCGGCCACCGGGTTGTTGGTGTCGTCGATGGTGGGGTCGAAGCGCTGGGCTGCCTCGGCGAGCAACGGCGCCGTGTCATCGTTGAGCCACTTTTCGACTGCGTCGTAGTCGGCCTTGCCGGAAGTCCCGTCCGATCCGACAAGTCCTGAGGCGTAGAGCACGAATGGGAGGTCGCGGTTGATGTGCGCGTTCATGCTGAGCAGCAGGTCGCCGCCGCCGCTGACGGTTTGGTTCTTCGCGGCGTCGAAGGCGTAGAGCCACGACTGCGGGACGGCTGTGCGGTTATCGTTCGCCCAGTCGTAGAACGCGTCGGTGTAGTACTTCGCGAACACGGCGTCCAGGTGGTTCATGTACGGGACGTCGTGGTAGTAGCCGACTTGATCGCGCGTCCACCTGTAGGTCTGCGTCATCCGGAGGTATGCCAGCGCAAAGATCGCGAGGTGAGAGCAGGACTGCCCGTTCGGCGTGAAGATGTGCAACTGCTCGTTGAGCGTGACCGTCAGGCACGACGGCCGACCGGCCGCGCAGTCGTTGTCACTGCCCGGCGCGAACTGGTCGTTCCAGCCCGGCAGCACCGACGACCATGGCGTGTAGAGCGTCGTGCTCGCGAACGATGCCGTCGAACAGGCAACCAGCGAGAGTGCAACGGCGATCAGCGACGCGCGCAGCAGACGACGAGCTTTCACAGAACCCCCGACGTGAAGGACCGCACTGGAACGACCTCGGCCAGAGTCGGTGGGACCGGCACGATCCGATGCTCGCGGACCCCGGCCGCTGTTGTCAACACTCTGCTAACCTCGCCCGGTGCGAAGGCGTGCCTTGGCCGGGCACACGCGGGTGAGGGAGTCGAAAGTCGTCGACGAGCTGCTCGCGCTGCTCGATTGGTTGCCGGCCTCTGTCGCCCTGTGGGACAACGATGTCCGGCTGCGCTACGGCAATCGTCGCGCGTTGACCCGCTTCGGCCGGCCGCACAAGCAGCTGCTTGGTGCCCATCTTTCGGAGCTGGTGCAGCCCCAGGCCGTCGAGCTGAGCGCGCAGTACATCGAGGGCGCGCTGGCAGGTCAGCCGCAGCAGGTCGAGCGCGCGATGGTGGACCGGCAAGGACGGCGATACAACGCCCACCAGGTGACGCACATACCGAATGTCGTCGACGGTGCCATCGTGGGTTACTGCGCGCTGGCGGTCGACATTACGGCGTCCATCGAGGGATACGAGCAGGCGCGGCACATGCGGGAACAGGCCGCGCTGCGCGCCGTACGCGAGCGCATCGTCAGCGACATAAACAGCCGACACGTGGTCCCCGACCTATGCGGCGTGCTGGAGCGGCTCGAGGCCGCCCTCGGGCGCGCCACGGACGCGTTGCCCAGCCTGAGCACAGCAGCTGACGCCATCGACCGGACCATCGAGGAGCTGCGCGCGATGGTGCCGGCCCGGATGATCGACAAGCCCTACACCGACGAACCGCGCGTTGCCTTTCCGGGCTTGTCCGCGCACTTCGATCTCGGCTCTCCCGAGGCCTGCGGCCGGGTCGGCGTGCCGTGGCCACCGGACATCACCGGACGCGGCTGGTCAACCGAGGACGCGTGCGCGCTGCTGGACCTGCTACCGGCGGAGATCGCGATCTGGGACCCCTGCCTGCGCAATGTCTTCGCCAATCGTGCCGCAGTGCGCTCGTTCGGCCGCGCCGCTCGAGCAGACGCGTTGGGCGAACACGCGCGCGACCTCCTCGGCGCCGCGATGTTCGAGGCTGCCAACGTCGCGTATGCAGAGGCGGCCTTGCTCGGTCAACCGACGCAGTTCGATCGCACGGTCGCGCACCCCGCCGGCCTGCGGCACCTCCAGATGTACTACGCACCGCGCATTCATAGCGGCGAGGTGGACGGGATCTACAGCGTCGTCGTAGACGTCACGCCTCGAGTGGAGGCCGACCTTGCGTTGCAGGACGCGCGCGCGGCGCTGGCCAGCGCGCGTGAACGCGGGCGCATCGCCGACCGCCTGCACAACCTCGTCATCCAGCGGCTGTTCGCCGCGGGCTTGGCCGCGCGGCATGCGGCGCCAGCGGTGGCGAACGCGCAGGTGCGCCTGGTAGAGGACGGCATCCTGGACGTCCTCGAGGATCTCAAATCCGCGATAGCCACCCTGCACGAGAACATCGGGCCGCTGGACTTGCTGCCCGATCTCGCGCGCTTGGTGCACAACGCCGCGCAGCCGAACGACATTGCAGTCGCGATCGAGAACGTCGGCTCGGTGGAGTATGTCCCCACTGCGGTCGGCGCCGAGCTGCTCGCCGTCGCCAAAGCCGCGCTGTCGAACGTCGCGATGTATTCGGGCGCGAGCAACGTTGTCGTGACCATCGCTGCTGACGCAGCCGGCGTGTGGTTGCGCATCGTCGACGATGGCCGCGGCATCGGCGCCGAAACGGGTAAAGGCATGGCCGACATGGCCGCGCGCGCTGCCCGTCTCGGCGGCACGTGCACATGGCATACCGACCGGCGCTCCGGCACTCGCGTCGACTTCCGAGTCCCACTGCCACAATGACATCAGGGACCGAGTTCGGGCGATCCGCCGATCGGCCTAGGCGGCGGCGCACATCCGCTCGCGAAGGTGCTCACCGACCCGGTTTTGTCGGTACCGTGCGGCATGATTCCGTCATGCGGTACTCGGTCACCGTTCCGAACTTCGGGGAGTTCGCGGCGCCGCAAGTCTTCGCCGAGGTGGCCAGCCGGGCGGAGGAGGCGGGATGGGACGCCATGCTGGTCTGGGACCATGTTGTCGAGCAGAAGGACCTACGCCGGGAATCGCCGATCCGTGGATCTTGCTCACCGCTGCGGCCCTGGCGACCCGCCGGATCCGGCTGGGCACCGCGATCACGCCCGTGGCCCGGCGGCGGCCGGCCAAGCTCGCCAGGGAGGTCGCCACCCTGGACCGCCTGACCGGCGGCCGCATGGTCCTGGGTGCCGGGCTGGGCGGCGCCCGTGGCCGACGAGTACGCCAGCTTCGGCGACACGACCGACACCCGGGTGCTTGCCGAGCGCCTGGATGAGGGCCTGCACGCACTGGACCTGCTCTGGTCCGGTGAGCCGGTGACCTATCGGGGCAACCAGATCACGATCGACGCGTGGTCTTCCTGCCGACCCCGGTGGAGCGTCCGCGGATGCCGATCTGGGTCGGCGGATTCTGGCCGAACAAGGCGCCAATACGCCGGGCGGCACGGTGGGACGGAGCCATCCCCACCATGGCCGGCATGGAGGCCGCGCGCCCGCCGGAGTCGGGTTGCTGGACTCTCATGCGACGACGAGCGCGGTCGTGGTGCCATCGTTTGTTATAGACGACCGGTATAGCTGCAGGCGATCTTCGAGTCCGGACCGGACGTCGAACCCTTGGAAGAGATGACACCGTCCGCACCACTGGTCGGACCCGGGGTGTCCAAGCCGACCGGGCGCACCGCACGCCGATCGGTTCCGGTCAGCGCAAGGACGCGGTCGAACGCGGAGACCAACGCGGTGAGTGCCGCCTCAGGTCCGTCCAAGGCGAAGGAGTGACGACCCAATGCTTCGAAACGCTCGTCGCTTTCCGCCTTCGCGGCTGCAGCCCTATCGCCTACATCGTTGGCCTATCGCCTACATCTTTGGGTGGAGTCGCAATCAATCCCTGGGGCGATGCGCGAGGGCCGCGGGCCGGCGAGTATGGCATTAGCACTGCGGCGACAACCGAAACGGAGGACCGGCACATGTCCAGCAGGACCTGCACCTCAGCGCTGCGGCCCGCGCTCCGGTGCCGAGCCGTCCAGATTCCAGAATGCTCACGCCCCACACTGGCCGAGGGTTCGGCTGCGCCGCTGTCCGACCGCCGGTCTTGCCGGCCTGGTCATCAACCCGCAACCGGACAGGATCGGCTGGTGATGGCCCATGACCTATGTCCGGGCGACGTCGTCCAGCAATACGACTGGTCACTGCACGTTCGCGAGGTCAAGGTCAGCCCGGAAGCCGTGGCGATCGGCGTCACCGAGTTCGGGTTCCCGCTGCGCTACGCCGCCGACGCGCAGGTGCAACTGGCGGCCTGAGGACGTCGCGAGTGGCGCCGACATTAACGTCGACGCCGCCGGGAATGACGCGAACTGCACCGTCACCGGCAAGATCAAAGACGCTAGGACCGGCACGCTAGTCACTGGTTGGACCAGCGGTAAGGTCCCATTCGTTGGAGGCTTCGTCGACCACTGGCGGCCGCGATGCGGCCTCCCACACGAATCCGTCCGGGTCGGTGAACTGTCCGGCATCGCTGCGAATCATGAGCCGGTGAGAGCCGCTGCCGTTCATAGGGACGCCGGCGTCCCTCGCGAGGGCTCGGCGCCCGTAGAGCGCCAACTTGATGGCGCTTGATGACGCGGCGAACTCGACGTACTTACGCCCAAAGCTCCTCGCCACGGCCAGCCCGCGATCGATGTAGAACCGCTTGCTCGCGGCCACGTCCGCGACTCCCAGCAGGAGCACCACCTCGTCGATGTAGCGCGCAGCCGGGCCGGTGTTCTTCTTCGCCGAGGTGGCGACCTTCCAGATCGTGCCGTCCGGAGCCTGCACGACGCCGCCGTAGCCCCAAAACGACCTGGTGACCGGCTTGAGTGCGGTGGCGCCGGCGTCGAGGGCGGCGCCGACTACGCTGTTCACGGTCGCCGGCTGGGACACAACCACAGACAGCGTGAATCCACGGAAGCCGGTCGTTGGCGCGTCTGAAGTGCGCAGACGGACCCTGCCGCCGAGTCCGAAGACTGCGGTGTAGAACGCCTCCGCAGTTGCGGCGTC
>JBKPQY010000097.1:0-13161 GCA_046734315.1 Actinomycetota bacterium | reverse complement strand
GCTACACAGCGGCCGGCGGAGGCGAGTCAGCTGCCGGAGGCGAGTCTGCCGGCGGAGCCGAGCCGGCCGCAGCAGGCGCGCCGCCCCCGCCCGGCGGGTAGGACGCGGGGGCGTCGGTGAACGCGGGGCGATTTGCCTCGGCCAGTGCGTTCTGCACCGCGGCGACGGCTGCCGGCGGGAGATCCGACTCGACCAGTTCGGCCCCCGAGAAGCGCGCCAGCTCGCGCTGCAGGTCGGCCACCGATACACGGCTGACAAGCAGGGCCAGCGCCGTGCGCCCCGGAGGTACGGCGGTCCGCAATTGAGCCACAGTGGCGTCCTTGATGCCGGTGTCCACCAGCTTCGCGTAGAGTGCACCGCCGCCCGCGGTGGCCGCACCGGCGATGAGCCCCCCGATCGGCCCGCCGAACAGCGTGCCGAGCAGCAACCCCCACACGCCGCCACCGAGCGCCCCCCGGCCGGTGGTGATGTCGCTGGTCTCGGTGACATGTGATGTGCCGTTCGCGTCGCGCTGGACGAAAACCGCATCGTGCAGTTGCAGGTCCTGGTCCTTCTGAAGGCGTGACACGGCGAGCAGGAACTCCTGCGCGCGCAACCGGTCGTCGAACGAGATGACGAGCAGCTTCTGGTTGGACGGCTCGGGCATGCCCATCAGGGTACGGTCCAGCCGCCTTCGCGACCCCGGGTGGCGGTCACGAAATGGCGTCGGGCTGGCGAATTGACCCCGAGAGCGTCTAGCCTCCGTCGGTACGCCGGAAGGGGGTCACGCAGGCCGATGTCCGTGCCGGTCAGCGCGGTCGAGAGTGTCGTCAACGTCGCGCCCCCGGTCCACATCGAGGGACGCTCGCCGTCGAGCATCGTCTGGCGGCGCATCCGACAGGACCGGGTCACCATGGCGAGCCTGTACGTGGTGGCGTTCCTGGTGTTACTGGCAGTAGCTGCGCCGTTCCTCAAGGCATTCAACGTCATCGACCCGTCGACCCCGCACCCCGAGCTGGTGCAGGGCGTGGGCTCGGTGCCGACCGGGCCGTTCAGCGGCGCGAGCACCGCGCATTGGCTGGGCGTCGTCCCAGGGGTCGGGCAGGACGTGCTCGCCCGGGTGCTCTACGGACTGACGTTCGACTTCAGCATCGCGCTCGCGGCCACTCTGCTCACCGTGCTGCTCGGGGCCACGATCGGGCTGATCGCGGGCTACGCCGGCCGCTGGGTCGACGCGACCCTCGGCCACGCGATGGACCTCGTCCTGGCGTTCCCCCAGCTGATCATGCTGATCGCGTTGTCGCCCGTGTTCCTGGGGCAGCCACCGCAAAATGCCCGCGTCGTCGTGTACCTAATCGTGGTGCTGGCCGTGTTCGCCTGGCCGCGCCTCGCGCGCCTGGTGCGCAGCGAGGTGCTGTCGGCGCGCGAGCAGGACTACGTCATGGCGGCACGCTCGCTCGGCGCCGGGCCCGCGCGCATCCTGTGGAAGGAACTGCTGCCCAACCTGCGCGGGACCGTCCTGGTGTACGCAACGATCACGATGCCGGTGTTCGTGTCGGCCCAGGCCGCGCTCGCCTACCTCGGAATCAGCCTGCAGCCGCCGTTTCCGACCCTGGGCAGCGTGCTCACCGATTCTGTCCCGTACGTCACGAGCGACCCGGCGTACTTCTTCGTTCCCGGTGTCGCGCTCGTGCTCGTCGTGCTGTCGTTCAACCTGCTCGGCGACGGCCTGGCCGACGCCCTCAACCCCAGATCCGACCGATTCTGAGGCGGATGTAACCATGTACGCCGGCCGGCAGTTGTCTCCCAGGAGAGTCAGGATGAGGTTCGCTATAGCCTGCGGTGTCGTCGGCATGCTCGTGCTCACGGCATGCACCGGCAAGGGGGGCAAGGCGCCACAGACGGGTAACGCTGCCGGCGACCAGCACCGCGGCGGCACCCTTTACGTCAATACGTTCCGGGCCTACACACACCTCGACCCGCAGCGCAACTACTACGGCGACGCCATCGCGTTCGAGTCCCGCACGCTGGCACGCACACTCACCACGTTCCCCGCCGCCGAGGGCGCCAACTCCACAGATGTCGTGGCTGACGCCGCCACCGACACCGGCACGCGCTCCGTCGATGCCAAGACCTGGACGTTCACGATCAGGCCGGACGTGAAGTGGCAGGACGGCAAGTCGGTCACCTGTGAGGACTTCAAGTACGGCATCTCCCGCACATTCGCGACCGACATCGTCAACGGCGGACCGATCTACGCCCTCGACTACCTGAACGTGCCGCACGACGCGAACGGCCAAGTCGTGTACATCGGGCCGTACAAGAAGAGCGGCCAGGCAGGCTTCGACAAGTCGATCGATTGCACGTCGCAGAACAAGATCGTGTTCCACCTGCGGCACCCGGTCGCCGACTTCAGCGAGACCGTGACGTTGCCGGCGTTCGCTGCGGTTCGGCAGGACAAGGACACCGGCGCCAAATACGACTCCGCGGTGTTCTCCGACGGTCCCTACATGATCAAGGGCAAGTGGGATCCGGTTCGCGGCGGCACGATGGTGCGCAACCCGTACTGGGTCGCGTCGAGCGACGACGTGCGCAAGGCGTATCCGGACCAGATCGTGACCACATTCGGCGAGAGCGCCGACACGGTCTACCAGAAGCTGGAGTCCGACAACGGCAACGCGAAGAACACGGTCACCACGACTAGTGCTCCACCGGCAGCCGCCGCGACCGTGCTCAGCCCGGCTATGCAGAACCGCTCCGAGAGCGTGACGGACGGCTATATCCACTACCTGTCGGTGAACGTCCAGAAGGTGCCGCAGAAGCAGGTGCGCCAGGCGATCGCGATGGCGGTCGACAGAACTGCGTATGTCACGGCATGGGGCGGCTCGGCGCTCGGGTCGCCCACCAACTCGCTGGTCAGCCCGTTGCTCAAGGCGTACACGAAATACGACCCGTTCGGAGTGGGTGACGACGGTGACACCGTGAGGGCCAAGGCGGTGCTGGAGGCGGCCGGCATCAAGCTCCCGTATTCGATCACCTACCAGTACCCGAAGGACCTGACGCAGGACAAGCTCGCCACCAACATCAAGTCCGAGTTGGAGAAGGCCGGCTTCAAAGTCAACCTGGACGGGTTGAATCCCGACACCTACTACGACGTGACCGCCAATCCACGCCAGACCGGCCAGGTCACGTGGGCGCGCTGGGCGGCCGACTGGCCTTCCGGATCGACGGTGATCCCGCCGCTGCTCGACGGACGGGTCAACATCTCCGCGGAGTCGCTCGGCAACGACGCCGCCGCGTACAACGACCCCCTGACCAACAAGGCGATCGACACCGCACTCTCGCTGACTGACAGCGCAGCGCAGCAGCAGGCGTGGTCAGCGATCGATCAGCAGGTCGTGAAGGACGGCGTGATCATCCCGATGATGGCGGACAAGGCGCTGTACCTGTACGGCTCCCACATCAAGGGCTTCCTGCTCAACGCCGCCTTCGGCGGATACGTCGACCTGGCCGTCACGGCCGTGCAATAGCACTTGCTCGGATACGTGCTCCGGCGCGTGATCGCGATCGTGGTCATGCTGTTCGCGATCAGCCTCGTCACGTTCTTGCTGTTCTTCGCGATCCCGCGTGACCCGGCGCGCCTCACCTGCGGCAAAGTGTGCACGCCCCAATTGATTGCGCAGAACCGCCATACGCTCGGGTACGACCAATCGGTGCCCGCCCAATACGGCGCATTCCTCAAGGGTCTGGTCGTCTCGCGGGATTTCCCGGACGACCCCGAGCTCGAGCGCACGCATCCGGAGCTGATCACGCACTGCCATGCGCCGTGTCTCGGCTACTCGCCGTCGCAGCAGACCACCGTCAACAACGTGATGGGCCAAGCTGCGCCGGTCACGTTGTCGTTGACCCTGGGCGCTTTCGTGCTGTGGATCGTTTTCGGTGTGGGATTCGGCGTACTGTCCGCGCTGCGGCGCGGCAAGGTCCTCGACAAGCTGCTGGTGGGCGTCTCGCTGATCGGCTACTCGTTCCCGACGTTCTTCGTAGGGCTGATCCTGTACGACATCGTGTCGGTCAAGTATGGGCTGCTCCCGACGCCCCAGTACGTGTCGCCGGCGCATGATCCGCTCGGCTGGGCGTCCGGGATGCTCGCGCCGTGGATCACGCTCGCGCTCGCGTACCTCGCGCTGTACATCCGGCTCACCCGGGCCAAGATGCTGGACACGATGTCGGAGGACTACATCCGCACCGCCCGGGCCAAGGGGCTGCCGGCGCATCGGGTGACGCTCAAGCACGGGTTACGAGCGAGCCTCGCGCCGATCGTCACGATCGCCGCGCTCGACATCGCCGGTCTGCTCGGCGCTGCCGCGATCACCGAGACAGTGTTCAACCTCAACGGCATCGGCTCGACGGTCATCGCCGCTGTCAAGGACGCCGACCTGCCGATCATCGTCACCGGGGTGCTGATCGCCGCCGCGGCCGTCGTCGTGCTGAACCTGGTGGTCGACCTGCTCTACGGCGTGATCGACCCCAAGGTGCGCTACTCATAGGCACTCTTCCCCGATCGCGCAAGAATTCCTTGCCTGGGACAAGGGATTCTTGCGCGATCGGGGAGGCTAGCGCGGTTCGGTGCGGTAGCGATACCCGTGGTGTTCCCAGTAGCCCAGGGAGCGGTACAGCATGATCGCCGGGTCGTTGTGCGTCTCGACCTCGAGGTAGGTGTCCCTCGCGGCGTGGACGTCGACACCCCATCGCCACAGGGCATGAATAATCGCCGTTGCCAGGCCCTGCCGGCGCTGTTCGGGAGCCACCTCGACGGCCGTGATGCCGAGCCAGTTGTCGTCGACCGAGCCACGCCCGATCGCGACGGGGACGCCGTCTCGCCGTATCTCGGCGAAGCCCACGCGCTCGTGCCGGGTGAGCAGCGCACGCATGCCGGGTGGCGTCGTCCCATCCCGGAAGCGGGCCATCCATGCGTCGTCCGGCTCGGACACGATGCGCACGCCCGTCGCGTCCGGTGCCGTCGGGATGCGCAGTGCGAGCACCAGCGTCTCGTGGCTGGCGCGCCAGCCCCGCTCGGCCAGTTCTGCGTCGAGCAGCCGGCGGGCGTGTAACGGAGTCTGCACACGCAACGGCAACCCGCGCGCCGCGTACCACCCCCGGGCGGTGTCGAGCGTGTCGGAAAGCGATGTCGACGGCCGGCGCAGCGGCAGCGCGCTGTTGGCTCGCTTGGTGACGTCGTGGTTGGCGCGTAGTAGCCAGCCGCCCGCGTCGGCGGTCTCCGCGGCGCGCCAGCCGCGCGAGCTCACCGCCGACAGGGCGAGAATCTCGGCCGCACTGGGCTCGACAACCTTCGCCACGGCGATGTGCGACAGCGGCACCTGCACCGGGCCGGCACTCGCCGCGACCGTTGCCGTGTCAGGGGTCAGCTCGAGCAGGTCGCCCACCACGTCTGCGAACAGCAGTCGGCCCGATTCGTCACGATCGACCGCGTGCCGGACCACGATGCGCCGCCCGACCCAATCTGGTTCCACCACGAGCGGCATACTAGGTCGCGCAGGCATGTACCCCGCCCGGAGGACCGCTGTGACCTACGTGATCGCCGAGCCGTGTGTCGACGTTCTCGACAAGGCATGCATCGAGGAATGCCCCGTCGACTGCATCTACGAGGGCGGGCGGATGCTCTACATCCACCCCGACGAGTGCGTCGACTGTGGCGCCTGCGAACCGGTTTGCCCCGTCGAGGCGATCTTCTACGAGGACGACCTGCCCGACAAGTGGCGCGACTACACCCAGGCGAACGTCGACTTCTTCGACGATCTCGGCTCACCCGGCGGCGCCGCGAAGGTAGGCAGGATCGACAAAGACCCGCCGCTCATCGCCAACCTGCCTCCCCAAGCAGCCGAACACTGACCTATGTGCGCCGCGGCGATTGCCACCTCCCGCCCCAAGGGCGGGCGCGGCAATCGCCAGGCAAGCGCCGCTTGACGGCGGCGCGCCAGGGCGCATGCTCTTCGCGCGAGCGCTCATCGCCCGGTGGTTGCGTTCGTCGGGTTGTGTGCCGCTCGGCCCTCACCTGTGCATCGTTGCTACCACTGCCGTTGGCAGCGCCTTCTTGTTGTCGCGCCAGCCGTGCGCGCGCGTCCACTCCCGCCCCGAGTAGGCGACCGACTCGATCCCGAACCGGTCCGCGTTGGCGACGAACCACGCGGCTGTCGCCCATGATGCGTCTGGCACATTGACCGTCGACTCAACGGCGCGCGGTGCGTTGACCGGTAGGTCCTTCACGAGTGCGGTAGCGACCGTGGCGACCGGTGCCGCCTGCGCCCGAGCCTGGAAGGTGCACGAAATGCCACCGGGCGTCTTCCCGGTCAGCGCGTCCGACAGCGCCTGCGCTTCACCCTCGTGCCGCGCGTAGTAGCTGCCGTCGACGGAGATCTGCACCTTCTGGATGGCATCGGCCAGTGGCATCGTCTGCCAGCCGTCGACCTTGACCAGGGCGTCCAGGAACTTGCCGGTGGCGTAATGGATGTCCGAGAGTTGCGCCGCGGTGCCCCAGCCCTGCGACGGCCGCTGCTGAAGCACGCCCACCGAGTCGCGGTCGCCGTCGCCGGGGGGAAGGTTGGTCAGCCGGCTCTCCTGCAGCCCGGCAGCGAGCGCGAGCACCGCGGCTCGCTCGGGCAGATCTCTATTGATCACGACACCGACCATGCTGGCAGCGACCGACGCCTGGCCGGGTTCGACGGCGTAGTCGCCGACCACGCACTCCTCGGCAATCGAGTGCGACTGGGCGGCGCGCCACAGTGCGTAGAGCCCGAACGCTGCCGCGGCCAGCACGGTCAGTGCGACCAGTGCGGCTATCAGGATGCGGCGGGACGTCGACACGTACACCTACGCGTTGGCGTGCAGCACGGCGTTCAAGTCGGCGCCGGTGCCGGTACGCGGCCGGGCCTCCAGGGCACCGGTGACGCTGTTGCGCCAGAACTGCAGTCCTGGGTGACCCGACAGGGCGGCTGCCTTGACGACCGAACCGTCCGGCAGAGTGAGCTTCGACCCCGCGGTGACGTAGCAGCCGGCCTCGACGACGCTGTCGTCTCCGAGGGAGATGCCCACGCCGGCATTCGCGCCGATGAGGCATCGCTTACCAATCGTGATCACCTCGCGGCCGCCGCCGGAGAGTGTGCCCATGATCGACGCGCCGCCGCCGATGTCCGACCCGTCGTCGACGACCACACCGGCGGAGATGCGCCCTTCGACCATCGATGCGCCGAGTGTGCCGGCGTTGTAGTTGACGAATCCCTCGTGCATCACGGTGGTGCCCTCGGCGAGGTGCGCGCCGAGGCGCACCCGATCGGCGTCGGCGACTCGTACGCCCGACGGCGCGACGTAGTCGGTCATGCGCGGGAACTTGTCGATGCCGAGCACCTGAACGGCGCCCCGGCGCCGCAACGCCAGCCGGGTCTGTTCGAAGTTATCGACGGGGCACGGACCTGCGGTCGTCCACACGACGTTGGGCAGCACGCTGAAGATGCCGTCGAGGTTCAGCCCGTGCGGGCGGACCAGTCGATGCGAGAGCAGGTGTAGACGCAGGTAGGCGTCGGACGTGTCGACCGGCGGTGCGTCGAGGTCGATCTGGCACAGCGTCACGTGGATGCGCACGCCGCGGGTGGCGACGTCTTCGCGGGCGCCGGTCAGCGAAGCGAGCTCGTGCGGCGGCGCGGCGGTGTCGGGGGGCTCGCCCAGGGCGGGCTCGGGATACCACGTGTCGAGCACCGTGCCGGTGACGGCGGTGGTCGCGAGGCCGTAGCCCCAGGCGGTTCTGGTCACGGACGCCACCCTAACCCGCCGATTCCTGGGCTCTTGCCGCGAGCGCTCGTCGCTAACCTGTGCACATGCTCGACCTTGCCCAGTCCGGCGCTGCTCTTACCGCCGCCCTTGTGGACGTGCCCTCGGTCTCACAGGACGAGGCGCACCTGGCTGATCTCGTCGAGGCGGCGCTGCGGCGCTATCCGGCGCTGGCCGTCGAGCGCGATGGCAATGTGGTCCTGGCCCGCACGGACCTGGGGCTTGCGCAACGGCTCGCGCTGGCCGGCCATATGGACACGGTGCCGATCGCCGGCAACGTCCCCTCGTCGCTTTCCGACGGGCGGATCGCCGGCTGCGGGACGTCCGACATGAAGTCCGGCGTCGCCGTGCAACTGCGGTTGGCACACCTGGTCGGGTCCGGGGCGCTGACGCCGCGCGCCGACCTGACGTGGGTCTTCTACGACTGTGAGGAGATCGAGGCAGATCGCAATGGCCTGGGCCGTATTGCGCGGGAGCGGCCGGCCGACCTGGCAGCCGACCTGGCGATCGTGCTCGAACCGACATCCGGGCTGGTCGAGGGCGGTTGCCAGGGGACACTGCGTGCCGCGATCACGGTCCCCGGCGTCCGCGCGCACAGTGCACGGTCCTGGCTCGGCGACAACGCCATCCACGCCGCGGCGCCGGTGCTGGCGCGCCTTGCCACGTACCAGCCGCGCACGGTCACGGTCGACGGGCTCGCCTACCGCGAGGGACTCAACGCTGTGGGGATCGCCGGGGGAGTCGCAGGGAACGTGATCCCCGACGCGTGCGCAGTCACGGTCAACTTCAGGTTTGCACCAGACCGATCCGAAGCGGACGCGCAGGCGCACGTTCGCAGCGTATTCGCCGAGTGGCAGGTGGAGATCGTCGACTCGGCGCCGGCCGCTCGCCCTGGACTCGACAGCCCGCTGGCCCGGGCGTTCGCCGCCGCCGTGGGCGGTGCGCCGCAACCGAAGTACGGATGGACGGACGTCGCGCGGTTCGCCGGGCTCGGCGTTCCCGCCTTGAACTTCGGCCCGGGCGACCCCAACCTCGCACACAAGCCCGAGGAGTACGTCGAGGTGGCCCGGATCGCCGACGCCGAGTCGGCGTTCGTCCGCTTCCTGGAGGACTGATCGACCATGACCTTCCCGGAACGCCAGCGCGGCCCGGTGATCCTGCGCCGCGGGCAGGTGCGGCCGGGCACCACTGACCAACGGCTGCTCGACTCGCGCGGGCCGTCCGACTGGGTCCACACCGACCCGTGGCGGGTGTTGCGGATCCAGAGCGAGTTCGTCGAGGGGTTCGGCCTGCTCGCCGACCTTCCGCAGGCGGTGTCCGTGTTCGGGTCGGCGCGCACGCCGCCGCATCACCCCGACTACGACGCGGCACGCCGGCTCGGCGCCGCCCTAGCCCGGGCCGGCTACGCGGTCATTACCGGTGGCGGGCCGGGGTCGATGGAGGCCGTCAACCGCGGCGCGTCCGAAGCGGGCGGGATCTCCGTCGGCCTCGGCATCGAGCTGCCGTTCGAGCAACGGCTCAACGACTGGGTCGATATCGGGATCAACTTCCGCTATTTCTTCGCCCGCAAAACGATGTTCGTCAAGTACGCGCAGGCGTTCGTGATCCTGCCCGGCGGCTTCGGCACGCTGGACGAGTTGTTCGAGTCGCTAGCCCTGGTGCAGACCGGTAAGGTCACCCGCTTCCCGGTGATCCTGTTCGGGCGGCAGTACTGGGCCGGGCTGCTCGACTGGATCCGCGCAACGGTGCTGCCCGGCGGCAAGGTCAGCTCGGCCGACGTCGAGCTGCTCACGGTCACCGACGACGTGGACGAGGTCGCAACGTATATCGTCGACGCGGCACATCAACGGGAACGAGCGGTCGACGCGCTCGTACACGACGCAGAGTAAACGGCCTGATGGCTGCCGTCTGTGTGTTCTGCTCGTCCGCTGAGCACATCGACGCGCGCTACATACTGCTCGCCGAGCACGTCGGCGCCCGAATCGCCAAAGGCGGCCATACGCTCGTGTCTGGCGGCGCCCGAGTGTCGATGATGGGTGCCGTGGCACGGGCGGCCCGGGCCGGAGGCGCCCGCACCGTGGGCGTGATGCCGCAGGCGCTCGTCGATATCGAGGTCGGCGACCTCGACGCCGACGAGCTGATCATCGTAGACACCATGCGGGAACGGAAGCGGCTGATGGATCAGCGCGCCGACGCGTTCCTCGCGCTGCCCGGCGGTATCGGCACACTCGAGGAATTCTTCGAGGTGTGGACCGCGGGCTCGATCGGCATGCACGACAAGCCGGTGCTCGTCCTCGATCCGGATGGTTTCTTCCGGCCACTATGGACATACCTGGAGTCGCTCGTAGACCTGGGCTTCGTACGGCAGGCCGCGCTCGATCGGTTGCATCGAGTGTCCACAGTGGACGATGCCTTCGCGGATCTAGCGCTCCTAGACGAGGCCGCGCCGCGCCACTGACGGCGGACGGGTTCCTTGGATGCTCGCCACCATGTCGAGCACCCGCCGGGTCGCGCGCACGTCATGAGTGCGGAACACGCGCGCACCGTGCCAGGCCGAGATCGCCGTCGCCGCGAGACTGCCCTCCAGCCGTTGGTCGGGCGGCAGGTCGAGCGTCTCGCCGACGAAGTCCTTGCGCGACAGCGCGACCAGCACCGGCCAGCCCGTCGCGACGACCTCGTCGAGGCGCCGGGTGAGCTCCAGGGAGTGGCGGGTGTTCTTGCCGAAGTCGTGGGTGGGGTCGACGAGAATGCCGTCCGGGCGGACACCGGCCTGCACGGCCCGTGCCGCAGCTTCGGACACCGTCGCCACCACGTCGTCCACGACGTCGTCGAATCGGGCGCGGTGTGGGTCGATCCGCGGGGGGAGCCCGCCGGTGTGGCTGCAGACGATGCCGGCTCCCGTGTCAGCGGCAACCTTGACGAGTTCCGGGTCGGCGCCGGCCCAGGTGTCGTTGATCAGGTCGGCGCCGGCGGCCACCGCCTCGCGTGCGACCGCCGCGCGCCAGGTGTCGACGCTGATCACCAGCTCGGCGTCTCGATCGCGCACGGCCTGCACGAGCGGCAGCACGCGCCGCAATTCCTCGGCGGTGCCGACCGGGGGGCCCGTCCCGGCGCGCACCCCGCCCACGTCGACCAGGTCGGCGCCCTCGGCGACGGCACGCGCCACCGCGTCGAGTGCAGCGTCCAGTTCGAACGTCGCGCCGCGCTCGTAGAACGAGTCGGGGGTGCGGTTGACGATGGCCATGACGGCGAACTCGCCCGCAGCGAAGTCGCCTCGCCCGAGCCGCAAGTTCACCGGCCCACGGTCCCACATTTGCTCGTTGCGCGAGTCCCGCGTCGGCGACACCAAGGGTGACGTGTCACGATCGACGGGTGCTGACGCTGCTGTTGTACGCGCTGCTGGCGATTCTCGTGGTCGCCGGCCTGTTCGCGCTAGCGGTATGGGTGCTGCCGAAGGGCGAGCAGATGGCCCCGCCTGCGCCGGATACGCGGCCGTGGGAGACGCTGCCCGACCGCCAGCTTCGGCCGGAGGACGTCGCCGCCGCGCGCCTGCCTGTGGCGTTGCGTGGTTACCGCTTCGCCGAGACGGACCTGCTACTGGACCGGCTCACGGACGAGTTGCGTCAGCGGGACGAGGAGATCACCCGGCTACGGGGCGCACGCCCCTCTGTCGACGGGCTGGCCTCCACCCAGGAGCTCGGCAGCGAGCAGCCCTCGCATGACTGATCCGGACGGCCGTCGCCGCTGCGGGTGGGCGACCTCGGCGCCGGAATACCTCGCGTACCACGACGACGAATGGGGCTGGCCGCTGCACGGCGACAGCGCGCTGTTCGAGCGACTGTCGCTCGAGGCGTTCCAGTCCGGGCTGTCGTGGTTGATCATCCTGCGGAAACGCCCGGCGTTCCGTGCGGCGTTCGCCGGCTTCGACGCGCCGACTGTGGCCGCGTTCGATGACGCCGACGTCGCTCGCCTGCTCACCGACCCCGCCATCGTCCGAAACCGGGCGAAGATCGAGGCGACGATCGGAAACGCACGTCGGATCGTGGAAGCCGTCCCGGAGGGGCTCGACACCCTGCTGTGGTCGTACGCCCCGGCACGGCATCGCCGCCCGCGCCGGCTGGCAGACGTGGCAGCCACGTCGCCCGAATCGATCGCGATGGCTCGGGAACTGCGCAAGCGCGGCCTCAAGTTCGTGGGGCCGACCACGGCGTACGCGCTGATGCAGGCCACCGGCATTGTCGACGACCACATCGCCGGCTGCTGGCGTGCACAGCGAGAGACACCAATCGGCGGTTAGATCACCGCCCGGTAAATGTCGGCTTCTGCTTGGCGACGAATGCGTCCACGGCGGCACGGTGGTCGGCGGTGGCGCCGGTGCGTAGCTGCATCTCGGCTTCCTTGGCCAGGGCCTCGGGCAGCGTCGCGGTGGCCGCGTAGGCGATCGACTCCTTGATCGCGGCGTAGGCGGCAGTCGGCCCCGCGGCGAGCCGCGCGGCGAGCTCGTGTGCGGCAGGGAGCAGCCGGTCCGGCTCGACCACCGCGTTGACAAGACCCATCTCCAGCGCCGCCTCGGCCGTGACCGGCTCACCCAGCAGCGATACGGCGGTGGCCCGGGCCGATCCGATCAGCCGAGGAAGCGTCCACGAGGTACCGCTGTCCAGTGACAGGCCGACGCCGGCGAAGGCGAGCAGGAACGACGCGCTCTTGCTGGCGATCCTGAAGTCGCAGGCGAATGCGAATCCGGCGCCGGCGCCGGCAGCCACCCCGTTGACGGCAGCGACAACCGGTTTGGGCATGGCTGCCAGCCCCGACGTGATCGGGTTGTAGTGCTGGACGACCGTGCGCAGTGGCTGCGGATCACCGGAGTCGAGCATCGCCTTGTGTTCGCGCAGATCCTGGCCGACGCAGAACGCCCGCCCCGCCCCGGTCAGCACTACCGCACGCACCGAGTCGTCATCGGCAAGGTCGCGGATCGCGGCCACGAGCGCGTCCTTGAGCTCGACCGACAGTGAGTTCATCGAGTCGGGACGGTTGAGCGTCACGGTCGCGAGGCCCTCGCCCCGTTCGACGAGCAGTGGATCCGTCATAACCGCGGACACTAGTGGTTCGGGCGTGCACAGGACCCCTGGGCTTTGGTCTTGACTGATCATGCGGGAGAATATGCCGAAGCTCCGATGCCTGGCGTTCGGCTCGGCGCTTGCGTTTCGGTTCGGACGAACCTCATCGAGGAGGCACGAATGGCGGCCATGAAGCCGCGGACGGGCGATGGCCCGCTCGAGGTGACCAAGGAGGGGCGCGGCATCGTCATGCGGGTTCCTCTCGAAGGTGGCGGACGTCTTG
>JBKPQY010000096.1:0-11266 GCA_046734315.1 Actinomycetota bacterium | reverse complement strand
GTCACAGGGCGGGGTCGAGGATGCGGTCCAGATCCTCACGCAGCCGACGCAGGTTGATCCGTGGCAGTGTCCGCCGACTGGCGATCAGGTCCGCAGTCGACCGGGCCGGCCGCCGCAGCGGGGCGAGCTCGGCCACCTCGGCACCGTCGCGAGTCACGATCAGCGTCTCGCCATGCGCCACCCGGTCAAGCACCTCGCCGCCGTGATTGCGCAACTCCCGCACCGTCACGGTATCCATCACATAACTGTATCACCGGTGAGACACGCCTGTCGACCCGAAACAGCTGTAACGAAATCGCCGATCACACTCATCGAGGTGATCAATCGCCGGCAGCGCCGCCTGGCTCACCTGGTGCCGGTCACTGCGCCGATCAGATGAGCCCGGCCAGGCGGTAGAGCACGAGCGATCCGGCGACTGCGACATTCAGGCTGGTCCCGGTACCGACCATCGGGATCTCCACGGCCGTGTCGATTAGCTCCAGCGCCTGAGGCGGGATGCCGCCCTGCTCGTGGCCGAGCACCACCACGGTGCGTGCCCGAGCGGCCGGCAGATCAGCCAGCCGAATCGCCTCGTCGACCAACTCAACCCCGACGATCAAGCTGCCCCGCTCTCGCTGCCGAGCCAACCAGCCGATCGGGTCGCCGCGCACCCAGTGCACGCAACTGCGCCGACGCAACGTGTTGCCCCGCGCGAGCGCTTCTGGAACCCACGGCAGCCGCGGCACGACTAGGCAAGCACCCACCGCGTCGCAGGTTCGCAGCAGTGTCCCCAGGTTCGCGCCGTGCAGCGGCCACAGCGGCGCAGCCAACAGGTGATCCCAGCACGAATGCGCACGCGGCCGCCGCACGGCCCGCAACTCACTCCGCGTCCGGGCCCGCAACCCGCTCATCGACCGGCGGCGTACACCGCCTTGGCGTTCTTGATCATTTGCGACGGTGCTTCGCGGCGCACCGAGGGCCATCAACGACTGCACAGATCCCACTCACGATAACCGACTACGCCACGAGGATGTCTGCCAAGGTCGGGAGAGTCCAAGGAAGCCACGCAGAACCCCTGCGGACGCTGTCTGCCCTCGCCTGTTCGAATCGCTCTTCTCTTAATCCGTAGGTCTGAGTCCTAGTCGCGGGAGCCCGCGATATAGGGCGCTCGTCTGCCGGGCTGGGGGCGAACCAGAAGCGAGCTATTTACTGGTGCCGGCCGATCAGTGGCTCGAGGGCGTCGGCGGCGTGGATCGTGGTGAGCGCGCGGCGGCCGAGGTAGTAGCCGATGGCGGTCGAGCGCCGGCTGGGGACGAGCTGGTCGGCGAGGTGGTGGATGCCGTGGCCCTCGTCGTCAAGGTGGGACGCGACCGTCTTGCGGAAGATGCGACAGCTGACCCAGGGGTAGCCGGCACGGTCGGTGGCACCGTTGCGCTCAACCTCGTCGCTCATTGTCGGCTGTCATGTCTGTGTACGTCCGGATGGGCGCTTCGAGAGACGGCAAATCGGCCGTCTCTGACCTTGCGAAACCCTGACACCGGACAGGATCTGTCACTCGCCGGGCGAGGCCGTCAACACGGTGGTGCGGGATAGTGGGACCGTGCGCGCGGTGCTGAACGTGATCTGGCTGATCTTTGGCGGCCTGTGGCTGGCGATCGGCTACGTGATCGCGGGGATCGTCTGCTTCATTTTGATCATCACGATCCCCTTCGGAATTGCCTCGTTTCGGATCGCCGGATACGCGCTGTGGCCGTTCGGACGGACCGCGATCCGGCGTATGGACGCGGGAGTCCTGTCGATCATCGGCAACGTCATATGGTTATTGATCGCCGGATGGTGGTTGGCCGTGGCACACATTGTTACCGGCGTGCTTATGTGCCTGACGATTATTGGCATCCCGCTCGGGCTGGCCAACTTCAAGCTGATTCCGATCTCCTTGCTGCCACTGGGAACGCGGATCGTACCGAGCGACACCGTCTATCAGTGATCAACCGCACGAGTCACCTCACATTGCGTTGTCGCAACGTCGGAGCTCGGTGGTTCGCCCAGACCGGAACCAGTGCCGACATCGGCGCCGCGCATCACGGGCATGTCGCCGACTGGTCCGAGCCAGGAAGCAGCGACGACATCTGGGCCGACGAGCATCCGCCCAACCGGATGCTGATGAGTGGAATCCCGAAGTTCCGCTTCTCCGTGTTATCGCTGAAGGTGGAGGACAGCGTCCACCCGGTCGACTACGTCGAAGCCGTGGTCGATGCGATCTTCGACCTCGGCATTGAAGCACGGGCTGAGGTAGTCGAAGACTCGTTCCCCGGATGGTCGGCGAGACCCAGGAATCCCGAACCCAGTGGCCACACCAGGATCCCGATGGACGCGCGGAGTCCGTGCTACCGATACATCACCGACAACGTGCCGCCGGTCGCTCCTGACCAAGCACTGCGGGGCAACCCGACACGCCTCAGAGAGCACAGTTGAACCTCGAGCGCCCGATTTTCGATCAGGGGAGCGAGGCAGTCGACCCGCATCGCGGAATCCTGGGCCACGCGTCTGTCCCGTCTGCCGACTCGTCGGGAACGACCCGGTAACCGCTACTACCGCGCGACGGCGACGCGGCTGAGCGCGGCGAGCATCGAGCTGAGCGAACTTGTCCCGACGGCGTTCTTACCAGGTGATGTGTACTCTGCGTGCGGCGTGCCGGCGCGTACCGGGCAGGATCCGGCCGAACAGGGCGGTCGAGGAGGTATCGCTGGATTATGGCCGGCAGGCATGCAGCGTCGCGCGCTGCGATTGATTCGCGCGCCCAGGGCCGACGACGGCGCACGGGCCGGATCGTTGCCACGCTGGTGGGGGTAGCCGTGTTGGCCGGCAGCGGGGTCGTGGCACTTCGAACCGCCCACAGCCATCACACATCTGTCGCGGCGCCCAGCTGCTCCGGCGCGGTGTCGGTACCGGTCCTCGCGGCGCCGACCGTTCAGACAGCCGTTGGCGCCGTCGCCGAGCAGTGGAACGCGTCCCGCCCGTCCGTTCAGGGTCACTGTGTTCGAGCTGTCGTCACCGGGCTTGACTCTGTTGCGGCAATTAAGTCGCTGGCGTCCGACGCCACGCCCACGCTGTGGATCCCGGACTCCAGGCTGTGGGCTGGCAAGCTCGCGGCAGCCTCGCCGGGGTTGGCCTCGGCCGTGAAGGTCGATGGATCCATCGGGACCTCGCCACTGGTCGTCGCGGCACCGCCAAGTAAGGCTACGGCGCTCGGCGCGGCAGCGAAGGCCGGATGGGCGGGGGTGCTGTCAGGTCCCGCACCGGTGACTGTGACCGATCCGACGACCACCACGGCCGGCGCGCTGATCATGATCGGCCTCAGTGCGCAGAACGGCACGGCCCCGGGGGCCGCTGCCAAGCTGGTCGGTCTGTTCATTCGCCTGCAGACAGCCATGCTGCCCGACTCGGCGACCGGGCTGAGCGTGCTGCAAGCCAAGCCTGCTTCTGCCCCGGCGTTTGTGACTAGCGAACAGGACGTGTTCCTGGGCAACCGCGGCAAGAGTGCTCCGGTGGTCTCAGCCGTCTACCCCAGCGGCCCGACGCCGATGCTCGACTTCCCGATGGTGCGCGTCGTGCCCGGCGAATCGGACCCGGTCGTGGCTGCCGCGATGGACCTGTTCGAGCTACAGCTGACGACGCAAGCCGCACGATCACGCCTGGCCGCGGTCGGGCTGCGGGATCCGTCCGGAGCACCTCTTACCCCGGACGGCACGACGTCGGGCATCTCGTCCCAGCGGGTCACGCCTACACCGGCGACGATTACCGCGGCGCAACAGTCAGCCGCGCTGCACTTGTGGTCCGCTGCCGCCCAGCCCTCGCAGCTGCTAGCGGCGATCGACGTATCCGGCTCAATGGCCGACAACTCCGGAAACGGCAAGCCGAAAATCCAGGTGGTGACCGCCGCTGCCGAGACGGCCATGACCCTGGTACCCGACGACTGGACAATGGGGCTCTGGACGTTCTCACAGCACCCCGCGCCGGCCAACGACTGGACCGAGCTCGTCCCACTCGGAGCGGTGAAGACACAGCGCGACACGCTAACCGGCGCGGTAGCGTCCTTGCCAGCGAGGCTCGGAGGCAACACCGGCCTCTACGACACGGCGCTCGCCGCGTTCGAGGATGTGTCGGCGCACTATGACCCGGCCAGCGTCAACGTCGTGGCCCTGCTGACCGACGGCGCCGACCTCGACCCGGATAGCGTGGGGCTGCCCGCCCTGCTCAGCCGGCTGAAGGCCGGATACAACCCGAGCAAGCCCGTGCATATCGTCACCATCGGCTTCGGTGCGGATGCGGACGCCAGTGCATTGAAGCAGATCTCCGATGCAACGCACGGCCAGAGCTACCTCGTCAAGGACCCGAACGAGATCCTTGGCGTGCTCCTCGATTCGATCATCGCGAACCACTGACGTCTGAACCAATACGGAACTCGCGGCCAGATGCTGCGGTGGTTTGGCCCGACCACGCTCGGTCTAAGGTCGCCGGATGCCGGTGGCCGTGCGCAGTTTCCAGCGTCTCGATCCGAGCGCCGTTCAGGTAACGGTGGATCGGCTCGTCATGCGCATCACCCGTCGATTCCCTGACCGCAATCTGGGACGCGTCGCCGCGGAGCTCAGCGGACTGGTCGGCGAAGTCACCGAGCAGTCGTCGGCTGACCGGCGACGCAACCGAGCAATCGGCTTGGCCTGCCGAGTGGCTGCCATCGGCATCGTCGCCGTCGCGGTCACCGCCATCGTCCTGGCGATCCACGACGCACTGCCTGAAAGCGGCGAGGTACGCGGCTTCCAATGGCTGTCCGTCCTTGAGAGTGGCATCGCCGATCTGGTGTACGCCGCAATCGCGGTGTACTTCCTGATGTCCCTGCCGAACCGGCTCACGCGACGTCGCCTGCTCGCGTTGCTGCATCGCCTGCGGTCGCTGGCGCACGTCGTCGACATGCATCAACTCACCAAGGACCCGGAGCGGCTGCAGGAACGCTTCCACGGCACGGATGTCACGATGGCGTTCACCTTGGATGCTGCTGAGCTGGCGAACTACCTCGACTACTGCACCGAGATTCTGTCCCTCGTGGCCAAGACCGGCGCCCTTTGCGCGGAGGAATCGACCGACTCCGTTGTGCTCGACACGGTCAGTGAGGTCGAAACGCTGACCGTCGGACTATCGCGCGAGATATGGCAAAAAATCTCCCTCCTGCGTACCGACTGACCGACTCAGGAGAGCCGTTCGATGATCATCGCCATGCCCTGACCACCACCGACGCACATCGTCTCCAGGCCGAGGTACTTGTCGTGCCACTGGAGTGAGTTGATCAGGGTGGCGGTAATGCGAGCGCCGGTCATTCCGAACGGGTGCCCGACTGCTATGGCGCCGCCGTTGACGTTGAGCCGGTCGAGGTCGATGCCGAGGTCTTGGTACGACGGGATGACCTGCGCAGCGAAGGCCTCGTTGATCTCGACCAGGTCGACGTCGCTGATCGTTATGCCGGCGCGGGCCAGCGCCCGACGCGACGCCTCGACCGGGCCCAGCCCCATGATCTCCGGCGACAGGGCCGAAACTCCCGTCGCGACGATGCGTGCCAGAGGCGTCAGGCCCAGCGACGCGGCCTTGGTGTCGCTCATGACGACCAGGGTGGCGGCACCGTCGTTGAGCGGGCAGCAGTTGCCGGCCGTGACACGTCCGTCCGGGCGGAACACCGGCTTGAGCGCGGACACTGCCTCGTAGGTCACGCCGGGACGCGGCCCGTCGTCCGTATCGACGGTCGCCCCGGATGGCGTGGTCACCGGGGTGATCTCGCGGGCCCAGAAGCCGTCCTTGATCGCCAGCTCGGCCAGGTTCTGCGAACGGACCCCGAAGTGGTCCATCTCCTCGCGGGTGATGCCCTTGAGTTGGGCCACGTTCTCCGCGGTCTGTCCCATCGGTATATAGATGTCGGGCAGCACCCCGTCCGCCCGCGGGTCGTGCCACGTCACGCCGCCCTCGGTGGCGCGCGCCGTCCGTTGCTCGGCCGAGGCGAACAGCGGGCCGTGAGTGTCGGGCCACGAGTCGGACGAGCCGTGCACGAATCGTGACACCATCTCGACGCCCGCCGAGATGAACACCTCACCCTCGCCGGCCTTGATCGCGTGGAAGGCCATGCGGGTGGTCTGGAGCGACGACGAGCAGTAGCGGGTGATCGTGGCACCGGGCAGGGAGTCGTAACCCAACTCCACGGCCACCACCCGGGCCAGGTTGAAGCCCTGCTCGCCGCCCGGCAGCCCACAACCCAGGTACAGGTCGTCGATGTCTCGCGGATCCAGCGCCGGCACTTTCGCCAGCGCCGCACGAATCACCTGCGCCACCAGGTCGTCCGGGCGCACGTCGACCAGCGAGCCCTTCCCGGCGCGGCCGATCGGCGAACGCGCGGCCGCCACGATCACTGCATCAGGCATCGGGCCGGCTCCTCGAAAGGCAATTAGAATCTGATTCGGTACGATCGCAGGCTCGGCGATGCCGCGCAACATTCGGGCACGTCGAGCCGGTCACAGTTCGCTGTGCGACGCGACGGAGGCCGGACGCGAGATGAGCTTCAACCTGGCCGTCATGCTGCGCGAATCGCGCAATGCCGCGCCTGCCAAGAAGTTCCTGCGTTTTCCTGAGGGCGCACTCACCTACGCCGAAGTCGACACGCTGTCGGGACAGTTCGCCGCGGCGCTGCGCCGGCGCGGCTTGCCGCCCGGCGACAAGGTCGCCGTGCAGCTGCCGAACGTTCCACAGTTCGTCATCGCGTACTTCGGGATTCTGAAGGCCGGGCTGGCGATGGTGCCGCTCAACCCGCTCCTGAAGGCAGCGGAGATCGCCTACCACCTGGAGGACTCGGACGCCCGGATGATCATCGCCCATTCGCGCCTGGCCGACGAGGTGAACGCCGCGTTGAAGGACGCATCCGGACAGGACCGCCGTGTCATCGGCGAATGTCGGCCAGATGTCGCCGTCGTCCGGCGCGTCGAGCAGCTCGTCGAAGCCGACCCAGCCGGAGGTTGCCGTGGCGTCGCCCACGGCGACGGCGGTCACGCGGGTCGCCCCGGCGAGGACGTTGTCCAGAACGCTCAGGCGCGCGAACAGCCCGAGCCCCTGAAGGGTCCGCGCCACGCCCAGCTTCGGCAGGTCATGCGGCCACTGTCGGCGTAGCGGGGCGCCGTCCAGGGGCAGTTCGCCGGCCGTGGGTCGGATGAACCCGCAAATGACGTTGAACAGGGTGGTCTTGCCTGCACCGTTCGGGCCGATCAGACCGAGCACGGCGCCGGCGTCGACGTCGAGCGACACATCAGTGAGCACGGACAGGCCACCGAAGGACACGCAGATGCCGTCGACCTCAAGCAGCGGCTGCGCGCCCGAGTCGCCCACGACTATCACCCGCCGGCATGATCCGAACCCGATTCTGTTGCGAACGTACCCAACTCAGCGCGTGTTGCCCAGGTCGGCGCTGACGCTCAGGGGACCGACGCTTGTCCCGCGCCGCCTCGGTTCCCCGGACGTCGAAACAGAATCTCGTTCTAATCGGGCGCGAACGCCGCCGCGGCGTCGGTCGATGTCCCTGCGGCGGGTTGACTCGGGCAGACTGCTTCCGTGAGCCAGAGCAACGGAGTCGGACGCGCCCAGACCACTCGCATCGCGCTGCTCACCGCAGCTCGCGAGGTGTTCACCGAAGCCGGCTATGCCGACGCCAACATCAGCGACATCGTCGACCGGGCGGCATCGAGCGTCGGCAGCCTCTACCACCACTTCGGCGGTAAGCAGGACCTCTACATCGCTCTGTACGACGATTATCAGCACCGCCAGCAGCACCGAGCGGCACGGGCGTTCCGCGCTGCGCTTGCCACGGGCGAGGACGACGCGCTGCAGCTGTTCATCGCCTCCACGCGCGCATACCTCGAAGGCTGCTGGGAAGAACGCCAGCTCGCTCGGCTGTTCCTGTCCGGCGGTGGACCACCGGGCTTCGAGCTGTTGACCCGACGCCGGTTCCGCCACTGGCTCAGCACCAACATCGCGCTGCTCGACGAGCATTCGAACCCGCTCAGCGACGCGCTGATCCTCGTGCTGACCACCGTCGCCAGTGAAGCGGGCCGTGAGGTCGCAGTCCAGCCGTCCAAGGCCAAGGCCAAGGCCTTCATCGACGAGATCCTCGAGATCATAGGCAAGCTCTACATCGCACGTTGATCTCGTCGTGGTGCGCCATCACCGCAGCGCTGTGGTTTCGCGATGGCCCGATTGTCAGGGAAGCTGGCCGGCTCGGTGGGTGCGACCGGGAGTGGTGGCAGCCAGTAGCAACGACGAGGGCCACTGAGGGCCATAGAGAAGTTCCACGTCGACGGCTCGCGGGTTCTCCGCTGTGAGCGGGTCCTCTCCTGTTCCGGGGTTTCGCACATAGCGTGGATGCGCGCCGGAGGAGACTTGGAGACGGATGCGGTTACCGGCCGCGAAGCGGTGCGCGATTGGCCACAGGTCAAACCGCACTCGCCATGAGCCGTCTGTATCCGACTGCTCAAACCGGTCGGGGGCGACGCTTGCCAGCGCGTCGCAGACGTTCCGCGAGGCTCCGCCGGGCTCGACATCGCACACGCGCGCGAACAGATCGAAGTGGGGTTCACTCCCGCGGACCCACAGCTGCACGCGGACCGGACCGATCGCCTCCAGTACTTCTTCGAGCGGAGCGGTAGTGAACGTGAGCACGTCGGCGCGCGCTTCAAGCCGCCGATTGTCGCGGACCGGCCTCGTCGTGATCATGATCGGCCCACCGAGTGAAGGGGTCGGGTTAGCCGGGTCGTATCGGTAGCGGCGGCTGCCGCCTGCCCCCGCGGGCGGCGGCTCCCACGCCAAGCGATCTTGGCCCGCTATCCACAACTGGCACGCGGCGCCCTCGGCAGGGGGCCAGCGGTCAAAGTCGCGCCAGCCGCCGCCGGCGCGCTCGCCGGTCACGAACACTCGAACGCTGGATGGCTCGATGAGCGGTCGTGCTCCCAGCAGATGGCCGCGCAGCCAGGCTAGCCCCTCGCGCACGCCCGCGGCGGTAAGACCCTCCTGCGCGTGCGACCACGGGCCGATGATCAGCTGGCGTGGCCGGTCGGTCTGCTGAAGCGCGGCGAAGTCCTCCAACTGCCAGGGCAAGAATGAGTCATACCAGCCAGTGATCATCTGCACCTGGGCGGTCACGTCAGCCACCCCGGCCGAGAAGTCCCTCTCTACCCAGTAGGCATCCTCGCGCTGCCGAGCCGCCAGCGCTTCGCGGAACCAGGCCACCTCACCGCCCGTGACGCGGCGGTCGAGATCCCTGAGCGACGGCGAAGACAGCAACGTGCGCAGCCATAGAAGCCGGCCGAGCATCGGCAGCGGTGCGGGACGGCGCTCCTGGGAGGCGATCATCACCAGCCACTGGGCCGAGGTCTCGAGCGACATGCTGCCCCCCGGGAAGCTCTGGCCATGGAACTGCGACGCGCTCCCGTGGATCGACAGCGCGGCCAGGTCATCGCCGGCATCCGCGGCGATCGCCCACTGCACGAGCCCCAGGTAGCTCTCGCCGGTCATCCCGATCGGCCCCGCATGCCAGGGCTGGCGGCGCAGCCAGCGCAACGTGGCCAGGCCGTCCGCGCGCTCGTAGAACGGGTTGAACGCCCCCTGCGAGCCGAACGTGCCGCGGACGCTCTGTATCACTACCGAAAGGCCCCGCTCGGCCAACAGCCGACCGTGCAGCACCCCGAAGAACCCACGGCGTCCATAACAGGAACGGACCAGCACGGTCGGCTGTGGCTGCGCGCGTGCCGTCCGAGCGACCCAGCGATCGGCCAACAGCACCGCTCCGTCGTCCATTTCGATCCCCAGGTCACGCTCGCGCACGACCTCGCGCGTCTGCGCACGCGGCAGATGCCACCGCCGGGCGAGGATCCTGCCGAGCAAGCTCGTCCACATAGATCGCTCCCCTTTGCAGGATCAGCAGCTGGCGTAACGGTCGCAGCCCTCGATGTCGAGGATCAGCCTGCGCCTGCCCTGCTGCCTCGCGCCAGTTCGGACGGCGGGCCGATCAACGCTTACACGATCTGCTCGACGGAGTCGATTCCGGTTGGAGTCGATTCCACAAAGTCACAGGTCGGTGGACGTGCTGAGATACGCGAGCGAATCTGCCGCACGTGCGGATGTTCAGATCAGACGACGACTTGGAGCGTCTCATCGGCGGCGTAGTGCAGTTCGAAGCCGAATTCGGTGACCGCGACGGCTACGACCACAGGGCCGATCTTGACGTCTTGGACGTGCAGATACCAGTCGTGCTGTTGCAAGACGTCGCCAGGGTGCAGGTCACGTGCTTCCACGAGCCGGCTCGGCCTTAATCCGGTCGACTCCGCTGTCGCGATATCGGTCACGTTCCACGTCTCGTCATTCTTGGGCGACCGAAGCGACTCAACGACGTCGTCCAACGAGGTGACCGGCGTGGCCATGATCTTGTGCATTTCTGTTGCCTCCTCGGTCATTGTGACCCGCGGCGACGCTCTTTTTCGAACGTCGCCACGCCAGATTTGGACGCGTGCGCGTGGAAACATTTCGAGACATTGCGCTGTCGGCTCGGCTGTAGGCACCGACAGGCCGGTGGTAACCGCGTAGATCCCACCGGCCGTGGCCCGGGTTAGTAGCCCCCGCCGTAGCCGCTATTGGTGGACGGCGCAGCGGAATCGGCGGTGGTGGTGATCTTCTGGCCCGACGGTGCGACGAGCCACCACAGGGCGCCGAACTCATTGACACCCTGACCGCCGGTCTGGCCCGCGCCGCGGTCACCGGCGAAGTAGTACAGCGGGTGCCCGGCGTAGGTAACCTGCTTGGTGCCGTCCGGACGTGTGATTGTCGCTATGTCAGCGCTGGATGCGCCGCCGGATGCCGACACCGAGCCCTTGGCGGTCAACGGCGGCCACAGTGTGGCGCACGCTCCTGAACAGCTCGACCTGGAACTGGTGTCCGAGGCGAACAGGTACAGCGCCCGACCTGAGCCGTCGGCCAGATAGGTGCCCAGCGGTCCGGTCTGTCCCTTCACCGTCATCGACGAGGCCGACGCTGCCGACCCTGCGCCCGATGGCGAGCTTCCTGGGGACGTGGTGTGCGAGGCGCTGCTGCAGGCCGTCGCGATCAGGGCGGCTGCTCCGATCGGGGCGGCCACGGCGGCGAGCGCAAGCTTTCGTGAAAGAGCACGCATGATGATCTCCTTCTGCATCGGATCGGCGACCGACGCACC
>JBKPQY010000095.1:0-35762 GCA_046734315.1 Actinomycetota bacterium | reverse complement strand
GCGGCTGTTCGGCAACATCTTCTCCGGCGTGATCATGGTGTCGCTGATCGCGCTGTTCCCCGCTGTCATCCTGTGGGCGCCCGAGGTCGTCTGGAAGCTGTTCGAGATGTTCATCGGGCTGATCCAGGCGTTCATCTTCGCCCTGCTGACGATCTTGTACTTCAGTTCGGTCAAGCCCGCCGAGGAGGAAGGCGCGCACTGATCCGGGTATAGCCACACCCGAAACACGAGAGGAGAGAAATGGCCGTCGATGTAACGACCAAGTCCATTACGTTAGCCGGCGCCTTCATAGGCGGGGGCATGGCGCTGGGCGGAGGTGCTGTCGGCGCTGCGATCGGTGACGGTCTTGCCGGTAGCTCGCTGATCCAGGGCGTTGCTCGCCAGCCCGAAGCGCAGGGGCGCCTGCAGACACTGTTCTTCCTGACCGTGGGTCTGGTCGAGGCGATGTACTTCATCAACCTCGCCTTCGCCGTGCTGTTCGTCTTCGTTCTCGCAAAGTAGGAGCTTGACGGTCATGGCGCAGACCGTGCACGCGGATGGCAACTTCCTCGTCCCGAACGCGACCTTCTTCGCGGAGCTCTTCGCGTTCGTTCTCATCCTGCTGATCCTGCGGCGATACGTCGTACCCCCGATCCAAAAGGCGATGCGCGAGCGTCAGGAGATGATCCACCAGCAGGTGGAGGACAGCGAGAAGGCCAAGGAGAGGCTCGCCGAGGCGCAGGCCGAATACCAGCGCGCGCTGAACGAGGCGCGCGTCGAGGCGGCGCAGATCCGCGAAGGCGCGCGCGCCGAGGCGCAGCAGGTCGTCGAGGAGCTGCGCACGCAGGCCCAGGAGGAGCAGGCCCGCATCGTCGCCCGCGGCGAGGAGCAGCTGCAACAGCAGCGGACCCAGGTCGTCCGCGAGCTGCGCGGGGAGATCGGATCGCTGGCTGTGGAGCTGTCGGAAAAGATCGTCGGGCAGCGCCTGTCCGACGACAGGCAGGTCCGGGCGACGGTCGATTCCTTCCTCGCCGACCTCGAGCAGCGCGACGCCGCCGGGCGCGGCACATGACCCACCCCACGAAGTCGCTCCCCGGTGGCTCCACGACTTCGCAGGGGTCCCGGTGATCCGCGCCGCCAGCCGTCACGCGATGGCGGAGCTGCACGCCCACCTGGACACCGAGACGGCGCCCCTGTCCAGCGCCGAGCTGACCGAGCTTGCCGAGCAGCTGTACGCGGTCGCCGGCCTGCTCGTCGAGGCGCCGCGGCTGCGCCGGATCGTGGGCGATCCGTCGACGACCGAAGAGTCGCGCGCCCAACTCGTGAGCCGGCTGCTCGGGGACAAGGTCGGGCCCGCGACTCTCTCCGTGGTCAAGGCCGCGGCGGCGATGCGCTGGTCATCGCCATGGGACCTCACCGACGGCCTCGAGCAGGCCGGTGACGAGGTGCTGCTGCGCACCGCCGAGCTCGGCGGCGTGCTTGACGAGGTCGAGGACCAGCTGTTCCGCTTCGAACGCGTTCTCGACACCCAGGCACAGCTCGTCACGCTGCTCGACGAGGTATCAGTGCCCGCCGAGCGGCGTACCGCGCTGCTGCGCGACGTGGTGTTCGGCCGGGTCCACCCCATCACCCAGAGGCTCCTCGAGCACGCAGTGTCCAGCCCGCGAAAGCGTAGTGTCGAGGGTGCGATAGACGACTTGCTCCAGACGGCGGCGGCACGGCGCGAGCGTTCGGTGGCGCGGGTCCTCTCTGCGGTGCCGGTGACCGCAAGCCAGGAGCAGCGCCTGGCGCGGGCGCTGAGCGGGATTTACGGTCGCCCGATCGCCGTGCGCACGGCCGTCGATCCGTCCGTACAGGGCGGTCTGGTGATTCGCATCGGCGACGAGCTCATCGACGGCAGCGTCGCCGGACGGTTCGCCACGGCACGGACGGCGCTGGTCGGCCACTGACGCGCGACTGACGATACGAGATGGGGAACAGATAGATGGCAGAGCTGACGATCTCCGCGGACGAGATCCGCAGCGCGATCGAGAGCTACGTGACCTCCTACACGCCGGAGGCGTCCCGCGAGGAGATCGGCGTCGTCGCCGAGACCGGCGACGGCATCGCGACCGTCGAGGGGCTCCCGAGCGCGATGGCGAACGAGCTGCTCGAGTTCGAGGGTGGCACCCTCGGCGTCGCGCTCAACCTCGACGTACGCGACATCGGTGTGGTAATCCTGGGCGACGCATCCAAGATCGAGGAAGGCCAGACGGTCAAGCGCACCGGCGAGGTGCTCTCCGTGCCGGTCGGCGACGGCTACCTGGGCCGGGTGGTCGACGCGCTGGGCAACCCGATCGACGGGTTGGGCGAGATCGAGACCGAGGCGCGGCGTGCCCTCGAGCTCCAGGCGCCGACGGTGGTGCAGCGGCAGGACGTCAAGGAGGCCTTGCTGACCGGCATCAAGGCCATCGACTCGATGACCGCCATCGGCCGGGGGCAACGGCAGCTGATCATCGGCGACCGGCAGACCGGCAAGACCACGGTCTGCGTGGACGCGATCATCAACCAGAGAGACAACTGGAAGAGCGGCGACCCTTCCAAGCAGGTGCGCTGCATCTACGTCGGCATCGGGCAGAAAGGCTCGACGATCGCCGCGGTCAAGCAGACGCTGGACGAGGCCGGCGCGCTGGCGTACACGTCGATCGTCGCCGCGCCGGCGTCCGACTCGGCCGGCTTCAAGTACATCGCGCCGTACACCGGGTCGGCGATCGGCCAGCACTGGATGTACGCCCGCAAGCACGTGCTGATCGTGTTCGACGACCTGAGCAAGCAGGCCGAGGCATACCGCGCGGTGTCGTTGCTGCTGCGCCGGCCGCCGGGTCGTGAGGCGTACCCGGGCGACGTGTTCTACCTGCACTCGCGGCTGCTCGAACGGTGCGCGAAGCTCTCCGACGAGCTGGGCGGCGGATCGATGACGGGATTGCCGATCATCGAGACGAAGGGCAACGACATCTCGGCGTACATCCCGACCAATGTCATCTCGATCACCGACGGGCAGTGCTTCCTGGAGACCGACCTGTTCAACGCCGGCGTGCGCCCGGCGATCAACGTGGGCATTTCCGTCTCCCGCGTCGGCGGGGCGGCGCAGTCCAAGGCGATGCGGTCGGTCGCCGGGCGGCTGCGCGTGGACCTTGCCCAGTACCGCGAGCTCGAGGCGTTCGCCGCATTCGGCTCGGACCTCGACAAGGCGAGCCAGGACCAGTTGCGCCGCGGGGCGCGTCTAGTCGAGTTGCTCAAGCAGCCGGCCGCCTCGCCGTTCCCGGTAGAGCGCGAGATCGTCTCGATATGGGCGGGCACCACGGGCAAGCTCGACGATCTGGAGGTCGGCGACGTCCGGGCCTTCGAAGAGGAGTTCCACTCCTACATCGCGCACAACCGGCCGGAGATCTTCAAGTCAATCGTCGAAACCGGCGTTTTGAGCGACGAGACGGCGGCGGCGCTCGAGGAGGCCGTCGTCGAGGTGAAGAAGCAGTTCGCCACGACCGGCCCGGCCGCCACGCCGGCCTCGGAGGACTCGGAGGAGCAGGCGCCGGTGGAAGCCGCCGCAAGCTAATGGGCGCTCAGCTGCGGGTGTACCGGCGGCGGGTCCGCACCGTGCAGTCGACGAAGAAGATCACCAAAGCGATGGAGCTCATCGCCACCTCGCGGATCGCCAAGGCGCAGGCGCGGATCAACGCGGCTCGCCCCTACGTCGTCGAACTCACCCGTGCACTCGCGGCCTTGGCTCGCAACGCGACGCAGCCGCACCCGATGCTCACCGGCACGGAATCACCGCAGCGTTCCGGCATCGTCATGATCACCAGCGACCGTGGCCTCGCCGGCGGCTACAGCGCGAACGTGATCAAGCGCGCGAACGAGCTGGCCGACCGGCTGCACGCCCAAGGTATCCAGCCGGTGCGTTACGTCATCGGCCGCAAGGGCGTCGCCTACTACCGGTTCCGGCACATCGAGCTCGAGGGAACGTGGACGGGTTTCTCGGAGCAGCCGACCTTTCTCGCGGCGCGGGACGCCACCGAAGCGGTCGTCGGCGCTCTGTCCGCGACGAGCGCGGGCGAGTCGCAGGGACGGCGCGGCATCGATGAGCTGTACGTGGTGTATACCCGATTCGAGTCGATGGTGACCCAGGTCCCGACGGTCGCCCAGGTGTCTCCGGTGCGGGCCGCCGGCGAGCCCGAGGAGGCTGACGAGTCGCAGGCGCTGTACGAGTTCGAGCCCGAGGCCGAGCAGCTCGTCGACGCCCTGTTGCCGCGCTACATCAGCGCCCGGCTGTTCGCGGCACTGCTCGAGGCGGCGGCATCGGAGTCAGCAGCGCGCCGGCGCGCTATGAAGTCCGCCAGCGACAACGCCGACGACCTCATCCGCACATACACTCGGCTGGCGAACCAGGCTCGCCAGGCTGAGATCACCCAGGAAATCAGCGAGATCGTCGGTGGTGCCGACGCTCTGGCAGCGGCAGCACGCGAGAGCGAGTGAGACACACAAATGACCACTCTTCAGGAAACCCCCGAGACCGGCGCCGCAACGGCGACGGGCCGGGTCGTGCGCGTGATCGGTCCCGTTGTTGACGTGGAGTTCGCGCGCAACACCATCCCCGACATCTACAACGCGCTCACAGTCGACATCGAGCTCGGAGAGCTGTCCAAGACACTGACGCTCGAGGTGGCGCAGCACATCGGCGACGACATGGTGCGTTCCATCGCGCTGCAGCCGACGGACGGGCTGGTGCGTGGCGCCGAGGTGGTCGACACCGGCGGCCCGCTCATGATGCCTGTCGGCGACGTGACCAAGGGCCACGTGTGGAACCTGCTCGGCGAGTCGCTCGACGTGCCCAAGGACAAGCTGGAGATCAAGGAGCGGTGGCCCATCCACCGTGACCCGCCGCCGTTCGACCAGCTCGAGAGCAGGACCGAGATGTTCGAGACCGGCATCAAGGTCATCGACCTGCTCACCCCGTACGTACGCGGCGGCAAGATCGGCCTGTTCGGAGGCGCCGGCGTAGGCAAGACGGTGCTGATCCAGGAGATGATCTACCGCGTCGCCAAGAACTTCGGCGGCGTTTCGGTGTTCGCCGGTGTCGGCGAGCGCACCCGCGAGGGCACCGGGCTCATCGTCGAGATGACCGAGACCGACGTGCTCAAGGACACTGCCCTGATCTTCGGGCAGATGGACGAGCCGCCCGGCACGCGGCTGCGCGTGGGGTTGGCTGCCCTGTCGGTCGCGGAGTACTTCCGGGACGTCCAGAAGCAGGACGTGCTGCTGTTCATCGACAACATCTTCCGGTTCACGCAGGCGGGTTCCGAGGTATCGACGCTGCTCGGCCGGATGCCATCGGCGGTGGGCTACCAGCCGACGCTGGCCGACGAGATGGGCCAGTTGCAGGAGCGGATCACGTCGACTCGCGGTCACTCGATCACGTCGATGCAGGCGATCTACGTGCCTGCCGACGACATCACCGACCCGGCGCCGCACACGACGTTCGCGCACCTGGACGCGACCACCGTGCTCTCGCGGCCGATCTCGGAGAAGGGCATCTACCCCGCCGTGGACCCGCTCGACTCCACGTCGACGATCCTCGCCGCCGAGTACGTCGGCCAGGAGCACTACGACGTGGCGCAGCGCACCAAGCAGATCCTGCAGCGCTACAAGGAGTTGCAGGACATCATCGCGATCCTGGGCATTGACGAGCTCTCCGAAGAGGACAAGATCATCGTCGGCCGGGCGCGGCGCATCGAGCGGTTCCTGTCGCAGAACACCTACGTCGCCAAGACGTTCACCGGCCTGGACGGGTCATTCGTGCCGGTCGGTGAGACCATCGACGCGTTCAAGCGGCTGTGCAATGGTGACTTCGATGAGTATCCGGAGCAGGCGTTCTTCATGTGTGGCGGCATCGACGACCTCGAGCGCAAGGCGCGCGAGCTCCGAGGCGGGTAAGGCGATGAGCGCTTGCGCGAAGAGCCCCGCCGCCGCGGCGCGGCCCGCGCCGACAGGCGCGGAGCGAAGCCGCGGGTTCACCCGAGCGCAGCGAGCGGTGGGGACGCGGATTCGCGAGGGCGGGATAAACCAGTGAGCATGCATGTCGAGCTCGTCTCGGTGGAGCGGGCGCTCTGGTCGGGGGAGGCCGAGGCCGTCTTCGCCCGCACCACCGAGGGTGAGCTCGGCATCCTGCCCGGACATGCACTGCTGCTCGGCGAGCTCGCACCGGGGTGGGTGGTGCGCATCGTTCGCGTGGACGGACCGGAGCTGCGGGTAGCGGTGCACGGCGGGTTCCTGTCCGTGCGCGCCGACGGCGTGTCCATCCTCGCTGAGATGGCCGAGATGGCCGACGAGATCGACGTGGCTCGTGCCCGGGCGGCGCTCGCACGAGCCGAGTCCCAGCAGGGAGCGGAGGCAGAGGCAGCGCGCGAGCGCGCGCTCGCCCGGCTGCGCGCGACTTCCGAGTCGGGGCGCGACATCCCGTCCGAAGCACGTACGGCCTGACGCGGAACGAGGGAGCTCAGCGTGCGGATCGTCGACGCAGTCGCGATCGTGGCGCTGATCGCCATCATCGTGGTCCTGGCGCTGATCATCGCCCGGCAGCGGCACATGCTGCGCAGCGCAGGCGCGATCCCGCTCGCGGTGCGCCGTGGTCATCGGTGGCTCTACGGTGTCGCGCGATATGACGGGGAAGAGTTCCGCTGGTACCGGGCGATCGACCTCGGACCGCGCCCTACGCGCGTGCTGCGCCGCGGAGAGCTCGAGGTGATCAGCCGGCGCGAGCCGACGTCTGCCGAGCTGCGCTCACTCCCGGCGACCGCGGTCATCGTCGAGTGCCGCGACCCGCACGGCGACATCACTCTGGCGCTCGCCGACGGCGCGTTCACCGGGTTCGTCTCGTGGCTCGAGTCGTCCGCGCCGCGAGCATGAGCGAGCATCACCAGCTCCGCGCGGCCCGCGTCGCGCCGGATTGACACCAACCCGTGGACGCATCAGGTGATGGCCGCTGAGATGAAGCGTGAGGGCAAGATCGAGGCGACGCCGGATCCGGCCACCCCAGAGGTTAGCGATCAGCGCAACGACCTCTACCTCGCGGTCAAGAAGGACACGGTGCCGCCGGGCAACGCCGGTCCGAACTGGGTCGGCGTGTCGGTCGGTGTCGAACTCAAGAACGGCACGACGATCTACCGGTCGGACCACCTCGGCACCGGCGGGCCACCCACTGGTCGATCCAGCGCGACGAGCCGGCTGCCATGAAGGTGGAGTTGCCCGCCGGCACGACCAGCGCCGACATCGCCCCGATCGTCGTCGACAGGGTCGTGAACGGCTCGCCCGATCCGGGATACGCCGTGCACGTCACCGGCGTCACGCGGGCGTTCTTCCTCGACGCCGACTACCTGCCCAGGCCGTCGTTCCCGGCCTGGTAGGGCAGCATCACGCTCACGGCAGCCGCCCCGTCGGCGGTGCTTTGGACAGCCGGCTGAGCCGGCTGTCCTTCCGGGCCGTTCCCGTTCGTCGTTAGGGCGATCGATATCCAGCGACGAAGGAGAACGCCATGTACCTCGACAGCGACAGCTACCCTGAGCTCGTCTACAGCGTCACCGCGCAACAGCTCCGCGAACAGCGGCACGAGGAGCAGCTGCGGCAGGCACGCCGCGAACGCCGGGCCAGGCGTGCGACGCGCGTCCGGGCGCGGCTGCCGTTCGGCGGGTCTGACCGGTAGAAAATGGCAGCCTGAAGTACCTGCTCATGATTTGCTACGGCGCCTAGGTCGCCGCCGTCAGGCGGCAGCCGCGTATCAGCAGGCGCTTGCGCTCGCGCCTACCGATGCGGAGCGGCGCTTCCTCCGGCGGCGGCTCGCGGTCATCGCGGGCTAGCCCCAGGGCGCCAGAGCACGTCACCGCCGGGATTGGCGGTGCGGGCGAGGATGAACAACAGATCGGACAGCCGGTTCAGGTAGCGCAGGGCAGCCGGGTTGGTGCCGTCGGGGTCGGCCTCGCGCAGTGCCCAGGCCCGGCGTTCTGCGCGGCGCGCGATCGTCCGTGCCTGATGCAACAGCGCGGCGGTCGGGGTGCCGCCGGGCAGCACGAAGCTCGCCAGCTCTGGCAGGTCGGCGTTGAACTCGTCACACCACGCCTCGAGGCGTTCGACGTACTCGCCGGTGACCCGAAGCGGCGGATGCCTCGGGTCCGCGACCACGGGCGTGCTCAGGTCTGCCCCGAGATCGAACAGGTCGTTCTGTACCTGGCGGAGCACCTCGGCGATCGCCTTCGGGATCTCGCCCAGCGCAAGTGCAAGTCCGATCGCGGCATTCGTCTCGTCGCAGTCGGCATAAGCCTCAACTCGAGGGTCAGTCTTCCGAACACGGGACATATCGCCCAGCGCAGTCGTCCCGTCGTCCCCGACACGTGTGTAGATACGGGTCAGATGCACCGCCATGGGTGGACGATACGCTCTGCCGGATCGCTGAGCGCTCGCGCGAAGAGTAGGAGTGATGGTGCAGGTCCTGAAAGTTACCGGCGGAGCCCGGCTGTCCGGAGAGGTCGCCGTCGTCGGCGCCAAGAACAGCGTGCTCAAGTTGATGGCCGCCGCGCTAATGGCGCCTGGCGAGACCACGATCGGCAACCTTCCCGCGATCAGCGATGTGAAGACGATGCACGAGCTGCTCGGCCGGCTGGGCTGTGAGGTTGCCGAGGCCTCCGACGGCCGGGTCGACAGCGTGCGGATCACCGTGCCGGATGAGCCGGCGTGGGAGGCGCCGTACGAACTGGTGCGCAAGATCCGCGGATCGATCGCGGTGCTCGGCCCGTTGCTCGCCCGCACCGGCCGTGCCCGGGTCGCGATGCCCGGTGGCGACGCGATCGGCACGCGTCCACTCGACATGCATTTCGACGGGCTGAGCCGGCTGGGCGCCGACATCCGCACCGAGCACGGCTACATCGTGGCCGAAGCGGCGCAGCTGCACGGCGCGACGATCTGGCTCGACCTGCCCAGCGTCGGCGCTACCGAGAACATCGTGACCGCAGCCGTGCTGGCGAAGGGCACCACCGTCCTGGACAACGCGGCGCGGGAGCCCGAGATCGTCGATCTGTGCCACATGCTGCAGGCGATGGGCGCGCAGATCGACGGGATCGGGACGTCGACGCTTTCCATCACCGGCGTGGACGAGCTGAAACCGACCACGCACGTCGCGGTACCGGACCGGATTGTCGCCGGCACCTGGGCGTTCGCCGCGGCGGCCACCCGCGGCGACGTGACGGTGCGCGGTGCCAACGCGGCACACCTGGAGATCTCGCTGGACAAGCTGTCCCGGGCCGGTGTCGACGTCGAAGTGCTCCCGGACGGGTTCCGCGTGCGTATGCATGACCGGCCCAAGAGTTTCGACGTGGTGACGCTGCCTTACCCGGGGCTGCCGACGGACCTGCAGCCGCAAGCGATCGCGATGCTGTCCGTAGCCGAAGGCACGGCGATGGTCACCGAGAACCTCTTCGAGGGCCGCTTCATGTTCTGCGATGAGATCGCGCGCATGGGTGCCGATGTGCGTACGGACGGGCATCACGCCGTGGTGCGTGGACGCGACCGGCTATCCGGCGCTCCGGTCCGGGCCACCGACATCCGGGCCGGCGTCGGGTTGGTGATTGCCGGCCTGGTCGCGGAGGGCGTGACCGAGGTGGCGGAGATCCGGCACATCGATCGGGGTTACGTGCGCATCGAGGAACAGCTGCGGGCGCTCGGCGCCGACGTGGTGCGCACCGACTCGGACACGTTCGACTGATCGATTCGCCGGCCGCGGTGCTCGGGCACCCGCCCGCAACCCCGCCAGCCTGTGATCTTGGACTTTTGGCTGAATGCCGACCAGAAGTCCAAGATCATCGGCAGACTTTACGGGCTCAACAGGGCGCGGGCGGCCTCGGCGTCATCCTTGAACACCAGCACGTCCATGTCTCCGTTGCGGCGCCGTGACATCGAGGTACGGATGCCGGCCTCGCCGAGCTTGGCTCGCAACTGCATGGCCTCGGCGCGCGGGACGTCGGCGACGATCACGTCGAGCATGCCGAGGTCGGGAGAGTCGGCGGCGTCGACCGGCCGGCCCCGGCGCGGGCGGGACGGCCGGAACGTCCAGCGCATGACGACGAGGAGCAGGGCCACGACGACGATAAGAATGAGCAGTGTCGGCAGATCCGCACCCACGGAGTCATCCTGGCACCGCGTCAGCCCCGCTCCAAGTAGCGGCGGAGGCCACGCTCGCCGTCACGCATCACCAGGTCGTGGTCGAACCGCAGCCCGGCCCGGCCCTGGCCAGCCGCCACTCGGTGTGGACGACGTACCGCCGGCTCACGTAACGGGAGCCTCGGCCGACCACGGGAAGTCGATCCAGAGATCCGTGCGCCGCCACACGTACTCACACTTGACGATTGAGCGCGGCTTCTCGTAGATCACCGCGCACCGCACCTCGGCCACGTGCTGTGCGCAGAAGTCCTTGACGAGGCGCAGCGTCGCGCCGGTGTCGGCGACGTCGTCAGCGATGAGCACGCGCGCACCGGACAGGTCGACCGGCTGCGGCACCGGTGGCAGCACCACCGGCATGGGCAGCCTCTCGTCCACCCCGGTGTAGAACTCGACGTTGATCACGTTCAGGTTCTTGACGTCCAGCGCGTAGCCGAGCCCGCCCGCCGGGAACAGCCCGCCGCGTGCGATGGCCAGGATGAGCTCCGGCCGGTAGCCGTCGGCGTGGACGGCCCGTGCCAGGTCGCGACATGAGCTACCGAATTCCGCCCAGGTGAGCATCTCGTTAGGCACGACGGCAGCCTGCCAGGATGCTGCGAAGTCGGCCACAATTCTTACCGCGAGGTAGCCCTGTGTTCATACTCAGGGGATGCCGTTCCCGGACGACGATCAGCGCGACAGGCCCTGGCTGATGCGAACGTACGCGGGCCATTCGTCGCCGGCGGAGTCGAACGCGCTGTACCGCCGGAATCTGGCCAAGGGGCAGACCGGACTCTCCGTGGCGTTCGACCTGCCGACGCAGACCGGCTACGACCCCGATGCCGAGCTCGCGAAGGGCGAGGTCGGCAAGGTGGGCGTCCCCATCGCGCACCTCGGCGACCTGCGCGCGCTGTTCGGCGAGATTCCGCTCGAGCAGACGAACACCTCGATGACGATCAACGCGCCGGCCATGTGGCTCCTCGCCCTGTACCTGGCGGTCGCCGAAGAGCAGGGCGCGGATGTCGCCAAGCTGACCGGCACCACGCAGAACGACATCATCAAGGAGTACCTGTCCCGCGGGACGTACGTATTTCCGCCCGGGCCGTCGTTGCGCCTGATCACCGACATGATCGCCTACACCGTGGTGCACGTCCCGAAGTGGAACCCGATCAATGTCTGCAGCTACCACTTGCAGGAGGCGGGCGCTACGCCCGTGCAGGAGGTGGCATTCGCGCTGTGCACCGCGATCGCCGTCTTGGATGCGGTGCGAGATTCCGGTCAGGTAAGCGCGACCCGCTTCCCGGATGTCGTCGCGCGCATCTCGTTCTTCGTCAACGCCGGGGTTCGCTTCATCGAGGAAATGTGCAAGCTGCGCGCGTTCGGTGAGCTGTGGGACGAGATCACCCTTTCCCGGTACGGGATCCACGACCCGAGGCAACGACGGTTCCGCTACGGCGTGCAAGTTAACTCGCTGGGATTGACGGAGGTACAGCCGGAGAACAACGTCTACCGCATCCTGCTCGAGATGCTGGCCGTCACGATGTCCCGCGACGCCCGCGCCCGCGCGGTGCAGTTGCCGGCGTGGAACGAGGCGCTCGGCCTGCCGCGGCCGTGGGACCAGCAGTGGTCGCTGCGCATGCAGCAGGTGCTCGCCTACGAGTCGGACCTCCTCGAATACGGCGACCTGTTCGAGGGCTCCCGGGTCGTCGCGGCCAAGGCTGCCGAGATCAAGGACGGGGCGCGCGCCGAGATCGACCACGTGCTCGGCATGGGCGGCGCCGTGGCGGCCGTCGAGTCGGGGTACCTGAAGGCGGCGATGGTGTCGTCGCTGGCGTCGCGGCGCAGGCGCATCGAGTCAGGCGTGGACGTTGTGGTGGGGGTCAACCGGTTCACCGAGTCCGAGCCGAACCCGTTGCTCGCCGGGCTCGACGGGGCGATCCAGTCCGTGGACCCCGGGGTCGAGGCGGCGGCGGTCGCCGCAGTGCGTGCCTGGCGGGCATCCCGGGAGGAGGCCGCGGTCGAGGCGGCGCTCACTGCGCTGCGCGACGCGGCCAAGACACAGGCCAACCTGATGGAGCCGTCGCTGGCCTGCGCCAGAGCGGGTGTCACGACGGGGGAGTGGGCGGGCGTCCTGCGCGGGGTCTTCGGCGAGTACCGGCCGCCGACGGGGGTGGGCACGGCGAGCAGCGGCGGATATGAGGCGGGGCTTGCCGCTGTGCGCGAGCGGGTGCGTGAGCTCGGGCCGTTGAAGTTCCTGGTGGGCAAGCCCGGCCTCGACGGCCACTCGAACGGCGCCGAGCAGATCGCCTTGCGCGCGCGAGACGCTGGCTTCGAGGTCGTCTACTCCGGTATCCGGCTCACCCCGGCGCAGATCGTGGCGGCAGCGGTCGAGGAGGACGCCGACGTCGTCGGATTGTCGGTGCTCTCCGGTTCACACCTGTCGGTGGTTCCCGAAGTGCTCGACGGGCTGCGTGCCGCGGGGCTCACGGACGTGCCGGTCGTGGTCGGCGGAATCGTCCCGGACGCCGACGCCGCAACGCTGCGAGCGGCGGGCGTGGCCCGGGTGTTCACCCCGAAGGACTTCGAGATCACCGACGTGCTCAGCCAGGTTGTCGATGCGATCGTGGAAGCCCGGGGTTAGGACATGTCCGGGTGCGGGCCGGTGCGCCCGTCCCGGTCGAGGTCGTTGATCGCCGCCAGGTCGTCGGCAGCCAGCTCGAAGCCGAACACGTCGAAGTTCTCGGCGATCCGGTCGGCGTGCACCGACTTGGGGATCACCACGTTGCCCTGCTGGATGTGCCACCGCAGCACGACCTGCGCCGGTGTGCGCCCGTACTTGGCGGCGAGCCCCGTGATCACCGGGTCGCGCAGCAAGGCGCCGCCCTTGGCGAGCGGCGACCACGCCTCGGTGGCGATGCCGTGCTCGGCGTGGAAGGCGCGCAGCTCCGTCTGCGCCAGGTACGGGTGGAGCTCGACCTGGTTCAGTGCGGGCACGACGTCGGTCTCGTCGAGTAGCCGGCGCAGGTGGGCGACCTGGAAGTTCGAGACGCCGATCGCGCGCACCCGCCCGTCCGCGTAGACCTTCTCGAGTGCCCGCCACGTGTCGACGTAGCGGTTCAGGCGCGGTTGCGGCCAGTGGATCAGGTAGAGGTCGACGTAGTCGAAGCCGAGCCGCGCCAGGCTGGCGTCGAACGCGCGCAGTGCCTGGTCGTAGCCGTGGTCAGGATTGTTGACCTTGGAAGTGACGAAGATCTGGTCGCGCGACACGCCGGACGCGGCCACTGCACGGCCGACCCCCGGCTCGTTGCCGTACATGGCGGCGGTATCGACGCTGCGGTAGCCGATGCGCAGCGCCTCGGCAACGGCATCCGCCGCCTCGCGATCGCTGGCCCGCCACACGCCGATGCCGAGCTGCGGCATGCGTACGTCGTTGTTCAGGACGATGTCAGGAACCATCACTCGACGCTATCCGGTCTTCGACGGGCGTGCCGAGCTGCACGGTGCGGGAGACCGTGCACAGTCGATCGTGCGACTGGGCGACGGCGCGGGGGAGCGCCTCACGGGCGGCGTCCGCATCCGCCGGGAAGGTGATGCGGAACGTGACCGTCAGGTTCGTCAGCCGGTTGCCGTCGTCGTCGCGGATCTTGTCTGCGGTGACGGTCACCCGGAAGGACTCGGGCTCGGCCCGCTTGACGGTGATGTAGTCGACGTCGGCTGCACCGCAGCCGCCGAGCGCTGCGAGCAGCAGCTCGACCGGGGTGAATTCGGTGTCGTCACGGCCGCCGATCGTCACCGTGCCGCCACGGACGTTGGTGGCGCGGTAACGGCCCAGGCTGAGGCGCTCGATCTCGACGGTGCGCAAGGTGTCATCGCTCATGCGCACCATCTTGCGCTGCGTCACTCGGCGATTGGCGGGGCGGCGTAGAGGTGGCGCAGCTCAGCGGGAGGCGGCGTGTCCGGTCGGTACTCGAGCGGCGCCTGGCCGTCGGCAGCTGCCGCCGCGGCGTCGGCAAGCCCGAACCGCGATCGCAGCCGTGCGAAGAAGTCGGAACGGCGCAGCCGCACCAACCGGGCGCGCCGCCGGCCGGCATACACGGCGACCCAATCGCCGGGATCGAGCACGCCACGCAGCTGTCCGTCGACGCTGACCGCCACCTGCCCCGAGTGGAGCAGCACCCGCACGGCCACGGCCTCATCGGCCGCGAGCACCAGGCTGCGGTCGAAGATCATGTGCGGCGCGACCGGCGTGAAGACGATGCCCTCCAGCCGGGGTGACAGCACCGGCCCACCGGCAGAGAAGCTGTATGCCGTAGAGCCGGTCGGGCTGGAGACGACGAGCGCGTCCGCGGAGTACGACGCAAACAGCCGCCCGGTCACGTATACAGCCAGGCTGGCTTGCCGGTCACGCGCCAGCTTCTCGAACACCACGTCATTGAGCGCCATGACGTCCAGGCCGACGCCCCAGCCGACGTCGGCGGGCGTGCCGGCGTGTACCGGAGGCGGCGGCAATTTGGGGCCACGGCCGTATCGCACCAGGCCGCCGATGCCGGCCGGAATCTCGAGGCCTCGCGAGGCGCGCAGGCTGAGCGTGAGCCGCTCCTCGATGACCGCGGTCTCGTCGCGGACCGCGTCCAACGCACGGGGCAGGTCATCCACGCCTACCTCGGTCAGGAAGCCGAGCCGGCCGACGTCCACACCGAGTACGCCGGCGTCGGTCACGGCAGCGATCCGGGCGCCGCGCAGGAACGTGCCGTCGCCGCCGATCGTGACGATCAGGTCGGGGTAGCCCGCCTCTGCCGCCTCGTCGCGGGCGTTGCGTCGCTCGAGACCGTCGTGCCAGACGTCGACATCGACGGCCGAGACGCCGTGTTCGGCCGCCCAGTCGTGGACGGTCTGCGCTGCGGCGCGCGCTGCCGCCTTGCCCTCGTGGACCACGATCCCGATGCGCTGCACGGTCATGGTCCAGACGGTAGCCTGCGGGCCATGCGGTTGGTGGTCGCTCGGTGTTCGGTCGACTACGTCGGGCGGCTCACCGCGCACCTGCCGCTCGCCGTCAGGCTCTTGGTGGTCAAGGCCGACGGGTCGGTGCTGGTCCACTCCGACGGGGGGTCGTACAAGCCCCTGAACTGGATGAGCCCACCGTGCACGCTGCGCATCGACGGCGACACCTGGACTGTGATCAACAAGAGCGGCGAACAGCTGATCATCTCCGTCGATGAAGTGCTTTCCGACTCGACACACGATCTGGGCATCGACCCCGGACTGGTAAAGGACGGCGTCGAGGCGGAGTTGCAGCGGCTGCTGGCGGAGCACATCCACACGCTGGGCGACGGCTACCGGTTGGTGCGCCGTGAGTACCCGACGGCGATCGGACCGGTCGACATCCTGGCACGCGACCCTTCGGGAGCGGCCGTCGCTGTCGAGATCAAGCGGCGCGGCGAGATCGACGGCGTCGAGCAGCTGACGCGCTATCTCGAACTGCTCAACCGCGACCCGCTCCTCGCCCCCGTCCGCGGTGTCCTCGCCGCCCAGGAGATCAAGCCACAGGCGCGGGTACTGGCCACCGACCGGGGCATCGCCTGCATCGTGCTCGACTACGACGCGCTGCGCGGCATCGTTAGCGAGAACACGCTGTTCTGAGCCCTAGCTGAGGTGCACGGCGAAGAAGGCGGCAATGCGCTCCGACGTCGAGCGCCAACTCGAACTCGTCCGTGCCGGGCAGCGCAGCCTGGCCGAGTTCGAAGCCGAACTCACCGACAAGCTCGCCCGCATGCGGGAGTGCCTCGCCCACCTCGACACGCCCTAGCCGTCCTGGTTACTCGCCAGTACGGTGACCACATGGCCGAGAAGTTCGACTCGCTGGACCCGGCTTCGGGCGATGTTGTCGGCACCTATCCGATGCACACCGCGGACGATGTGAACGCCGCGGTCACGCGTGCGCGCGGTGCCGCCGGGTGGTGGCGCGACCTCGGTTACCAGGGACGCGGCAAGCGGCTGCGAGCCTGGCGGCGGCTGCTCGTGCGGCGCAGCGACGAGCTCGCCGACCTGATGCATCGGGAGAACGGCAAGCTGGTCGACGACGCAGTCAGCGAAGTGATGCTCGCAGCCGAGCATCTGAGCTGGGCGACGGCCCACGCGCCGCGCGTACTGGGACGCCACCACGTCGCGCCCGGCATGCTGGCGATGAACCACACCGCGTCGGTGACCTATGTGCCGTACGGGGTGGTCGGCGTCATCGGGCCGTGGAACTACCCGGTGCACACCCCGCTCGGTTCCATCAGCTACGCGCTCGCCGCGGGCAATGCCCTGGTGTTCAAACCGAGCGAGTACGCGCCTGCCGTCGGGGCGTGGCTGGCAGACACATTCGCCTCGGTCGTCCCGGAACAGCCGGTCTTCCACCTGGTGACCGGCTTCGGCGACACCGGTGCCGCGCTGTGCCGCGCGGGCGTCGACAAGCTGGCGTTCACCGGATCCACCGCGACAGGTAAGAAGATCATGGCAGCCTGCGCCGAGACGCTCACCCCGGTGTTGATCGAATGCGGTGGCAAGGACGCGCTCATCGTCGCAGACGACGCCGACCTCGACGCGGCGGTCGACGCCACGGTCTGGGGCGGGATGTCCAACGCGGGGCAGACGTGCGCCGGCGTAGAGCGGGTGTACGCCGTGGCCTCGGTATACGACGAGTTCGTGGCGCGAGTGAGCCGCGCGGCGGGGCTCATCCAAGCCGGCACGCAGTACGGCCCGATGACGATGCCCGGACAGGTCGACGTCGTGCGCCGGCACATCTCCGATGCGCTCGCCCGCGGGGGACGCGCCGTCGTAGGCGGGCCTGACTCGGTGCAGCCCCCGTACATACAGCCGGTGGTGCTCGTCGATGTGCCCGAGGACTCCGCGGCCGTGCAGGAGGAGACGTTCGGGCCCACCGTGACGATCACTCGGGTCCAGGACGTCAACGAGGCCGTGGAGCGGGCCAATGCCAACCCGTACGGGCTCGGCGGCGCCGTGTTCAGTGCGGGCCACGGCGAGGAGATCGCCGAGCGGCTCTCCTGCGGCATGGTGAGCATCAACTCCGTGATCGCCTACGCCACCGTGCCGGGGCTTCCATTCGGAGGCGTACGGAGTTCGGGCTTCGGCCGCATCCACGGCGCGGACGGACTGCGCGAGTTCGCCTGGCCGCGCGCCGTCACACACCTGCGCTACCCGCCGCCGATCAAGGCGCTGACGTTCCGTCGCACGCCGCGCGACGTGGCTCGGCTGAAGCGGCTGATCAAGGCTCGCTGGGGCCACTAGGGCCGCGCACTAAGGTTCATGGGCATGGCTCGGGAGTTCCAGCAGGTCGGCGTCGTCGGACTCGGCACCATGGGTGCCGGCATAGCGGAGGTTTTCGCCAGGACGGGGTTGCGCGTCGTCGCGGTTGAGGTCGACGACGGGGCTCTCGTGCGCGGGCGGGGCCACATCGAGCACTCCACGGGGCGTGCCGTGGCACGCGGCAAGCTGAGCGAGGCCGAGCAGCGCGTGCTCCTCGAACGGATCGACTTCGGCACCGACCTCGGCCGGCTTGCCGATGTCGACCTCGTCGTCGAGGCGGTGCCCGAGCACCTGAACCTCAAGCGGCACATCTTCACCGAGCTGGACCAGACGTGCAAACCCGACGCGATCCTGGCCACGAATACGTCCTCGCTGTCGGTCACCGAGATCGCTGTCGCGACGGGCCGGCCCAGCAAGGTCGTCGGGCTGCACTTCTTCAACCCCGCGCCCGTGATGAAGTTGGTCGAGATCGTGCGCACGGTGGTGACCGAGCCGGAGGTCATCGACGAAGTCGAGGCGTTCGCCCAGAAGCTCGGCAAGGTCGACGTCACAATTGGCGATCGCGCCGGATTCATCGCCAACGCCTTGCTGTTCGGGTACCTGAATCACGCAGCCTCGCTGTACGAGTCTCGGTACGCCAGTCGCGAGGACATCGACGTCGCCATGAAGCTGGGCTGCGGACTCCCGATGGGTCCGCTGGCGTTGCTCGATCTGATCGGTCTCGACACGTCCTACGAGATCCTCGACACGATGTACAAGCAGACCCGCGACCGCCTGCATGCGCCGACGCCGATATTCAAGCAGATGATCACGGGCGGGTTCCTGGGACGGAAGTCGGGCCGCGGCTTCTACACGTACGACGCGCCCGACTCGCCGAACGTGGTGGCCGACGCGCAGACGCCACGCGAGGACGCGGTCACGGGCGGGCGGCCGGTTGAGCGGGTCGGCATCGTCGGCTCGGGGACGATGGCGACGGGCATCGTCGAGGTGTTCGCCAGGGCCGGCTACGACGTGCTGTTCGTCGCGCGCAGCGCCGAGAAGCTCACCAAGGTCGCGACGGCCGTCAAGCTGTCGATGGAGAAAGCGGTGCAGCGGGGGAAGTTGGAGGGCGCCGACCGCGACGCGGCTCTCGCCCGCATCCGCGGCACGACCTCGCTCGATGACCTCAGTGACGTCCAGCTCGTGGTCGAGGCGGTGATCGAGGACGCTGCCGTAAAGCAGGCCCTGTTCGCGAACCTGGACGACATCTGCGCGCCCGGCACGGTGCTGGCCACGACGACGTCCAGCCTGCCGGTGATCGAGTGCGCGGCGGCCACCTCGCGGCCGGGCGACGTCGTGGGTATGCACTTCTTCAACCCGGCCGCGGTGATGAAGCTCGTCGAAGTCGTGCGCACCGTCTCCACGACGGCCACCGCCGAGGCGACGGCCCTGGAGGTCGCCCACAAACTCGGCAAGCACCCGGTGCGCTGCGGCGACCGCGCCGGGTTCATCGTCAACGCGCTGCTGTTCCCGTACCTGAACGACGCGGTGAAGATGCTCGAGGCGCACTACGCCAGCGCAGACGACATCGACTCCGCGATGAAGGTGGGATGTGGCTACCCGATGGGGCCGTTTGAGCTGCTCGACGTTGTGGGCCTGGACGTCGCGCTGGCCATCCAGCGGACCCTGTACCTGGAGTTCCGCGAGCCCGGCTTCGCGCCGGCGCCGCTGCTCGAGCATCTCGTGACGGCTGGACGGCTGGGCCGCAAGGCCGGCAAGGGCTTCCGGGAGTACGCCTGATCCCGATCAGGCGCGCGTGTTGTTGCGCGGACGTGGCTTTGCCGTTTGTGCGGCGGGCTCTTCGGCGGCTGGCGGGTCCGCCCCGGGCTGCTCGGCTGCCGGCGGCTCAGCCGCTGCCGCGAGCGGTCCCGCTTCGGCGAGCACCGTCTCGATCTTGGCGTGCAGTTCCTGCAGCTCGACGTGTGCCTGCTCCCGACGGGTGTGCAGTCGGGCGACCTTCTCCTCGGCCTCGCCGATCATCTGCTCGGCCCGGGCGCGTGCCGTCTCGCGTGTCTGATCCGCATCGGCCTCAGCGGCCGCCGCCAAATCGCTGGACTTGGCCGCCTCCTCGGTGCGGCGCAGTCGCAGGGCAATCTCGAAGTCGTCCTCGGCGGTCTGGATGCGGCGCTGCAACTCCGCCTCCTCGTGGGCCCGCCGTTGCGCGAACTCTTCCTCCCGGCGGGTGCGCTCTGCGGCCGCCTCGGCGTCGAGCCGCTCCCGGGCTGCATGCGCCTCGAGCGTCAGCTGGTCCTCCTCTGCGCGGGCCCGGGCGATGTCCTGCTCCAGCTGCGCCGTGACTTCAGCCCGGTGCCGCTCGGCGTCGGCGATGCGCTGCCGGAATGTCTCGTCCGCCTTGATGTGCCGTTCTGTTGCCTGGGCCATGATCTGCTCGGACTCGAAGCGTGCGTTCGCCCGGACCCGTTCGGCCGACTCGTCAGCCGCGCGGCGGGTTGCGAGGACGTAGGCATCGGCGTCCGTGCGCATCTTCGCCGCCTCTGCCGCCGCGGAGTCCAGCATCCCGCGCACTCGGGTGTCGATGTTCTCGGATGTGACTCGCGTAGTGGCCGTGCGCAGCTGCCGTCTCAGCGACTCGATCTGCGCCTGCGTGCTGGCCAGCTGTGCGGCGAGGTCGGCGCAGCGGGCGATCGCGGCGTCCCGGTCGGCCGTGGCGGCGCGTACCTCGTCATCGAGATTGGCGACGTACTCGTCCACCTGGCGTCGGTCGTAGCCTCGCATGGCAGTGTCGAAGCCGCGATCGGTCAGGATCGGCAGGGCGTCCGAGTAGTTCTCCGAAGACATGCTCCGATCGTCCCACCCCAGTGCACCAGCCCCAAGTCGACTGGCTGAAGATCACCGATGAGTGATCAGCGATGACCGCTCGCGCAGAGCGGTCTAGAAGGTTGGCGCGCCGACCGAAGGTCCAGGAGCGCGCGATGAGCGCTTGCGCGAAGAGCCCCGCCGCCGCGACGCGGCCCGCGCCGAGGGCGCGGAGCGGCTCGCGAGCCGGGCCCGAGCGCAGCGAGTGGTCCGGATCGCGCGCGGCCCAGGCGGGCTACAAATTGCGGAACCGGTTGATCTGGGCGAGGTGCTTGGCGCGGAGATCGTGATCGCGCACCCCGAGGCCCTCCCGGGGAGCCAGGCAGAGCACGCCGACCTTTCCCTGGTGCAGGTTGCGGTGCACGTCGTAGGCGGCCTGCCCGGTCTCGGCGAGCGGGTAGACGCGCGACAGCGTCGGATGGATCGCACCGCGCGCGATCAGCCGGTTGGCCTCCCAGGACTCCCGGTAATTCGCGAAGTGCGATCCGACGATGCGCTTGAGCGTCATCCAGAGATAGCGATTGTCGTACTCGTGCCGGTATCCGGACGTGGATGCGCAGGTCACGATGGTGCCTCCCCGCCGCGCCACGTACACCGAGGCACCGAACGTCTCACGCCCCGGGTGCTCGAACACGATGTCGGGGTCGTCGCCACCGGTCAGCTCGCGGATTCGGGCGCCCATCCGTTTCCACTCGGACGGCTGCTGCTCGCCGTCCTTCCAGAACCGGTAGCCCTCGGCGGTGCGGTCGATGATCAACTCTGCGCCCAGTGACCGGCACAGCGCGGCCTTGCCCGGCGAGGAGACGACGCACACCGGGATCGCGCCCCCGTTGAGGGCGTACTGCGTGGCGTACCCACCCAGGCCGCCGGATGCGCCCCATATCAGGACGACGTCGCCCTGCTTCATGTCGGCGCCGTGGTGCGAGACCAGCTGGCGGTACGCCGTGGAGTTCACCAGGCCCGGGCAGGCGGCCTCCTCCCAGGTCAGGTGCGCCGCCTTGGGCATCAGCTGGTTGGCCTTGACGAGTGCCAGCTCGGCGAGGCCCCCGAAGTTCGTCTCGAACCCCCAGATGCGCTGCTGCGGGTCCATCATCGTGTCGTCGTGGCCCTGCGGGTCCTCGAGCTCGACGGACAGGCAGTGCGCGACGACTTCGTCACCCGCGTGCCAGCGCGTCACACCGGGGCCGGTGCGCAGCACGACGCCGGCGAGGTCGGATCCCACGACGTGGTAGGGCTGGTCGTGCTTTCGGGCCAGCGGCGAGGACTTGCCGTAGCGGCGCAGGAACTCGAAGGTGGGTAGCGGCTCGAAGATCGACGTCCACACCGTGTTGTAGTTGATCGCGCTGGCCATAACCGCTACCAGCGCCTCGCCGGGCCCCACCTCGGGCGTGGGGACGTCCTGCACGGAAAGGCTCTTGCGCGGGTCCTTGTCGCGAGCGGCAAGCCCGTCGAACATGCGTACTTCGTCGGCGCGGACGACGACGCCGCGGTAGAAGTCCGGCACCGGCAAGCTCGCAAGGGCCGACAGCTTGTCGTTCAGGATCGCGGTGCGGATGTCGTCCACTGCGGCCTCCTGCGGTTACTCGCCAGTAACATTAGCGGGCTCGACCAGTTCGACCAACACGCCGCCGGCGTCCTTGGGGTGGATGAAGTTCACCTTGCTGCCCGCGGTGCCGCGCCGCGGCTCGTCGTAGAGCAGGCGCAGGCCTTTGGAACGAAGGGCATCGGAGGTCGACTCGATGTCGTCGACGGTGTAGGCCAGTTGCTGGATGCCGGGGCCGTCACGGGCCAGGAACTTCGCGATGGCGGACGCCTCGGAAAGCGGCGCGAGCAACTGGATCTGCGTCTCGCCGTCCCCGACGGCGAGCATCCCCTCCCGCACGCCCTGCTCCTCGTTCACCTCCTGATGCACCGCGACCATGCCGAACACGTCGCGATAGAAGGCGATAGCCTCGTCCAGGTCGGGTACCGCGATGCCCACGTGGTCGATTCGCCGCAGCATCCCGTCATGGTGGCGCGTGCGCAGCGCTTACAGCGAGGCCGGCGTGCGCTTGTTCACACCGCTGGTGGCGCTGCATCGTTTGGGGCACCGTAGATAGAGTCGCGGGAGAGGCGAAGGGTGGTTGCCATGGCTGGCTCAGTGATTGTCGACGGTGCGCGCACCCCAATGGGTCGGTTGCTCGGCTCGCTCAAGGACTTCTCCGCGGCCGACCTCGGCGGTCTCGCCGTCAAGGCTGCCCTGGAGCGTTCGGGCGTGGCGCCGGAACAGGTGCAGTACGTGATCATGGGCCAGGTGTTGCAGGCCGGTGCCGGGCAGATCCCCGCACGACAGGCGGCCTACCAGGCGGGCATCCCGCTGACCGTCCCGGCCATCACGATCAACAAGGTGTGCCTCTCGGGGCTGGACGCGATCGCCCTCGCCGACCAGCTCATCCGCGCCGGCGAGTTCGACATCGTCGTGGCCGGTGGCCAGGAGTCGATGACCAACGCGCCGCACCTGCTCCCCAAGGCGCGAGCCGGCTACAAGTACGGCTCCATCGAGGTGCTCGACGCGATGGCATACGACGGGCTCACCGACATCTTCGACCACATTCCGATGGGGGAGTCGACCGACCGCGTCAACACGAAGCTCGGCATCAGCCGCGCGGAGCAGGACGAGTTCGCCGCCCGTTCCCATCAGCGGGCCGCGCTCGCCCAGAAGAACGGCGTGTTCGACGACGAGGTCAGCCCGGTGCTGATCCCGCAGCGCAAGGGCGATCCGATCGAGTTCCGCGACGACGAGGGCATCCGCGCCGACACGACCGTTGAGGGCCTGGCCAAGCTCAAGCCGGCGTTCCAGGCAGACGGCACGATCACCGCCGGTTCCTCGTCGCAGATCTCCGACGGCGCCGCCGCCGTCGTGGTCATGAACAAGGCTAAGGCCGAGGAGCTCGGCCTGACGTGGCTCGCCGAGATCGGCGCGCACGGCAATGTCGCCGGGCCGGACAACTCGCTGCAGTCCCAGCCGTCCAACGCCATCAACAACGCACTCCGCAAAGCGGGCCTCTCGGTGGGCGACCTCGACCTGATCGAGATCAACGAGGCATTCGCCTCTGTGGGCATTCAGTCGATGAAGGATCTCGGGGTGAGTCCGGACATCGTGAACGTCAACGGCGGGGCGATCGCGCTGGGGCACCCGATCGGGATGTCCGGTGCTCGGCTGGCGCTGACGCTGGCCCTGGAGCTGCGGCGGCGCGGCGGCGGCACCGGCGCCGCGGCGCTGTGCGGTGGCGGCGGTCAGGGTGACGCGCTGCTGCTACACGTCGGTGCATGACGCGGACCGCTGACGTCAGCGACCTCGTCGAACGCGCCCGCAAGGCGGATCCCCGGGCGGTGGCGCGGCTGATCTCGCTGGTCGAGAACGACTCGCCGCTGCTGCGTGAGATCGCGGCCGCGCTGGTGCCGTACTCCGGGACCGCCGAGGTCGTGGGCCTGACCGGATCACCCGGGGTGGGTAAGTCGACGTCGACGTCCGCCCTCGTCGCGGCGCTACGCGAGGACGGCAAGCGGGTTGGCGTGCTCGCCGTCGACCCGTCGTCGCCGTTCTCGGGCGGGGCGCTGCTCGGCGACCGGGTGCGGATGCAGGACCACGCTACGGACGACGGCGTGTTCATCCGCTCGATGGCCTCGCGCGGCCACCTCGGCGGATTGTCCGCCGCCGTGCCGCAGGCGTTGCGGGTGCTCGACGCGGCCGGCTGCGACATCGTGCTGATCGAGACCGTCGGCGTCGGGCAGGCCGAGGTGGAGATCGCCTCGCTGGCGGATACGACCGCGGTGCTGCTCGCCCCGGGGATGGGTGACGGCATCCAGGCGGCCAAGGCCGGCATTCTCGAGATCGCCGACATCTTCGTCGTCAACAAGGCCGACCGCGACGGCGCGGACCAGGTGGCCCGCGACCTGCGGTACATGCAGTCCCTGGGCGGCCGGCATTCGGCACCCGGGGCCTGGCGGCCACCGATCGTGAAGACGGTGGCGGTCCGGGCGGAAGGCCTCGAGGATCTGCTTGCGGCGCTGGCCAAGCACCGCGACTGGCTGACCCGAAGCGGTGAGTCACGCCGCCGCCGCCACGCCCGGGCAGCTGCCGAGATCGAGGCGATCGCGGTCGGGGAGGTGCGGGCACGTTTCGCCGAGGTGCATGGCTCGGCGGCACTTTCCGCGTCTGCGCAGCGCGTCATCGACCGCGAGTTCGATCCTTACACGGCTGCCGACGTCCTCGTCGCGTCGCTCACGACGTCCGCCTGAGGCGCCGCTATTCGGTGCCGGGCGCCCGGTGGATTGCCCGGCGACCACAACCTGACAACCACCCACCCGTTCCGCGTGATGGGCCGAACTCCTTGCGACACAGCAATTCCCTAGCAAGGAGGAACCATGCGCAGACCGACAGCCCGTCGCGTCGGTGCCGTCACCGCCGCGCTCGGGGTCGCGTTCGCCGGTGCGGTCGCGGCGCTCGGACCGAGCGACGCGGGGGCGTCCAGCCACCGCGAGGCACCGCTTATCGCGGCCGACCCAGCGGTGGACAACACCGACGTGTACGCGTTCGTCAGCCCGGACCGCCCGGGCTACGTCACGTTCATCGCGAACTTCATCCCGTTCGAGGAGCCGAATGGGGGACCGAACTTCTATCCGTTCGCGACGGACGCCACCTACAACATCAAGGTCGACAGCGACGGCGACGCCAAGCCGGACGCCGTGTTCCGCTGGACGTTCCACAACATCGACAAGCGGGGCGGCAATACGTTCCTGTACAACAACGGGCCGGTGACCTCGCTCGACGACCCCAACCTGCTGTTCCGGCAGACCTACACGCTGGAATCGTCGTTCGGTGGTCGCCCGTTCCACACCCGGATCGCGAACGCGCCGGTCGCGCCGTCGCGGGTCGGGAAGGCATCGATGCCGAACTACCAGCAGCTGCGCGACCAGGCGGTCACCACCCTGCCCGGTGGCTGGAAGACCTTCGCCGGCCAGGCCGACGACCCGTTCTTCCTGGACCTGCGTGTCTTCGACCTGCTCTACGGCGGTGACCTGAGCGAGACCGGGCAGGACACGCTCGCCGGGTACAACGTGAACACCATCGCCCTGCAGGTGCCGTTCCAGGACGTGGCCATGAACGGCGACCCCGTCCGTAACCCGAACATCGGCGTCTGGTCGACCGCCGAGCGGCCGCGCGTGCGGATCAGCGGCCAGAGCACCGGCGGCGGCGGATGGGTGCAGGTGTCCCGCCTGGGCAACCCGCTGGTCAACGAGGTCGTAGTGCCGGCCAACCTCAAGGACGCGTTCAACTCGCTGCCGCCAGACCGGGACGCCTCGATCGCGCCGGTCGTCGCCCGAGTGAAAGACCCTGAGGTGCCGAAGCTGATCCAGGCGATCTACGGCATACCGGCTCCGGCGACACCGCGCAACGACCTCGTGGAGATCTTCCTGACCGGCATCACCACGAAGGCCGGTGGCCCGATCAAGGCAGACCTCAACTCCCAGTTGAACAACGCCGACGTGATCTCCAGCAGTTTCCGCCCGTCGGAAATGCTGCGCCTCAACTTGTCGATCAAGCCGACCGCGACGCCCAACCGCCTCGGCGTGCTCGGCGGAGATCTGCAAGGCTTCCCGAACGGGCGCCGGCTGACCGACGACGTCGTCGACATCGAGCTGCAGGCCCTGGAGGGCGCGGCGCAGACCGGCAAGCTGGTCAGCGCGCTGGCCAAGGGTGACGGCGTGGACGCCAACGACAACGCGTTCAGCGGGACGTTCCCGTACCTCGCGCTGCCGAACGGGGGCGCGGTGAACAAGGGCGGCGGCACCGGCGCCCAGACCAACGCCATCGGGGCGGCCCACGTCCAGCCCCGGACGCAGGCTCCGTCGTCGTCGGCCGCACCGGCCGAGCGGGCGCCGAGCACAGCGCCGGCCGCGGTCTCCCGTCCGTCCACGCACAACGTCGGCCTGACGATCGCCGGCGCGACGGGTGGCGCGGGTGTGGCAGCCCTGGTCTTGCTGGGTGGCGCTTGGTTCATGCGCCGTCGCCGCCCGGCCCCGGTGACACCACCTGGACCGGTACCCGGCCCGGACATGCAAGACCGCTAACCGTTCCATGAGCCTCCGGGGGGTGCGCAGGCCACGAGCCGGCACCCCCCGGAGCCAGGCGAGGAGGTCACCATGGTGCGACGCCGGATCGTCATCGTCGGGCTCGGCGCGCTTCTGCTCACCGGGGTCGGCAGCGTCGTCGGGCTGCGTCACGGCTCTGATCACGTCGCGGCCGCGCCCGCGGCGGCCAGACCGGTCGATCGGCCGGCCGACAGCATCGCACGCGCGCAGCAGCGGCTGCGCGACGTGCCCGGCGACTACGACACCTGGGCTGCGCTCGGCGGGGCATACCTGGAACGTGCCCGCGTCACCGCGGACCCGACGTACTACCCGAAGGCGGGGGGCGCGCTGCGCCGTTCGCTCACCATTCACCGGGACGGCAACGCGACCGCTCTCATCGGGCTCGGGGCGCTCGCCAACGCCCGGCATGACTTTGCAGCGGCCCGCGACCTCGCCCGGAGCGCGCTGCGGATCGACTCGTACTCCGCGGATGCGTACGGGGTACTCGCCGATGCGCAGACGCAGCTCGGCAACACCGCCGCTGCCACGTCGGCCGTCCAGCACATGCTGGATCTACGGCCCGGGCTCGCCGCGTATGCCCGTGCGTCCTACGACCTCGAACTGCACGGCCGGCTCGCGGAGGCGGAATCGCTGATGCGGCGCGCGCTCGACGCCGCGGTCGATCCGGCGGACATCGCCTTCTGCCGGTACCAACTCGGCGAGCTGGATTGGCAGACCGGCCGCCTGGACGCGGCATCAGCCGAGTACGCCGCAGGGCGCGCTGCCGACTCGTCGTACCTGCCCCTGCTCGAGGGGCAGGCGAAGGTGGCCGCGGCGCTGGGACGGACCGGCGAGGCGCTCGCCGGCTATGCCGATCTCACCGCGCGATACCCGGCACCCATGTACCTGCTCGAGTACGCCGATCTGCTGCGCGCTGCCGGGCAACCGGCGCGTGCCGACGAGCAGCTCGCACTGGCCGATGCGGCCCTGCGCCTGTTCGCGGCGAACGGCGGCACCGACGACCTCGGCACCGCGCAACTGGCGCTCGCGCAGAATCGACCCGCGGACGCGGTGCGAGCAGCCCGGCACGAGTGGTCCCGCCGCCACTTCGCCGACGTGGCGGACGTGCTCGGCTGGGCGCTCCATGAGGCGGACTCCGACGCGCAGGCCCTGCCCTACGCCCACGGGGCCGGCGCGCTCGGTGCACATAACGCGGGTTACCTGTTCCACCTCGGGATGATCGAGGTCTCCCTCGGCAAGAAGGCCGACGCGCGCCGCGACCTTTCCGCCGCGCTCGCCCTGAACCCGCACTTCTCGCTGCGGTACGCGCCAGTCGCGCAGGCGGCCCTCAACGGACTCGGCGCCCGATGAGCAGGAGGGTGTGGCTCGGGCTGGCGGTGCTGGGCGTCGCGGGTATCGCCGTGCTGGCGCTGCCGGCCCGGTCCGCGTCGGCGCACCCGCTCGGCAACTTCTCGGTCAATCAAGCACTGGCGCTCGACCTGTACCCGAACCGCGTCGACGTAGCCGCCGTCGTCGACCTGGCCGAGTTGCCCACGCTTCAGGAGCGCGCCGCCGTCAGCGCCGAGGGCGCGGCCGGCTACAACGCCGGGATCTGCGGCGGGCTCGCGCACGACGTGACGGTGCAGGTGAACGGCCGTCATGTCGTGTGGACGGTGCGCCCGACCGGCTTCCAGTATCGGCCGGGGAGCGCTGGGTTGCGCACGACGCGGCTGACCTGCGCGCTGCGCGCCGACGCCGATCTGTCCGCCGCGTCCACAGTGGACGTGACCAACGGCTACCGGGCGGACCGGATCGGCTGGCGCGAGCTGACCGCGAGAGGCCACGGGGTGCACCCCGTGGCCCCGTCGATCCCGGCGCGCTCGATCACGGACGGGCTGCGCTCCTACCCGACCGACCTGCTCGGCTCCCCGCTCGATCAGCGTTCGGCCCGGCTGCGTGTCGAGCCGGGCGACGGGCCCGCCGCTCTCGGGCCGAAGACCCACCTGAATCGGGGAGACCCGGTCAGCCGCTGGATCGCGAGCGCCGACCGGTCGCTGGAGGGGCTGGTAGGCGATCGCCTCACCCCGCTGATCGGGATGCTCGCAGTGGTTCTCGCGCTCGCCCTCGGCGCCGGGCACGCCGCGCTTCCGGGTCATGGCAAGACCGTGATGGCTGCGTATCTCGCCGGCAAGCACGGCCGTCCCCGCGACGCGCTCGTTGTCGGCGCGACCGTGACGCTCACTCATACCGGCGGGGTCCTCGTCCTCGGCCTGATGCTCACGACCGCCGCCGGGCTCGCCGGCGAGGTCGTGCTCAGCTGGCTCGGCCTCGCAAGCGGTGTACTGGTCGCTGCCGTCGGGACGGCGATGCTCACGGCAGCCCTCGGCCGCCGCCGCGCGTCCGGCCATCACCACGGCCACGAGCACCAACATCATCATCATGATCACGAGCACCACGATCATGACCACGAGCACGACCACGACCATCACCACCCGCACCCCGCGGGCCGGGGTCGGCGGCTCGGGCTCATCGGCATGGGTGTGGCTGGTGGGCTCGTCCCCAGCCCGTCCGCACTCGTCGTTCTGTTGGGCGCGATCGGCCTCGGACACACCTGGTTCGGGGTGCTGCTCGTCGCCGCGTACGGCGTCGGCATGGCCGGCACGCTGACGCTCGCCGGCCTACTGCTGATCCGGCTGCACAACCGCTTCTCAGCGCGCTCCGGGCGGGCGCTGGCCCGGCTCACGAGGCTGGTCCCTGCCGGCTCGGCCGTGCTCGTACTCTGCGTCGGCCTCGGACTCGCCGGCCGGGCGGCCCTCGCCCTCGGCTGAAATCGCCCCAACCATTTGCGCCACCTCAGACGTTAGGAACGCGTGGATGCGGCAGCCGCGGATGAGCGCGAGGAGTTCGTTGCGTTCGTGCAGGCGCGACAACACCGACTGCTGCGCTCCGCGTATCTCATCTGCGGCGACCGGTACCTCGCCGAGGACCTGCTGCAGGGCGCGCTGGTCAAGCTCGCTCTGCATTGGACGCGGGTGCGCGCCGGCGACCCCGAGGCGTTCCTACGCACCGTCATCTACCGCGACGCCGTGTCGTGGTGGCGGCGACGCCGTCGCGAGCAGCTGACGTGGGAGCCGCCGGCGCGGGTCGCCCCTGACCCGGGTGAGGACGCCTCGACCCGGCTGGTGTTCGAGGCGGCGCTGCGGCGACTGACACCGCGTCAGCGGGCCGTGCTCGTGTTGCGCTTCTTCGATGACCTCACCGAGGCGCGCACCGCCGCGGTGCTCGGGGTGTCGGTCGGCACCGTCAAGAGCCAGACCAGTGTCGCGCTTCGCCGCTTGCAGGGCATGGCTCCGGAGCTTCGCGAGGTGCTGGCCGCGGGACAGGAGGTATGAGGGTGGGCGTCGAGCAGGTCAGCCGGCTGTTCCGGGAATCGGCTGCGGACGTTCCCGCGCCACAGCTGGCCGAGGCCGCGTGGGCGCAGGCGGTCCGGGTGCGCCGCCGCCGCCAGAACGTGCTCGCCGGGACGGTCCTTGCGACGACTGTCGTTGCCGCGAGCGCGGTCGTGGTGGCGGTGCGAGGCGCGGGTGACCACACGCCGGTTGCGCCGCAGACGAGTGCGCCGTCGACCGTGGTAGGTATCCCGCCCGTGGCGGTGGACCGGATTCCTGCCACCCCGCCGGTCCGCACGGGGACGGCGCTGCCCCGAAACGCGGGCAACCTTGCCGCCTCGCCGGTGCTCGCCAGTGGCGCGATCCAGCGGGCGGACGCGCTGTATGAGCCGTCCGGCGGCGGTACGGAGCCGCAGCCGGTGTACGCGCTGTCGGGCCGTGCGTTCCATCGGCTCAGGGTCGCGCTGCAGTTCGCTCTGGACCCCGCGAAGAAGTTCGTGTCGCCGCTGCGGCCCACCTCGCTGTCGGCCGATGGCCGGCTGGCGGCGTTCCCGCAACGTGACGCGGTGCTCATGGTGGATCTGACGACCGCACGCGTCACGCAGGTCAAGATTCCGGGCTTCAACGAGCAGGTGCTGTGGCTGACGTCCGGCTCGCTGCTGGTCGGCCAGCAGGGCGCTGCCTACGTGGTGGACGTCGATCGCGCATCGGCCACCCGGTTGCCCGGCAGCCTGTCGGTCGCCGATGTGGTAGCCGGGGTGTCGAGTGAGCGCACCGTGCTCGAACTCGCCGACACGCCCGGACTGCCCCTGCGTGAATGGACTCTCGGCACCGCCACCTCGCGGGTCGACTCAAAGGCCGATTTCCACGGGCTGGCCGGGTACCGGGTGACCCGCTGGAGCGGCCCGGCCTGGCGCAGCGGTGATCTTCTGGTGCGCGCGGGCCAGAGCAACACTGCGAAGGCCGAGGTGGTGGTCGTGCTCGATGCCCTGTCCGGTCGCGTGGTGCGGCTGCTCGCGGCCACTGCCACGCCGCTCGGCTGGCTGGACCAGCACACCGTGGTACTGCAGGCGTCGAAGGGCGTCCTGGCCTGGGACGTCGACACCGGCGGGCTGACCTCGATCGCGGCGCCGTTCGACGGCACCCTCGCACTCCCCTGAGCTACCTGATCCGGAGTAACCGTCACTACAGCGGGAGCATGGCCACCAGGGGGTGCGTAGGCTGTGCGGAGCCGCCCGCGGGTTCGCGGCTGACGCCGAATGCCTGGGCGCCGCGTACTCCTGAGACGAGCTCGGTGGCATCGGTGCGTCCCGCGCCTACGACGCCGACGCTGCGCGGGGTCTGGCCGCGAATAACCCACATCTGATAGGTGTGGCCCTTGCCGGGCGGGGGCAGGTTGGCGAGCACCGCCACCCCGTCGTTGAGCGAAGCGGCCGTGACTACGGTCACCCGCCCGTCGCCCGCTGCCACGCTCTGCATCCGAGCATCGGGGGCTGCAAGCACCGCGGCGATCTGCCGCGTCTCGGTTCCACGGGAACCCGAATGATCCGCGACGGCGTAGCCGACGGCACCGGCGCCGACGAGGGCCACCACCGCGGCCGCCGCCACGAGCCATCGCCGCCCGTGCCCCGCGCGCCGGCGCGGCGGACGCTGGGTCTCCCGCGGGAGCTGTGGAGTGGCGGCAGCCCGGGCCAGTACCTGCGCGCGCAGCCCCGCGGGTGGCGCCTCGGCGCTTGCCTCTGTCAGCACCGCGATCGTCTCGGTGAGCTCGGCCACCTCGGCGGAGCAGGCCGGGCACTCGGCGAGGTGGCGATTGAACCGTGCACGGTCCAGATCATCGATCGCATTGACCACATACGCGCCGGCGAGCGTGTGGATGTCGGTCATCGCCAGCTCGCCCCCAGGCAGTCTCGCAGCCGGATGAGCCCGTCTCGCATCCGCGTCTTGACGGTCGGCAGTGGGGCGCCCAGCCGCTCGGCGACCTCGGGGTAGGTGAGGCCGCGGTAGAACGCCAGCAGGATCGCCTCGCGCTGCAGTTGGGTGAGCGAATCGAGGCAGCGGCGTACTGCATGCCGCTCCAGCCGCGCGGTCACCTCCTCGATGACGTCGTCGAACGGCACGCTCGCGTGGGCCGTGCGGCGCTCGCGCTCGGTGGCGGCCTGCTCGGCGCGAACGCGGTCGACCGCCCGGCGATGGGCGATCGTGAAGATCCAGCCGCTGGCCGAGCCCCGTGCCGGATCGAAGCGGGCCGCGGTGCGCCACACCTCGACAAGCGCTTCCTGGGCGACCTCCTCGGCGAGCGCCGAATCGCGAAGCACACGGCGGATCAGGCCGTAGACGCGAGATGCGACGGCGTCGTACAGCGCTGCGAACGCATCACGGTCGCCGTCGGCAACCCGGCTCATGAGGGCGTCGACGTCGGCCGGAGCCGTCAGCTGCTGCCGCGTCTGGTCCGGCTCGGTCGTCACCTTCCCCCCAGCTGCCATTGCAGTCACCACATAGGGTGTTCGGAGCGTAGGCCGCCGCGGATAGGCGCGGCAACGCCTCAGCTGCCCGGCGCGTCCTTGCTCACCGGGTTGACGGCCGCCTCAACCTCGAGCAGCGACTCCTCGTGGCGAGCTGCCTCGTACGCGCGACGCCCGCCGCGGATGCCGAACAGCCGCTTCGAGATCAGCAGGTACAGCACGGCGGCGACGTTGACTATCAGCGCGACGATCTTCAGCCAGGTGATGTTCTCGGTGATCTCGTAGATCTCCAGCGGGATGAACACCGTCGTGCCGATCACCGCAACGTATTCGCCCCAGCGTTTGAGGGACCAGAGGCCGATCCCTTCGAACAGTTGCAGTGCGCCGTAGAAGAACAGCCCGCCGGCGATGAGGTTCAACGTCGACCGCTTGGCGTTGAGCACCCGCTCGATCGAGCGGATCGTCGCCGAATCGGAGACGTTGAAGTGGATCTGGTCGAAGAACGGCTTGAGCGACCTGAGATCTTGATCGAACAGCTCCCGCAAGCTGACCTGTGTCGACTCCAGACGCAGGACCGCGACCCCGAGCAGCACGATGATCAGCCCTCGCACCCAACGCTCGATCGCGAGCAGGCGCAGGATGAACGCCGAGCGAAGCTCCTTGCCACGCAGCAGTACCGGGGCCTGGTCAGCCGGCCCCTCACCGTGCGGCGGGCCGAGCACATAGTTGCCGCAGCGCAGGCAGCGCCACGCCTCGCCCAGCGGCGTGGAAGCCTCCAGTTTCGCCCGGTACTGCGGCTCCGCGGCCGCGTACGTGACGTGGCCCTTGCGCGCGCAGGAACGCAGGTTCCAATCCACGGCGCGCAGCCTATTGCGAACGGGTCCGGCCGCGTCTTGACGTACGGCTCTCAGCGGAACGCGTCGAGCCCGGTCAGCGCCTGACCCAGCACGAGCGTATGCACCTCGTGCGTGCCCTCGTAGGTATATACCGTCTCTAGGTTGAGCGCGTGCCGCAGCACCGGGTACTCGGTGGTGATGCCCGAACCGCCCAGGATCGAGCGGGCTTCCCGGCAGATATCCAGGGCCGCGCGCACGTTGGCGAACTTGCCGAAGCTCACCTGCGTCGGCGTGATGCGACCGGCGTCCTTCAGTTCCCCGAGCCGGATCGCGGTCAGCCGAGACAGGTTGAGCGCGACCGCCATCTCGGCGAGCTTGCGCTGGGTGAGCTGGAAGGCCCCGATCGGCTTGCCGAACTGGCTGCGCGTGGTCGCATAGTCCACGGTGGCCGCCAGCGCGTCGCGGGCGGCACCGGTCACACCCCAGACGATGCCGTAGCGCGCCTCGGTGAGGCATGCGAGCGGGGCACGCAGGCCCGCCGCTGCGGGCAGTTGCGCGGACGCCGGCAGCCGCACGACGTCGAACGACAGCGAACTGGTGACCGACGCCCGCAGCGACAGTTTGTGGTGGACGTCGGTCGCGGTGAGTCCCGGTGTGCCGGTCTCGACCAGGAACCCCCGGATCCCGTCCGGCGTGCGCGCCCACACCACGGCGACGTCGGCGATAGAGCCGTTGGTGATCCACATCTTGGAGCCGGAAAGGATCCAGTCGCTGCCGTCGCGCGTGGCCCGGGTGCGCATGGACGCCGGATCGGAGCCTGAGTCCGGCTCGGTCAGCCCGAAGCAGCCGACCGCCTCGCCGCGTGCCATTGCCGGAAGCCATCGGTCTTTCTGCTCGTCGCTGCCGTACGCGTGGATCGCGAACATGGCAAGCGAGCCCTGGACGCTGACCAGCGAGCGCAGCCCTGAGTCGACCGCCTCGATCTCGGCGCACACGATGCCGTACTGGGTGGCGCTCGCGCCCGGGCAGCCGTAGCCGGAAAGATGCATGCCCAGCACGCCGAGGGCGCCGAACTCGCGCGCCAGCTCGCGGGCCGGCAGCGTGCCGTCCTCGTACCAGTCGCGGATGTGCGGGCGCAGCCGGTCGTCCGCGAACTTGCGCACCGTGTCGCGCAGCAGGCGGTCCTCGTCGGGCAGGTCGGCGTCGAGGTCGAGCAGGTCGAGCATGCGCTGAGATTACGCGCACGCCGGGTGGGCCGATTACTCTGCGGTGGTGCTCGCCTTTGACCCGATCGACCGTGCCGGTGTCCTGTGGGCGACGCACTGGCCGGACGAGCCGGAGGACGTGTTCGCGGCCATGCTGGCGGTCACGTCGATCATGCGAGCCCAGCAGATCCTGATTGCCGAATTGGACGCGCTGCTGCGCCCGTTCGGAATCACATTCAGCCGGTACGAGGCGTTGGTGCTGCTCACGTTCTCGCGGCGCGGCTCACTGCCACTGTCGAAGATCGGCGAACGGCTGCAGGTGCACGCCACATCGGTGACGAACGTGATCGACCGGCTCGAGGCGGCGGGTCTGGTGCGGCGCGAGCCGAATCCCCGCGACGGCCGGGGCACCCTGGCGGTGATCACCGACGAGGGCCGCCACGTGGCCGGGGAGGCGACCGTGGTGCTCAATGAGGCGCGGTTCGGGCTCAAGGCGCTGGACCAGGCCGACCTGAAGAGGCTGTTCGACATTCTGCGCGAACTGCGGCTGGACGCGGCCGACTTCTCCTAGCCGTCAGCAGACGCCCGGCTCGACAACGGCGATCGTCTTGTCCACCGGGTCGACGCGGACCCGGCATCCGAGCGGCAACACCCCGGCCGGCGAGGTGTGTCCGTAGTCGACATTGGCGACGACCGGCAGGTCGGGGCGCCCGGCCTCGGCGAGCACGGCCAGCACCGTCTGCCACAGCCGGAACGTCTGCGCCTGGGTGTAGCCCATCGGCCGGGACAGCAACAACGCGCCGAGGCGCTCAAGGACGCCGAGCCCCAGGTAGCCCCGCAGCCAGTGCAGGATGATGTCCGGCGGCGGCGCCTCCTCCGATGTCTCGAGCAGGAACACGGCGCCGTCCCACTCCGCGGCCGGTGGCCAGACAACCGTGCCTTTGGCGATCTCGAGCACCTCGCCGCAGCCGCCGATCAGCTCGCCGATGACCGGCTCGTTGCCCGCAAGCCACTGCCAGCCCGGGCTCGGCCACCAGCGCCGACGCCGTGACTGGAACGAGGGGTCCGCCCAGTCGAGAAACTCCTCGGTCCACTCCGGTGCCGCCTCGAGTTCGAACGGCTCGGCCGAGAACAGCGCGGCACGGACCGCCGCGTCGACGTAAGGACGAATGCCGCGGTTCTCGGCGAGGTCGGTCATGAACCCGGGTCCGTGGAAGCTGACGATGCCCGCGCGGCGGTTCACCAGGTGCTGGATGGTGGTGTCGGAGTGGCCCAGGAATACCTTGGGGCGGCTGCGGATCAGATCCAGGTCGAGATACGGCACGGTACGGATCGAGTCGCCACCGCCGATCGTCGTGACTATGCCGGCCACGTCGTCGTTCTCCAGCG
>JBKPQY010000094.1:0-17373 GCA_046734315.1 Actinomycetota bacterium | reverse complement strand
GACGGCATACGAGATCCTTAGTGCCGTCTCGTGGGCTCGGAGATGTGTATAAGAGACAGAGGACCCGCTGCACATCCTGGGCGCTGGTGACCAGATACGTCACTACACGTACGGCGGCGATCTCGCCCGAGGCATCGTCGCGTGCCTGGAATCCCCCGCCGCGCGCAACGAGGACTTCAATATCTCCACCGCCGAGTCGACGACCGTCACCGAACTGGCGGCGCTGATCTGGCGCAAGATCAAGGGCGATGCGCCGCTCACGTTCGTGCACGACGAAGCCTACGAGCACGACGTGCAGAAGCGCATCCCGTCGGTGGAGAAGGCCAAGCGCCTGCTGGGCTTCGAGTGCACGACGTCGCTCAGCGACATGCTCGACGAGGTCATCCCATGGATCACCGTGGCCGTCGCCGACGGGCGAATCTAACGCTCTCCGGGGCTGGATGAACGCTCACGGACTGGTGCAGACCCCGACCCGCCCAGGCGCGCGGAACGTCACGCGAAGCTGCGCGTCACGGGCGACAGACGCGATGTAATACGGTACGGCGGGCCAGACCTTCGGTTGGCTGGCGACGCTGATCAGCCCGCCCCGAACGAGCGCGACATTGATGCGCGGGGTCCCGGCCGCAATCTGGATCATGCCGCCGCCCGAGCCGAGCTGAACCGTGATCGTCGGCCTGGCCGAGGTAACCGTGCCTATCTCGCAGCCGACGAACGCCGGGCGGCCGCTGATGCCGTTCCAACGGACATCCTCGGCCGGCGGTACGCCCGGAATCGGAGTCCTCGAAACCCCGACCTGGAGAAAGGCTGACGCGTCGAGCAGGCCTTGCCGCGTCACGGGCTTCGACGGGATTGCAGCCTGAATTGTGTGATTCTTGAGGTTCGTGACGCTAAGTGTCGGCCCCGGGATCGTGTCGACCACGCCGCCCAGCGTTCGGTCGCCGGAGCGCACGAGCTGTTCCGCTGCGATGAGGCGGTCTTTGCGCCCAGCCAGGTCTTGTACTCGCTTGTCAGCGAAGCTCACCGCGAGCTGGATCCCGTTGACCATGAAAAGCGCGACGAGCAAGGCGAACGCCGCTGCGGCCACGTGAGCGCGGCCCTGCGCGATCCACTGGACCAGCCATGCGAACGCAGGGATCGTCAGCGCTGCCGCAACGTAGACGTAGCGTGACGATTTCGCTTGGTCCAGGCCGAGACCGACGCGCACGAATCCGATCACCAGAAAGAGGGCGACCGCGCCGCCGATGCCGGCGATGGCGAGAGTTGCCAGGCGGTCCCCGGTACGGCTGAGCAGGAGCGGTACGACCAGCACGGCCAACAGCACGGCGCCTGAATTGGGTAGCCCCGACACCTAGCCCACACGGCGGACAGACCGGTCCACATGTAGGCGGGAATCTGCAGGTACTGACCGGGGTGGCGAACCATGGATCCGTGCTCATGGCCTATGGCGATGTACCAGGCCAGATAGGCGGCCAACGGAACACTGGTGATCGCGAGCGCGGTTCGTAGGCCGCGCCGGAGCCACACAAACAGGCCGAGCGTCACCAACATGGCCAGCCCTACGGCCGAACACATCAGGCTGGCAATCGCGGCCACCCATGCCCCGGCGTCTCGCCCGCCGAAGCGGGGCGTATCCCGGTCGACGATCAGCAAGGCAAGCAGGCCGAATGCCACTGCGCCGACGAAGCCCACCTGGAAATCCCATAACAGGTTCTCGGCCCCGGCGCCGAGGAATGCCATGACACCGACGACGCCTGCGGCAATCCATGAACCGAGTCCGGCACGGCGCAGCAGTAACCACAGCAGAATGCAGACCGCTATGTGAAGGGCGATATCAACGAGTGCGTACGGCATGTAGCTACGCAGCCCGACTATGTGGAACAAGGCCCGATAGCTCAGTATCGGCAATGTCGACCAGTGGCCGCCGTGTGGTGCGAACAGCATTCGCAACGTGTGATGCGACAGGTCGCGGTCAATGAGAAAGTCCCAGTCGTCCGCGGAGAACCACAGCCGCGTGCTCTGGTAGATGAGAAAGGCGGCCGCCAGGGCCAGCTCGATTCCCGTCGTCAGTACCGGTCCGTGACGCCGTGCCCACCCCAGAACCGTGGCCGTACGGCTGACCTCGGGGGAGCTCTCCACACCATCGGCCGGTGCGCCGCCTACCACGAGGGGTACCTCCGCGGTCATGAACGCACGATGCCGATCGCGCGCGGCTGAACCATTAGTGGTCTCCTCGGCCCGGCTGCTGTCGAGCTCGGCGGGTGCGCAGGGACGCTATCTGAGGCAACTGTGATCTCGCGATGTGGTGGATGTGCGTTCACGCCATTCGGGTCGCGGCGTCAGCGCTGAGACACGCCGCAGACCTCGGACGGCCCACCGGCTGGCAGGCCGATCGTGGCGAGGACACTCGGAACACCGATCCACCACGTCCCGCCATGCTCGGCGGTGACGTGCGCTGATCGCGGTGGTGTGCTCGCCGTTGCCACGTGAGCCCTGCCGCCGCGTAGCGACTGTTCGCCGGTTCTCGATGGCAGCTGAAGCGTCAGCTGGACGTCGCCCGGCGTGCTGACCCGAACCGGGAGCAGCGCCGGGTGCGAGCCGACGGTGACGGTCACCTGCGGATCGGGTCCGGTCGGAAGCACCTCGACGCAGCCGGGGTCGCCTTGAACAACCCTCGCCCTGGACGTACCCACGATCGGCAAGGCCGCGCGTGACCGCAGAAATGTTGGATACCAGATCACTTGGACGACGGAGCGGACCGCGAGCACCTGCTCGGGCGTGACCCCAGCCAGGCTGGGCAACGCCCCGCGGTTGTCGAGCGTGCGTACCACATTCATCGTGAGCGACGGGAATGCCGGATACGGTCGTTGCTCGTCAAGCCAGGGATCTTCGCGGGCGACGACGGCCGCCGCCAGCGTCGTCGTTCGCGACTGTTGTGTGATCCGCGCCTGCCTGGCCATGTTCGTCGACAACAGTGACAGTTCCTGCGCCGCGAGCGCGAGGGTGAGCGGCACAACGAGCACCGCCGGCTGACGCAGCCGCCGAACCACCGCGTCTACCGCCAATCCCGCCGCCGGGAGGTAGAGCGCGACACACACGTACGCGTAGCGCTGCGCCTCGGGCAGCTGGCGCACCTGTGCTCGGCCGCCGGCGACGATGACGAACAGCACCACCGTCGCTGCCATCGCGGCATAGGCGATGGCGGCATCCGCGACGCCACGTCGCCGCGCTCGTACGATCAGGTACGCGACAATCGCAACGAATGGCACCAAACCCCACTCTTGCGGAAGGTGCAGGGGTCGGGCGAATGCGTTCTCGAGGCCGTGGAGCAGGAAACGCGGCACCTTCCCGAAATCGCCGTGCCCGGCTCGGTTCAAAGGGCTGCCGTACTGACCGATCGATTCATACCATATGACGTAAATGGCCGCAGGTACTGCCGCGGTCAGTAGCCCGGCCCACCAGCCGCGCCGGATGAGCGCCACGAGACAGGCCGCAACGGTCATCACCACCCCGATGCCGGACGACATCGTGCTGAGAATCAACAGCAGCCAGCACACCAGATAGTCGCGGCGCGTCGCCGTGTCGCGGTCCGCGACGAGCAGTGCGAAGTAACCGAGAAGCACCGATCCCACGAACGAAATCTGAAGCGCCGAGTTGACGTTCGTCGCACCCAGGCCCAGCACGGCGAACGCGGCAACGAGGCCGGTGGCGAGCCATGGATTCTGCCCGCCCCTTGTCATCACCCGCCAGAGCACGTGGGCCAGGGCCAGGTGTACGGCCAGCAAGGGCGCCAGGTACGGCCAGTAGCTGCGCAGGCCAACTGTGGACACCAGCGGCCACCACAGGAGCAGCGGCAGCGTGGACCAATGGGCGTTGTGGGCCTCGAACATCAGTCGCGGCGTCATGTGCAGCGAGCGACTGATGAGGTCCCACTCGTCAGCCCAGAACCAGGCGTGCCGGTCGTACCAGACGAGCACCACAGCGGCTACCGCCAGGCTCGACAGATGCACGATCAGCGGCGCCCGGGCGATCGCCGGCGACGCAGTGCGCGGGACAACGTCGACTGCTTCGGCGGCCACTCACCCCTCGCATCTCCGCAGCGATCAACCGTGAGAGCTTACCCGGCCGGCCTCTGCGACCGGCGTGTACGACTCACGCAGCGCGGCCTGCACGCGGGACCGCCGACCTACGTCCGGTAGCCTGCTCACCCAGGCGCGAGCAGTGGTCCTGCCGCCTACGACGCGCACATGAGGTCGGCCCTCGGAGATAGGCGATTGGACGGCACTTTTTGGTCACGCTAGATGCTTCCCCCGTCATCCAGCGACCACGGTGGTCCGGCGTGACTGACCGGGTACGTTCTCGACTCAGCGTCGACAGCCGCATCTGGCCATACGCCATCGTGACTGCTGCCATCCTGATTGCCAACGCGAGTTACCTGATCGGCTACACGCACCTCGACCCGAAGATCCTGCGGGCCCACCTCGGAATCTCGGCTCAGCCCGGACCGCTTGCCGGCTGGTACACGATCGATCCGAACGAAGGCGTCACGACGCAGGCGCTCGGCGTGCAAGCGCTGCACCAGTGGTTCTCCGGCCACGTTCCCTGGTGGAATCCGTTCGAGGGCATCGGCACCCCGCTCGCCGGTGGCCTGGAGAGCGCCTCCTTCTTCCCGATCCTGGTATTGCAGGCGCTGCCTGCGGGGTTCTTCGTTTATCACCTCGCGCTCGAGCTCATCGCCGGACTGTCCACGGTGGCGCTGGTTCGAACACTCGGCATGGGGCGCGCCGCGGCGACCGCCGCCGGCACGATGTTCGGGCTGACCGGCTCACTCGTCTGGTTGATGAACGGCCCGTCCGTGCCGGTGGCGTTCATCCCGCTGATTCTTCTGGGAATCGAACGCGCCTATCGGCAGGAGACCGGCGGCTACGTTCTGCTCGGGTTGGCGATCTGGGGCAGCATTACGGCTGGATTCCCGGAAGTCACGTACCTCGCGGGTCTTTTCGCCCTGGCGTATGCGGTATGGCGCTTCGTATGTTCCCGCAGGGACACGCGGCTGCGTTTCGTACGGCGGCTGGCGATTGGTGGCGGCCTCGGCGCGCTTCTTTCCGCCCCGGCACTCGTCGCGTTCCTCGACTATCTTCACGCCGGGGCGTACGTCGGCGGGCACACCGGCACGTTCGCGCGCCTCGGTCTCAGCCATCAGGCCCTGGGCATACAGTTCACGCCCTACGCCTACGGGCCGCTGATTAGTTATATCGGCTTCTCCCCCACCGTGGGCCAGAAGAACGTCCTCTATTCGGTCTGGGCGAACGTCGGTGGCTATCTGACCGCCGCCGCGCTCGTGCTCGGTTTGATCGGCGTTACCAGCCGGCGTTTCCTGGGACTTCGCATCATCTGCTTCGGGTGGACGATCGCCTCTCTCGCAAAGATGTACGCGGTGCCGGTTGTGACGCCTGCGGTCAAACTCATTCCCGGCATGAAGCAGCTCGCGTTCTATCGCTACGCGCCGCCGACAGTGACGATCGCAGTGGTGCTGCTGGTGGCGATCGGAGTTGACGACATCCGGCGCGGAGCGGTCGGGCGCGTCAGGGCCGGCGGAGCGCTGGTCGTTTCCGCAGCCGTGCTGTTCCTGTGCCGTCGGCTCGCGACTCCTCTCGTCAGCGCGATCGAAGACAAGGGCGGAACCGGCATCGGTCGCTGGTACCACTACGCGTATCTCGAGGCGGCAGTCGTCGTGCTCGTGATCGCGGCTGCAGTCGCCATCGGACCGCGAGCGAAGCAGGCAGCCGCATGGATCGCCGTCGGACTGGCCTGTGCGGAAGCCGTCGTGTTCTTCGCGATACCGTCGTTCTCCGCGGCTCGCAGCTACCGGCCGGATAGCCAGCTCGTTGCTTTCCTCAAGGATCAGGCAAGAAAGTCGGACGACGGGACGGATCTCGGCCGGATCTATTCGCTGAACGCGCGTCCGGACCCGAACTACGGCTCGTACTACGACGTGGCGACACTCGGCTCTGCGGGCCTGCCGCAGCCGACGGTCTGGCAGAAGTACATCAATCGTGCCCTGGCCCCGGGCGTCATTCCGAACCGCTTGGGCGTCTCGGCGCTAGCCTCCAGCCAGATTCCCCTGTTCGAGCAGCATTTGGCCGGATACCAGAACGCGGGCGTCGAATACGTCATCGCCGATCCGAGCTACCACGTGCCGGCCAAGCTTTCGAACGTGCTCATTCCCTATCGGACCACCGCGACGGCCGTGATCTACCGGCTGCGCGGAGCCAAGCCGTACGCCGGCGACGTCGCGGGCAGTTGTACGGTCACCGCGCGGTCGCGTACCTCGTTCACCGCCACCTGCGCCCAGCCATCCACTTTCGTACGCCGCGAGGCCTACTTCGACGGCTGGAGCGCGACCGTCAACGGCAAGCAGACGACAATCCAGCCGTACGACGGCGCCTTCGAATCCGTCCAACTCCCTGCGGGTACCAGCACGGTGCGATTCAGCTACGTACCCCGCGGCGGCAACATCGCGCTGCTGGCCGAACTGGCAGCCTTGCTGGCGATCGTCGCACTGTTGGGCCTCCGAGCCGCCGGACGACCGATCGATATGACAGCCCTGCTGCGGAAGTGGCGGCGTAGCCCCGCAGCGCCGGCGCACAGTCGCGGGGACCCGGACGGGCGTGAGTCAGACCGGCGCGAGTCGGACGGCGTCCGCGAGCAAGAGACGGCCGCCGACCCACCGGTCCGCTAGGGCCCGGTCATCGGGCGAGCAGGCGCCTTGCCTTCCGCACACCGCGCTCCACGACAAGCTTCATGCCGCCTTCGCGATAACGGGTCCTGGCGTATGCCACGTTGCGCGCGACCGCACCCTGTGAGCCGGACCGGCGGTACTGGCCCGTGGCCAGCCTGGTCGCGGTGGCGGCGTCCGGCGCACGCATCGGGCTACGACAGAACTCCACGAGCGGTGCCAGGGTTCGCGACCACGTGAACTGCGGCCGGACGCGCTCGACGTTGGCCCGACATTGGGCCGCGAACTCCTCGTCGAACAGGCACCGTTCGAGGGCTGCCACGAGCGCCGGCACGTCGCGCTCGTCGACCCGGACGCCGAGTCCCTCGTCGGCGACCAAGCTGCCGAAGGCGTCGCCCGCCGTCACGACCATCGGCAGTCCCGCCCAAAGGTAATCGAGGATGCGGGTACGGAAGGCGAATGTCGTCTCGAGGTGATGGAAATGCGTGCTCACGCCGACGTCCGCATCGAGCAGGTAGTTCTGCCGCTCGCCGTAGTCGACCCATCCCTCGTTGAAGAACACGAACTTGTCGGTCAGGCCCAGCAAGTCCGACAGCGCGCGCGCCTCAGCGGCAACCCGCATGGCGGGAACGGCCGGGTTGGGATGCTTGCCGCCGAGGAAGAACAGCCGCACGTTCGCATGGCGCTCCACCAGTTGCGCGACTGCACGAATCAGGGAAAGCGGATCGAACCAGTTGTAGATTCCGCCGCCCCACAAAATGACTTTGTCGTCGCCGCCGATTCCAGGAACGCGATTTCTGATCGCACCGCCGGTGCGCACGGGCGTCGTGTCCGGAAGGCCGAACGGCACGACGGCAACGAGCGACTCCAACGTTGAGTCCGCGTCGTATGTTCGCGGATTAAGCCGGCCCATTGCGGCGAGCTGGCCCAGCCAGAAGTCCCGCTGCCGCTCCGAAGCGCACAGGAAGAAGTCGCCCCGGGACAATTGCCGATTCAGCGCCTCGGTCGTCGAGGCGACGTGGTGGGTGCGCGCAACCGGCTCTTCGCCGCGGGTCTGTTCGAGTTGCTCGATGTGGATCGGATCGTAGAGATCGACGACGATGATCTTGTTGGTGTCCGCGATCCACGGTGCCTGCTCCAGCAGGAAGCCCTGGAAGATCACCACATCGGCCCACGCCACCTGCTTGGGCAGCTCGGCCAGACGCGCCGACCCGCACACGAAGCGCGGATCATCTATTGCGCACGACGTGGTCGAGTAGAGGCGAACGTCGTGCTCGGTCGCCAACGTCTCGGCGATATGGAAGGCGCGGATCGCGGGTCCGGCCATTCGGGAGCTCAATGGATCTCCGGTCACCACCAGCACGTTGCGCCGCGCCTGGAACAGTTTCTCGATGCCGAACGCGTCGACGAGAGCCTCATGACCCGCCAGATAGCGTGGCTGGGCGATGGCCGGCTCGATCGCCTTGCCGAACAGCGGCACGAGCTCACGATCTGAGCGGACTCGCTGGGCCTGGAGGTCGCTTCGCGTCGTCGTGAGGCTGGGCAGATTGTCGATAAACGCGTCGACGGCGTATGCACCGGTGAGGCTCTGCTTCGTTACCGTGACCTGATCGCTCTCGTCATGCCCACCACCGTGCTGCAGGTCCAAGACGGACACGTCCACGCCGCCGATGGCGAGGCCACGTCGAACGGACAGCGCCATGGCCGGCGGGAAGACGCGCGCCAGCATCTCGTCGCTCGCGTTCTTGTAGAGCGTCATCAGCGCATTGCGTTCCAGGAGGAACCACTCTCGGAAGGCACCGTAGCTCTTCATGCTCGCATGATGCTTGTGATAGACGACCGAGTCCGGAACGTAGCGGACACGGTGGCCGAGCAGATTCAGCCGCCAGCCGTAATCGACGTCCTCGTAGAACATGAAATACCGCTCGTCGAAGCCGCCGACGCTCGTGAACAGCTCACGCCGGGTCACCATCCCGGAGCCGGTTGCGAACAGGACGTCGGCGCCCTGCTCATGGTCACCGGCATACGGCGCGCCGGCGCCCGGCTTGTAGCCCATCCCGTACCAGGCAAGCGCAGCGTCGACGAAATCGACGTTGACGCCCTCCCAGTCCAGCACCTTGCTGGCAACGCAGCCGACCGCGGCATCCTTCTTCAGCGCCGAGACGGCTGCAGCCAGCCAACCCGGATCCGGGCGGGCGTCATTGTTGATGAACGCGAGATATTCGCCGGTACTCTGTGCCGCGCCGAGGTTGCACCCGCCCGTGAATCCGCCGTTGACGTGGGACTCGATGATCCGCACGTCCTGGGGAAGGGCGGCGCGCAGGCGCGGCACGCTGCCGTCGCCGGATGCGTTGTCGACAACGATGATCTGCAGTCGATCCGCCGGCCAGTCAAGCGCGCGCAGACCGGAGACGCAGTCGATCGTGTCGTCGGCACCGCGATAGTTCACGATCACAACGGAGACGGCGCCCGCCTCTGCACGGCTCACCCTATGCTGCCTCTCGCTCGGCCCGGACTGTGCTGGCATTTCACCCCGAGTCTCTCATCACATGTGGGAACCGATGCGTCGTGGTTCGGTCAGATCGGCGGCTGCATCGGCAGCAGCCGACCAGGTGCCGCCCAGTGCGACGATGCCCCCGGACTCCCGTGGCGTGCCGGCTTCGACGTCGAATCGAAGGCAGTGCCTGAGGAAGTCGAATGTGTGCGTCGCGGTGTAGTCGACAATGGAGGCCAGCAGATCGAAGGTACCGGGTTGCAGCATCAGCGACGGTATGCGTAGCTCGACAACGCCGTCGCGCTCGATGAAGTCCGGGACGAACCCACCGTCGCGCGAGTGGTGCGCCCACACATAGACACCTTCCAGGTTCTCCAGCGCCAGTCCGAATATGGGACGCTCGATCCGTTCGGAGGCGTGGTAGCGAACCCGTATCGCCACCGAGTCGCCGGTACGTACGGAGGTGGTCGGCGTGCCCTCAGCGTCGAGCAGTTCGACGCCGATGATGCGGACCTCGCCGCTCCCCCAGCGGGACCCACCGGTGGTCAGCGTCTCGCGCTCGACGTGAGCTTCGTCGACATAGGTATCGACCACGTCGTTCGCGGCACCCACCTCGACGAGCTCGCCATGCTTCAGCCACGCGACCTCGTCGCACAAGGTCCGCAGCGAGCCCATGGCATGGCTGACGACGACCACCGTCTTGCCCGCCCGCCGGAAATCCGCGAATTTCTCCATGCATTTGTCTTGGAACGACACGTCGCCGACGGCGAGGACCTCGTCGACCAGCAGGATATCCGGATCGAGGTTGATCGCCACCGAGAATCCGAGGCGGACGTACATTCCGGATGAGTAATTTTTGACGGGCTGGTCGATGAACTCTTCGATTCCGGAGAAGTCGACGATCTCATCGAATCTGCGTGCGATCTCAGCCTTCTTCATACCGAGGATCGAACCGTTGAGATAGACGTTCTCGCGGCCGGACAGTTCCGGGTGGAAGCCGGAGCCGAGTTCGAGCAGCGCGCCGATCGAGCCGTGCGTGGTGACCGATCCCTTGTCCGGTCGCAGGATCTTGGCGACGCAGTTCAGCAGGGTCGACTTGCCCGAGCCGTTCTCTCCGATGATCCCGAATGTCGAGCCCTGCGGGATCTCGAACGACACCTCCTTCAGCGCCCAGAACTCCTCGTAGGCCGCCCGGCGGCCGCGCATGATTGCCGCTTTGAGCGACTGGTTGCGTTCGCGATACAGGCGAAACCGCTTGGACACTCCGTCGATGTTGACCGCAACGTCGCCCACCGCTACAGCTCCTCGGCCAAGCGGCCCTCGTAGCGCTTGAAGACGACGTAGCCGAGCGCGAGGGCGGCGGCGGAGACCAGCACGAGATAGAGCGTATTCGACAGGGTTGGCCACCGTCCGTCGTACATCGTGTTCCGGAATACCTCGGTGAACCGCTCGAGCGGATTGAGTCGGTAGATCGTGAGCAGGTTGTGACGATGCTCGGCGACGAGAGCGATCGGGTAAACGATCGGGGTCGCGTAGAACCACACTTGCATGAGAATGCCAATAAAGTGTTGGGTGTCGCGAAAGTAGACGTTCGACACCGCGAGCACGAACGAGACGCCGAGGCCGAACGCCGCCAGGACGATCATGAAGAAGATCGTGGCCGGCAGGTACAGCAACGGGCTGCCCCCGAAGATCAGCACGGCGACCGTCAGCACAGTCATCTCTATCGAGAACGTGAACAGCCAGGATGCCGCGTTCGAGATGACGAGCGTCTCCCGCGGAAAGTATACCTTCTTGATCAAATTCGAGTTGCCGACCAACACTCCCATACCTGACATCACGACGTTCTGGAAGAACAGCCACGGCAGCAGTCCCGCGGACAGCCACAGCGCGAACACGTCCAGGCCCGACGGGTCCCCTGGGGCCGGCTGCGCGCGCAGCAGCAACGAGAACACGATCGAGTAGGTCACCATCTGCGCGATGGGGTTCAGCAGCGACCAGGCCTGACCGAGGACGGTGCGCTTGTACTTGCCGCGAATCTCGCGCAGCGTGAGATTGAGGAGCAGATCGCGCGACGAGCCGAGCCTGGCGAGGGAGGTCGCGGCGCCCTCCTTGGGCTGAGACGGCGCCGTCTCGAGTGGTCCTCTCACGACGGATGAGTCTATCCGGCACCCATCCGCACGCCCGCTAGAGCGCGCGCAGCCTGCTGTAGACGCGCCGCGCCCAGGCCGTTGCCCGCATGACCTTCGTCTGGTGGATCGCCGTCAGCTCGGCGGCGAGGCGGTCTCGCTCCTGGGCGCCCCGGCCCAATTCGCTCGCGGCCACCCGCTGAGTCTCATCGATCCGGCGGGCCAGCTCCTCACGCTCGGCCGCGAGCTGCTCGTTGGCTCGAGTCAGCTGCTCGTTGGCTCGAGTCAGCTCGGCGAGCTGCCGTTCCACCTCGTCCAGTCGCAACGCCTGCTGCGAAGCAATAGTCGTCGCGTCGTCGGGTACCGCCCGCACCACGAACTGGTACGTGGTGGCTTCCGGGTCGGCGCGCACCGCCTCCACCACAGACGCGTCGAAGTCCTCGGCGCGCACGCCCACTTCGGTGCTGAACAGCTCGGCCTTCGTGCGCCGCAGCTCGACCAGAACGAACCCCGCATCGTGCAGGAAGTCGACCAACGACGTCCGTGTGAAGAAGCGGGTATGCGTCTCGTCCAGGATGCCGAGCTTCGTGTAGTTGAACTGACCGTTCAGCAGTGCGAGCCGCACATCGCCGTGCGCGATGTTCGGCGTCGAGATCAGGACGCTGCCACCAGGAGCAAGTAGCGGCCTGGCCTGGCGGAGCACCGAAAGCGGATCGCGCAGATGCTCCAGGACATCGCCGAACACCACGACATCGAACGAGGCGCGACCGAACACCTCGACGAGGTCGGTGCTCTCGAGATCTGCGACCGCGACCCGAGCGAGCTTGTGGCGTGCTTCCTCCGCGGTAACCGGGTTGATCTCGACACCGGACGTCTCGTTGCCGAATGCGCCCAGCGCCTCCCCGAGGTAGCCCGTGTCACAACCCGCATCGAGCACGCGTTTGTTCGCCCCGACCATCTCGACGAGTAACGCGTGGCTCGTGCCCTGTCTATTCGCGAGATCGACCTCGATGTCGTACTTGGACAGCGCCACTGGACGTCCTCTTTCTCTCCCGGTTCTCTCCCGGCTGATAGGTTCGCAACTATAGGGGGCTGCTCCCATGTCTACATCCGAGGCGCTGCGGGTGGCCACGCCGACCGCGTCGCAGCCCCGCGTAACGGTCGTCGTCGTGACCTGGAACGGGGCCCATCTGCTCCCCGCCTGCCTCGACTCACTGCGCGTACAGACCCAGCCACACCGCGTTCTCGTAGTGGACAACGGGTCCGCGGACGGGACCGCCGAGCTGCTCACAACACGCTATCCCGAGGCGTGCGTGGTCCGGCTTGCCTCGAACACAGGGTTCGCCGGTGGCGCGCAGTCCGGCCTGGATGCCACCACGACGCAGTACGCGGCGTTCCTCAACAACGACGCCGTCGCCGATCCCGGATGGCTTTCCGCCCTGATCAAGCACCTGGATGCCGACCCGTCGCTGGCCGCCGTCACCAGCCGGCTGCTGCTGGCCCGGGACGGCCGCGTGAACAACGCCGGCGGCGCGCTGAACCGATGGGGGGTCGGCTACGACCGCGGATACGGCGCGCCGGACGGAGCCCCTTACGACGAACCGGTCGACGTCGCGGCGTTCTGCGGCGGCGCGGCCGTACTGCGTGTCGACGACGCCCGGCGGGTGGGCGGCTTCGACCCCACGTTCTTCCTGTACTACGAGGACACCGACCTGTCCTGGCGGCTCGGCACCGCAGGGTGGCGGATCCGCTACGTGCCCGACGCGGTCGTCCACCACCAGCATTCGGCGAGTGCGGACCAGGCGTCAGCGGCGTTCGCGTTCTACAACCAGCGCAACCAGCTGCTGATGCTGATACGCAACGCGCCGGCCTCCCTGGTCGCGGCGGCGCTACTGCGGTTCATCGCCGTGACGGCGATCGGGCTGGTCCGGCGCCGCGGCGGGCACACGGGACGGCTCCGGCATCGGCTGCACGTCCTGTCGGCCGTGACGCGCCAGCTGCCCGGCCGCGTGCGGGAGCGCAGGCGCATCGGGCGGGCGGCCGTCGTTTCCCGGCGAACGTTCTGCCGGAAGTGGCTGGGCGTCGACGCGCGGTAGTCAGCCGCCGCGCCGTTCGCGCATGACTCGACGGGACCGGGCGGCTAGTCGTGCTGCCAGCAGACCCATGCCACCCTGCCGGAACAGCGTGGCGGCCCGATTCGTGGCCCGCAGGAGCGGATTGGCGGGCATGACAGGACGTCGGACGAAGCGCCGTGCGTCGGATGCGGCGTCCGGCGCGCGAGCCGGCCGCTCGCAGAAGTAGACAAGTGGCGCCAGCACTCGGCTCCACGTGAGTGTGGGACGGACGCGAGCCGCGTTGGTCCGGCATAGTTCGGCGAACCCGGTGTCGTAGAGCGTCCGGGTCAAGCCCGCGGCAAGCGCGTCGACGTCCCCTTCGGCAACCTGCACGCCGAGACCCTCGCGCTCGATGAATGCCCCGAAGGTGTCGCCACCCGTGGCGACGATCGGCAGCCCGGCCCAGATGTAGTCGAGGATGCGGGTGCGGAATGAAAACGTCGTCTCGACGTGGTCGAGGTGCGTACTGACGCCCACGTCCCCGTCGAGCAGGTAGTTCTGCCGCTCGTCGTAGGCAACCCAGCCGTCGTTGAAGAACACATGTTTGTCGGTGAGGCCTAGTTCGCCGGACAGCTGCCTGGTCCGGGTCGCCATGACCATGGCAGGCACGTCCGGATTCGGGTGCGTCATGCCGATGAAGAAGAGCCGGACGTCGGCGTGATCCACCCGGATCCGGTCGACGGCCCGGATCAGCGTCAGCGGGTCGAACCAGTTGTAGACACCGCCGGCCCAGAGCACGACCTTGTCGTCCAGCCCGATGCCCGGCACCACGCCCTTGACCGCCGGCCGGCTGCGCTGCGCGGGTACGTCCGGAAGGCCGAACGGGCACACTGCGACCAACGACCGCAGCGTGGGGTCGCGGTCGTAATTCTCCGGGTTCAGCCGGCCGAACGCGGCGAGCTGACCTAGCCACAGGTGACGTTGTTCCTCGCTCGCGCACAGGAAGAAGTCGCCGCGCACCAGCTGCTCGTTGAGCACCCGCACGGTCAGGTCGTGCGTGGCGCGGCGCTCGACCGGTGTATGGCCGCGCAACTGCTCGAGCTGTTCGAGGTGCACCGGGTCGTAGAGATCGACGACGAGGACTTTGTCGCCGCGCAGCAGCCACGGCGCGTGGTAGGACACGAACCCCTGGAAGATGACCAGCTCGGCGTCGGCCACAGCCGCCGGAAGGTGCGACCACGAGACGTGCCGGCACGCGATTCGCGGGCGGTCGAGGCTGCACTCGGCGGTGGAGATCAAGGTGACGTCGTGCCGGGCGCCGAGCTCCTCGGCGATGGACAGCGCCCGGATCGCCGGGCCGGCCATCCGCTCGGCCAGGACGTCCGCGGTGATGACGGCGACGCGAGCCACGGTTCAGCTCCCGGAAAGCGCATCGGCGTGCGCCGCAAAGGCAGCGTGCAGGGCGTCACGCCAGTGCGGCAGCGGTGAAAGGCCCCTGGCGCGCCACGCGGCATCGGAGAGCACCGAGTACGCCGGACGGGGCGCCGGGCGAGGAAACGCGTCGGTGGTCGTCGGCCGGACGCGCCCCGGATCGGCGCCAAGCTCCTCGAAGATCGCTCGGGCGAGGCCGAACCATGTGGTGTCCCCGGAATTGGTGCAGTGGTAGATGCCTGAGGGGGCGCCGGCCCGCCCGAGCTCGACGAGCGCGCGGGCCAGGTCGGCCGACCAGGTGGGCGAACCGTGCTGATCATCGACGACGCTGAGCGTCTCGCGCGAGCGCTCGAGGCGGGCCATCGTCTTGACGAAGTTGCCGCCGGTGGCGCCGTAAACCCATGCGGTGCGTACCACGTAGGACGCCTCGGGCAGCAGCTCGAGAACTGCCGTCTCGCCGGCCAGCTTCGTCCGGCCGTAGGCGGACTTGGGGCCGGTCGGGTCGTCGACCTCGTACGGGCGGGAGGCGTCGCCGGCGAAGACGTAGTCCGTCGACACGTGGATCAGCCTTGCCGTCGTGCCGGAAAGCGCCGCGGCCAGGACGGCGGGGCCGGCGGCGTTGACCCGGTACGCGGCGTCCTCGTCGGATTCCGCCGCGTCCACCGCGGTGTAGGCGGCCGCATTGACGACGACGTCCGGCCGCACACGCGCGATGGTGCCGGCGACAGCCGCCGCGTCGGCGATGTCAAGGTCGCCGTGGCGCAGCGGATGCACGTCCTCGCCGGCCAAGGCGGCGCAGAGGTCGGTGCCGAGCTGGCCGCCCGCCCCGGTGACCAGCCAGCGGGTCATATCCGGCCTCCGCGACCGTCACTCACTGACCACGCGCCGCGTAGCGGGCCTCGACCGCCTCTTTGCGGGGGCGCCACCACGCCTCGTGCTCGGAGTACCAGCGGATCGTGTCGGCAAGCCCGGCACGCATGTCCGTGAACACAGGCGTCCAGCCCAGCTCGGTGCGCAGCGTGGACGAGTCGATGGCGTAGCGCAGGTCGTGGCCCGGCCGGTCGGTGACGTGGTCGTACCAGTCGGCCGGCTTTCCCATCAGTTCGAGGATCAACTCCAGCACCAGCCTGTTGCTGCGCTCGCCGTCGGCCCCGATCAGGTAGGTCTCACCCACGCGGCCACGGTCGATGATCGCCCACACCGCGTCGTTGTGATCGTTGACGTGGATCCAGTCGCGGACGTTCGCACCGGCGCCGTATAGCTTCGGGCGGATGCCGCTCAGCACGTTGGTGATCTGCCGCGGGATGAACTTCTCGATGTGCTGGTAGGGCCCGTAATTGTTCGAGCAGTTCGAGATGGTGGCGCGCACGCCGAATGAGCGGACCCAGGCGCGCACCAGCAGGTCGGAGCCGGCCTTCGTCGAGCTGTACGGGCTGGACGGGTTATAGGGCGTCTGCGAGGTGAACTTGCGCGGGTCGTCGAGCGGCAGGTCGCCGTACACCTCGTCGGTGGAGATGTGGTGGAAGCGCACGTCGTGGCGGCGCACCGCCTCGAGCAGGGTGAACGTCCCGACCAGGTTTGTCTGGACGAAGGGCGACGGGTCGGACAGCGAGTTGTCGTTGTGCGACTCGGCGGCGAAGTGGACCACGACATCAGCCCCGGCGACGAGCTTGTCGACGACGCCGGCATCGGCGATGTCGCCTGCAACGAAGTCGATGCGGTCCACAGCCGGCGCCAGGTTGGCCTGGCTGCCCGCGTAGGTCAGCGCGTCCAGGACGGTTACCTGCACGTCGGGGCGGGTCGCGACCGTCCGGTGCACAAAGTTGGCCCCGATGAAGCCGGCTCCGCCAGTAACCAGGACACGCATGCGCAGGACCCTCCGAGTCGGTATGTGAGACGCTCATGCTCGACGAGCCAGTATCGCAGAGGCATGAGGCCGCGCCTGCGAGGGCGCTGCATCGCCGATCATGACGGAGACGCGCCGCGAGTTGTCTGACCTGACGAGCACCCGGATCGTGCCGGAGACGGCCGAGCCCGGCGATTCACGTCCCCGCCGGCGCCGCTACGCGGAGGTGCTCGTCCCACCGCTCATTGCCTTGGTGAGCGCCTGGGCCTTCATCGCCTGGCGTTCGCCCTACCGTGGGTGGCGGGTGCTCGATCCGTCGAGCTATGGGCGCTGGGACACCGGGCAATACCTGCACATCGCGCGCAGCGGCTACAGCGCCGTCTGGCACTGCCCCACGCATGCGTTGCCCGCGCACCTGCCGCCGGGCAACTACCTCTGCGGCACGATCGGCTGGTTCCCGGGGTATCCCTACGCGATGCGCGGCCTGTCGACCGTCACGGGTCTACCGCTCCAGACCGCCGGGCTCGTGATCGCGTGGGCATGCTGGTACCTCGTCCTGGTCCTCATGTGGAGTCTGCTGTCCGATGCGCGTTCGACCGCTACCCGCTGGATGTGCCTGCTGATCGCGGCCTTCTTCCCCGGACAGATTTACTTCGCCGCGATCTTCCCGATCTCGATGTGCA
>JBKPQY010000093.1:0-10986 GCA_046734315.1 Actinomycetota bacterium | reverse complement strand
TTGGGCACCCCACGCACCGCGCCGTTGACCAGCACGAGGGGGCGCGTGCTGGCGAGCGCGGCGATGCGCTGCTCCGGCAGCCGGGGGGTCCCGACGACCAGGCCGTCGACCATGCGAGCCAAGCGTTCGGCGTGGACGCTCTCCACCTCGGGCGACTCGTCGGTGTCGGCGAGCACGAGCGTGTAGCCGGCGGCTGCTGCCTGCCGCTCAGCGCCTCGGATGAGCTCGCTGAAGAACGGTTGGTGACGTCCGGGACGAGCAGGGCCAGCATGAGCGTGCGCCCGGATGGAAGCGCCCGGGCGATGGGATTGGGCCGATAGCCCATCTGCTGCGCTGTCAGCAGGATGCGCTGCGCAGTCTGCGCGTTGACCCGTCCCGGCTGGGACAGCGCCCGGGACACCGTCGCGGCGGCGACACCGCAGGCGCGGGCGACATCCGTGATCGTCGGAGCGTTCGAGCTGCGCCTTCCGGGCTCGCTCACCTCCGGGCAAGAAGACTTCCTGTTTACGACAGATCTGGCAAAAGTTGTGGCAAGCGATTGTCGCCCGGCGCATGCAGACGCGCCCGGCGCAGCGGGGCCGATCCGTAGACTCGCCCTGTGACCGTTCAGACAATCCGACTGTTCGGCGACCCCGTGCTGCGTACGCCGGCCGAGGTGGTGACCGCCTTCGACAAGGAGCTGCGCACGCTCGTCGCCGACCTCGCGGAGACCATGCTGGACGCGCCGGGCATCGGACTCGCCGCGCCGCAGATCGGGGTCGGGCTGCGCGTGTTCACGTATCACCTCGATGACGAACAGTCCGGCCACCTGGTCAACCCGGTGCTGCACTTCCCGTCCGACGAGGAGCAGGACGGCGAGGAGGGGTGCCTGTCGATCCCGGGCCTGAAGTTCGACTGCCGGCGCCGCCAGCACGTAGTGGCTCACGGGCAGAACATGTACGGGGACCCGGTCACGGTCGAGGGCACCGAACTGCTTGCGCGCTGCGTCCAGCACGAGACCGACCACCTCGACGGCGTCCTCTTCGTGGACCGGCTCGACGCCGAGACCCGCAAGGCGGCGCTCAAGGCGATCCGTGAGGCGGAGTGGTTCGGCCAGCCACCGCCCCGCGTCAAGGTCAGCCCGCATCCCACTCTGGGGCGGGCGCTCTGATGCGGTTGGTCTTCACGGGGACGCCGGAGACGGCGGTGCCGTCGCTGACGGCGCTGCTCGACTCGTCGCGTCACGAGGTCGTCGCCGTGCTCACCCGGCCACACGCGCGTGCCGGGCGGGGCCGGCGTGAGGTCGCCTCGCCCGTCGAGCAGCTCGCCGTGAAGGAGGGCCTGCCGGTGTTGTCACCGGCTCGGCTCAGCGATCCCGACTTCCTGGAGCGACTCGTCGATCTGCGCGCGGATTGCTGCCCCGTCGTCGCCTACGGCGCGCTGATTCCAGCAGCCGCGCTGGCGATCCCCCAGCAAGGCTGGGTGAACCTGCACTTCTCGCTGCTGCCCGCTTGGCGCGGCGCGGCCCCGGTACAGCGCGCGATCCTCTCCGGCGATGAGATCACGGGGGCGTCGACATTCATGATCGAGGCAGGCCTCGACACCGGTCCGGTGTACGGCGTGGTCACAGAGCCGATCCGGGCCACCGACACGGCCGGCGAGCTGCTCGAGCGCCTCGCTCGCAGTGGCGCCGATCTGCTCGTTGCCACCATGGACGGCATTGCCGCGGGGTCGCTCACGCCCCGTCCGCAGACAGCAGACGGCGTTTCGGTTGCGGCCAAGATCACCGTCGATGACGCTCGCGTGGATTGGACGGCGCCCGCCGTGCACGTCGACCGGCTGGTCCGGGCATGCACGCCCGTTCCGGGGGCGTGGACGCTGTTTCGTGACCAGCGGCTCAAGCTCGGCCCGGTCCGGCTGGTGGACGGCTCGGCGCTGCATCCGGGCGAGCTGCGTGTGACGAAGCAGTCCGCACGGGTCGGTACGGCTACCGGGCCGGTGGAGCTGGGTGACGTTCACGCACCGGGCAAGCGCCCGGTGCCGGCGCCCGACTGGGCTCGCGGCGTTCGGCCGGGGCCCGGCGAGCGACTTGGCTGACCCGGCGAGACTTGCCGCGTACCGGTTGCTGCGCGGCGTCGCCGAGAGGCAGGCGTACGCCAACCTGCTGCTGCCGGCGCTGCTGTCGGAGAGCCGGCTGTCGAGCCGGGACGCCGCACTCGCGACCGAGATCGGTTACGGCACGGTGCGGGCGCAGGGCACGCTGGATGCGATTCTGGCGGACTGCGTCGACCGGCCACTGTCCACTGTGGACGCTCCGGTGCTCGACCTGCTGCGGCTGGGTGCCTATCAGGTATTGCGCACCCGGGTGCCGCGACACGCCGCGGTGGCCACGACGGTCGACCTCGCGCGGGCGACCGGACACGCGCGGGCGGCCGGATTCGTCAATGCGGTACTGCGCCGGGTGGCCGAGGCGGACTGGGACGAGTGGACCCGCCGGCTCGGCGACGGCGCGTCGCCGCTGCGCGTGCTGGCGCTCCGCACCGGTCATCCCGAGTGGATCGTGGCCGCGTTCGCCGACGCCCTGGGCGGCGACATTGCCGAAGCCGAGGCCGCCCTCGTCGCCGACGATGCGCGCCCGCAGACACACCTCGTGGCGTGGCCGGGCCTGCTCGAGCGCGACGCTCTGGTCGCTGAGTCGGGCGGCACAGCCGGCCCGTGGTCGCCGTACGCGGTACGGCTTGAAGGCGGCAACCCGGCGGCGATGCCGTCGATCCGCGAGGGCCGGGCGGCCGTCCAGGACGAGGGGAGCCAATTGTGTGCGCTTGCCCTCGCCGCTGCGCCGCTATCCGGGCCGGACGGGCGGTGGCTCGACATGTGCGCCGGCCCGGGCGGAAAGGCCGCGCTGCTCGCCGCGATCGCAGCGCCGCGCGGGGTGACGCTTGTCGCGAACGAGCTGCACCCGCACCGGGCCGAGCTGGTCCGGCGGGCAACGGCGCAGTGGGACGTCGAGGTACTGGTCGGTGACGCCCGTGAGCTGACGGGCAGCTATGACCGCGTGTTGCTGGACGCGCCGTGCACCGGACTGGGTGCACTGCGGCGCCGCCCCGAGGCGCGGTGGCGGCGCGACCCGTCGGACGTGCCGGAACTCGATGCGTTGCAGCGTGAGCTCCTCACGACGGCGCTGCGCGTCGTCCGGCCCGGCGGCGTCGTCGCCTACGTGACGTGCTCGCCGCATCTGGCGGAAACGCGCGACGTCGTCGCCGGGGCCGCCCTGCTCGACGCGCGCCCCGCATTCCCCGGTGTGCCGCGTCTGGACGACGGGCCCACGGTCCAGTTGTGGCCGCACCGTCACGGCACGGACGCAATGTTCTGCGCGCTGCTACAAGGATGACGCGCGCCGCACGGTCACGCAGCTGAACACAAGCGGACTACATCGGCACGGCCCTAGACTCTTGACGTGACGTCACAGGTGGGTGGCGAGCCGATGATCGCGCCGAGCATCCTGGCCGCCGACTTCGCGCGCCTCGCCGACGAGGCGGCGGCGGTGAGCGGCGCGGACTGGCTGCACGTCGACATCATGGACGCCCACTTCGTCCCGAATCTCACCATCGGCCTGCCGGTTGTACAGAGCCTGCGAAAGGCTACCGCGCTGCCGCTCGACTGCCACCTGATGATCGACGACCCGGACCGCTGGGCCATCGGCTACGCCGAGGCCGGGGCCGTCAATGTCAGCATCCACGCCGAGGCGGCGGAGGATCCGGGACGCATCGCCCGGGACGTCCGCGCCGCGGGCGCACTGGCCGGGCTCGCCGTCGACCGTGACACCCCGCTCGAGCCGTACCTGGATCTGCTGCCCGACTTCGACACGCTGCTCGTCATGACGATCAAGGCCGGCTTCGGCGGCCAGGACTTCATCCCGGCGCTGCTGGACAAGGTGCGCCTCGCCCGCCGGCGCTCGAGCTCCGGGCATCTGCGGCTCCACGTCGAGGTCGACGGCGGCATCGACGATCAGACGATCGTTGCCGCCGCCGAGGCGGGCGCCGACGTCTTCGTTGCGGGGACCGCCGTCTATGCGGCCGACGACCCGGAGAAGGCCGTCGAGGCGCTCCGTGCCCGTGCCCGGGCGGTGATGGACCCGACATGACGGCGGTCAGCGAGGCGGAGCGGGCCGCGATGCATCGCGCGCTGGTGCTTGCCGAGACGGTGCGGGGGCGCACGAGCCCGAACCCGGCGGTCGGCGCGGTCATCCTCGACACGGCCGGCGTGCTTGCCGGTGAAGGCGCGACGCGGCCGCCCGGCGGTCCGCACGCGGAGATCGAGGCGCTGCGCCGCGCAGGCAAGCGCGCACGGGGCGGCACGGCGGTGGTCACGCTCGAACCCTGCGCGAACATCGGCCGCACCGGACCGTGCACCGAGGCATTACTCGAGGCCGGCATCGCCCGGGTCGTGTACGCCGTCGACGACCCGAACCCGCAGGCCGCGGGCGGTGCGGACCGGCTGCGCGAGATGGCCGTCGAGGTCGTCGCCGGCGTGGAGGACGCCAAGGCCGCCTCGGGTGCGCTACGGCCGTGGCTTTCTGCCCTGCGCACCGGCAGGCCGTTCGTCACCTGGAAGCTGGCCAGCACGCTGGACGGCCGCGTGGCCGCCGCCGACCAGACCGCGCGATGGATCTCCTCCCCGGCCGCCCGCGCCGATTCGCACGCGTTCCGCGGCGTCGTCGACGCGATCGTCGTCGGCAGCGGTACCGTGCTCGCCGACGACCCGCACCTGACCGTTCGCGACGCGGACGACCGCCTGGCCGAGCACCAGCCGCTGCGCGTCGTCCTCGACCGGCGGCACCGGGTGCGGCAGAACGCACGGGTGCGCGACAGCGCCGCCGAGACGCTGCTGCTCGACACCGCCGTGCCCCGCTTCGCGCTGAAGGCGCTGCACGACCGGGGGGTGCGCCACGTGCTGCTCGAAGGCGGGCCCACCCTTGCCGGGGCGTTCGTCGAGGCACGCTGCGTGGACGAGGTGATTGCCTACCTCGCGCCGAAGTTGCTGGGTGCCGGACCGTCGTCACTGGGCGACGCGGGAATAGTCACGGTAGCCGATGCGGTCACACTGGAGGTCGATACCGTGACCCGGGTCGGCAGCGACGTGAAGATCGTCGCGCGGCCGATCTGGTCGGAAGGGGAGTAGCTGCCGTTGTTCACCGGGATCATCGAAGAACTCGGCATGGTCGTGGGGCTGGAGCCGCGCGGCGATTCGGCGGTGCTGGTGGTGCGCGCTCCCGCCGTCTCCGGGGACGCGCGTCACGGCGCGTCGATCGCCGTGAACGGGGTGTGCCTCACCGTGGTGGCCATGGACGGCGAACAGTTGCACTTCGACGTCATGGCCGAAACGCTCAAGCGCTCGGTCATCGGCGCGCTGCGCCCGGCCGAACGGGTGAACCTCGAGCGGGCAGTGCGTGCCCACGGCCGCCTGGACGGGCATATCGTGCAGGGCCACGTCGACGGCACTGGCGTGCTGATCAGTCGTACGCCGGGCGATGCCTGGGATCTCGTCCGGTTCGGCCTGCCCGCCGATCTCGCCCGCTATGTCGCGGAGAAGGGCTCGATCGCCGTGGACGGGGTCTCCCTGACTGCGACCCGGGTCGGGCCCGACTGGTTCGAGGTCGGGCTGATACCGGAGACCCTGCGCGCCACCACGCTCGGCGCGAAACAGCCCGGCGACCCGGTGAACCTAGAGGTGGACGTGCTCGCCAAGTACGTGGCCCGCCTGATCGGCGAGACGCGATGAGCAGCGACGCAGCCGACGGACGCGATGCGAGCGCGGTCCGGCTCGACACCATCGAGCGGGCCCTCGCGGACATCAAATCCGGCAAGGCCGTGATCGTCGTCGACGACGAGGACCGCGAGAACGAAGGTGACCTGATCTTCGCCGCCGAGCTGGCCACGCCGGAGTTGGTGTCGTTCATGGTCCGCTACACGTCCGGCTACATCTGCGTGCCGATCACCGAATCGGACGCCGACCGCCTGGACCTGCCGCCGATGTACCGGGTGAACCAGGACCGCAGGGGCACGGCCTACACGGTCACCGTCGACGCGCGTGAGGGCATTACGACGGGCATCTCGGCGACCGACAGGGCGCTGACGATGCGCCTGTTGGCCAACCCCGACGCAGGTCCGGAGGACTTCTCCCGTCCCGGCCACGTCGTGCCACTGCGAGCCAAGGACGGCGGGGTGCTGCGCCGGCCCGGGCACACCGAGGCCGCGGTCGACCTTGCGTGGCTCGCCGGGTTGCGGCCGGCCGGAGTGCTGTGCGAGATGGTCTCCGAGAAGGATCCGGCCGGCATGGCGCGCGTCGACGAACTGCGGCTGTTCGCCGACGAGCACGACCTGGCGCTGATCTCGATCGCCGACCTCATCGCCTACCGGCGGCGTTTCGACAAGCTGGTCGAGCGGGTCGCCTCGGCGCGGGTGCCGCTGCGGTTTGGGGAGTTCACCGCCGTCGGGTACCACGCGTCCTACGACGAACGTGAGCACGTCGCCTTCGTGTTCGGCGACATCGGCGACGGCGAGGACGTGCTGGTGCGGGTGCACTCCGAGTGCCTGACCGGGGACGTCTTCGGCTCGCTGCGCTGCGACTGCGGCCCGCAACTGGACGCTGCGCTGGCCGCCGTGGCCCGCGAGGGGCGTGGAGTCGTGCTGTACATCCGCGGGCACGAGGGCCGCGGCATCGGCCTGCTGCACAAGCTTCAGGCCTACCAGCTCCAGGACGCCGGCGCGGACACGCTCGACGCGAACCTGGAGTTGGGCCTGCCCGCCGACGCCCGCGATTACGGGACGGGCGCGCAGATCCTCTACGACCTCGGCGTGCGGACGATGCGGCTGCTCACGAACAACCCGGCCAAGCGCGCCGGCCTGGAAGGCTACGGGCTGCGCATCGTCGGGCGGGTGCCGCTGCCCGTGCACGCCAACCCCGAGAACCTGCGTTACCTGCAGACCAAGCGCGACCGGATGGGTCATGACCTCGAGCTCGAGGAGCCGACGGCATGAGCGGTGACGGTGCTCCTGAGCTGTCCACTGTGGACGGTGCCGCGGCGCTGCGGGTTGCCGTCGTGGCGGCGCAGTGGCACGCCACGGTGATGGGTGGCCTGCTCGACGGTGCCAGGCGGGCGCTGGCCGCCTCGGGTGTCCGCGAGGTGACCGAGGTGCGCGTGCCGGGCGCGTTCGAGCTGCCGGTGGCGGCGGCCCGCCTGGCAGGTGCCGGCTTCGATGCGATCATCGCCCTCGGCGTGGTGATCCGGGGCGCGACGCCGCACTTCGAGTACGTCTGCAACGCGGCGACCGACGGGCTCACCGCGGTGGCCGTGCGCACGGGCGTGCCGATCGGATTCGGCGTGCTCACCTGCGACACCGATGAACAGGCGCTCGACCGGGCGGGCCTGCCCGGCGCCAAGGAGGACAAGGGCTACGAGGCCACCGTCGCTGCGCTGCAGACCGCCGTGGTCCTCGCGTCCTTCGACCGTCCGTGACCGTGTCCGGCATCGTCCTGGCCGCCGGTGCGGGCAGGCGGCTGGGCCGGCCCAAGGCGGATGTCGTGGTCGCCGGCGAGCGCCTGGTCGATCGGGCGGTTCGGGTGCTGTCCGACGGCGGCTGCGCCGAAGTGGTTGTGGTTGTCCGCGCCGATACCCGCGTCGACGGCGCCGTCGTCGTGGTCAATTCCGACCCGGATCGGGGCATGGGGTCGTCGCTACGGCTCGGCCTCGCTGCTGCCTCCGGCGATCGGGCGGCGATCGTGCTCGTCGACACCCCGGGCATCACCGTTGACGCGGTGCGCCGCACGCTGGAGGTAACGGCGCCGATCGCCGTCGCGACCTACGGCGGCCACCGAGGGCATCCGGTCGTCATCGACCGTCCACTGTGGACGAACGTCGCGGCACTGGCCGAGGGAGAGGCGGGGGCGCGGGCGTTCCTGCGCGAGCATCCGGACCTGGTAACCGAGGTGCCTTGCGCCGGTGACCCCGCAGACATCGACACCGCCGAGGACCTGGCCCGCTTCCTGGGCGGGTGAGGGCTCGGCGAGGGAGGTCGTAGGTGGCGGACGTCGCGATCACGGAGAAGCGGGTCACCTGGGCGGAGCTGTTTTTCGATCTGGTCTATGTCTTCGCGGTCACCGAGGTCTCGGCGCTGCTGCATGCCGACCACTCGTGGGCAGGCGTGCTTCGGGCGCTGGTCGTCTTCGTGCCGATCTACTGGTCCTGGGTGGGGACCTCCGTGCTGGCCAACACCCAGGACCTCAGCGGAGCGGCCAGCCGCATCGGCATCTTCGCGGTGGCGCTGGCCGGGTTGTTCATGGCGCTTGCCGTGCCCGAGGCATACGGCGAACGCGGCGCGCTGTTCGGCTGCGCGTACCTCGCGGCCCGCGTCGTGCTGGCGATCATGCTGTTCCGGCGGATCCCGTTCACGCTCAACCCCATCGCGGTCGGGCTGATGGTCAGCGGGCCGCTGATCTTCGCGGGCGGCTTCGCGCACGGCAGCGCCCGCGAGGCGATCTGGGCGGTAGCTGCCGCGATCGACCTCTCGTCGCCGACCATCCTGCAGGGGCGGCTGCGCACGATGCGCTTCGACCCGTCGCATCTCGCCGAACGGTTCGGGCTGTTGCTGATCATCGCGCTCGGCGAGTCCGTGGTCGCGATCGGCGGGCCGGCGGCTTCGGACAAGCATCTGGGCGCGGGCGTGCTGGCCGCGGTGGCCACGGCGTTCGTGTTGGCGTGCGGGCTGTGGTGGGTGTACTTCCATTTCGCCGCGGACGCGATGCGCTACGCGATGACGACCGCACAGGTGCAGACGCACATCGCCCGGCATGTCATGTCCTACGGGCACCTGATGCTGGTCGGCGCGGTGATCTCGATCGCGGTCGGGATGCGCGAGGCGGTCGTGCGACCGGGCGACCAGCTGAGCTGGGGTGTGACCGGGCTGCTGCTCGGCGGCAGCGCGCTGTACCTCGCAACCTTTGGCTACACGCGGTGGGCGATGTTCCGGCTCGTCTCCACCACCCGGCTCACCGCATCGGCTGTCGTGCTGGCGCTGCTGCCGCTGGCACCGCATCTGCCCGCGCTCGGGGCGCTGATGCTCGTAGCTGCCGTGCTTGTCGTGCTGAACGTCGTCGAGCACATGCGGGTGCGCACGGCGCTAGTCGCGCAGAACGCGGGGCAGGCCGAAATGGGGCAGGACGCCGGTGTCCATGAAGCGGGTGACGGCTGAGATCTCGGTCCCGGTGAGGGTCAGCACGACGAGGCCGTGTGCGTGCCAGATCGGGGTGTGCGCGTCGCGCAGATAGGCACCGAACGCGGGCTGGGTGTTCGCCCGGGTGGGGATGAGACGGTAGCTGCGCGTGCCGCGGAACGGGATCGTCACCAGGAATTGCGCCACCTGCTCACGGCCCTGGTACTCCAGCGGCAGCGGCGGCATCGTCAACCAGGCGTCGTCCGTGAGCAGCGCGACGATGCGGGGCACGTCGCCGTCCTGGAAGGCGTCGGCAAACGCGTCGACGACCGCCCGCTCGGCTGCCGAGCCGGGGGCGGGAGCATTGTCCGGCGGTTGTGCGGCCAGGGTGGCGCGGGCGCGTTTTAGGGCGCTGCCGACGGCGTCCTCGGTGGTGTCGAGCATGCGCGCGACCTCGGCGGTGCGGAATCCCAGCACGTCGCGTAACACCAGCACGGCCCGCTGCCGAGGCGGCAGGGTGTGCGCGGCGACCATGAACGCCAGCCGGAGGCTCTCCCGCTGCTCGAGCGCCGCCTCCGGGCCGGGCGCGCTCTCGGGCAGCCGGGACAGCAGCGCGTCCGGGAACGGCTCGAGCCAGAGCGGGTCGACCACCCGGGTCGGTTCGGGGAGCGGCACGTCAGGCATGTTCATGTCCGGCCGGCGATCGCGCGCGCGCAGCGCGTTCAGGCAACGGTTCGTCGCGATGCGGTAGAGCCAGGTGCGCAACCCGGACCGCTCCTCGAACCGGTCGAGTCCGCGCCAGGCCGCGACGAGCGTCTCTTGGAGCAGGTCCTCTGCGTCCTGGACGGAGCCGAGCATCCGGTAGCAGTGCAGCAGCAACTCGCGCCGGAACGGCCGGGTCAGCTCGGCGAACGCGGTCCCATCGCCGGTCCGGGCTCGCACCAGCGCCGACTCGTTCACCATCGCATCCTCGCATCGCATCGCCCTTCTCCTGCCGGTACCGACACCGGCCGTGACGGGAATCGGGCGGCGCCGGTGTCAGTACCGGCATGACTACGAATCGGACTACGCAGCGCTGGATCCTGGCGCTGACCTCGGTCGGGTCGTTCCTGGTCGTGCTCGACATGCTCGTCGTGGCAACCGCGCTGACCACGATCCACCGCGACCTCGGCGCGTCGATCGAGGATCTGGAGTGGACGGTCAACGCCTACACGCTCAGCTTTGCTGTATTCCTGATGAGCGCCGCGACAGTGGGCGACCGATACGGACGTCGCGGCGCTTACGCCGCCGGGCTGGCCCTGTTCGCCGTGGCATCTGCGGCGTGCGCGCTGTCCACGAACGTCGGCGCGCTCATCGCCGCCCGGGCCGTGCAAGGCGTCGGCGCTGCTGTGGTGATGCCCCTGGCGCTGAGCCTGGTGAACGTCGCCTTCCCGCCGCAGCAGCGCGGCCGCGCGATGGGCGTCTACGGCAGCGTCACGGGCCTCGCCGCCGCACTCGGGCCGGTCGTGGGCGGGGCCGTCACGCAGGGCATCGCCTGGCAGTGGATCTTCTGGATCAACGTGCCGATCGCCGTGGTGACGATTCCCCTGGTGCTTACGCGGATCCCCACCAGTCGGGTACCCGGGGCTCCGCTCGACCTGCTGGGCCTCGGGCTTGGGACAGCGGCCGCGCTCGGGCTCGTCTGGGCGCTCGTCCGCGGCAATGCGGCGGGCTGGAGCAGCGTGGAGGCTGTCTCTTATACACATCTGACGCTGCCGACGACTTGTGTGTGGTGGTGTTGTCGGGGGGGGGGGGG
>JBKPQY010000092.1:0-8529 GCA_046734315.1 Actinomycetota bacterium | reverse complement strand
GCCGCAAAGCCATTGCACCGCACCGCGCTCACCCCTACCGACTCGGCCCAAAGCGTCATCGAGGCGATGTCCGTGTAGCTGCAGCACGGTGAACGGCGTTCGCCGACGACTGAGCGGCGCCCGCGTTGGCCAGCGCATCGGCTCGCTCGTTGCCGGGATCACCGGCATGTCCTCGTACCCACCGCCACTCGACGTTGTGCGGTGCCGCGGCGGCGGCCAGGGCGCGCCAGAGGTCGGCGTTCTTGACCGGCTGCCTGTCCGCGGTCATCCAGCCGTTTCGTTTCCAGCCCTTGATCCAGGAGGTCATGCCGTTCAGGACGTACTTGCTGTCGGTATACAGCACCACGTCGCATGCTCGCGTGAGCGCGGACAACGCTTCGATGGCAGCAGTCAGTTCCATTCGCTGGTTCGTGGTCGCGGCTGCGCCGCCGGACAGCTCGCGCTCGTACGAGCCGCTGGATAACCACGCTCCCCATCCGCCCGGACCCGGATTGCCTTTGCAGGCGCCATCCGTGTAGATCAACACCGAGGGACGATCCGCGGTCGGCGCCGGCGGTGTGGTCGTCATGCGGGCAGTCTCGCACCTGACGGTCGAAGTCCCGGGCGGTCAGGCTGGCTCGACCGCCGGCTCGGGTGCCGTGCCGTGCGACGTCGTGCGGTCTTTCGGCTGCTCGGGCACCCTCGCGGACTCGTCGAGGCGGACCAGCACGATGCCGGTGATGACGACAACCGCGCCGATGCCCTGCACGGCGCTCGGCAGCTGGCCCAGCAGCAACCACGCGAACAACACGGCGAACAGCACCTCGGTCAGTCCGACGAAGGATGCGAGTTTCGGGCCGAGTCGACGCGCGGCGTGGATGCCTGCCACGTATGCGATGGCGGCGGCGACGATCGATAGTCCCGCAACCGGTACTAGCCAGCTCACTTGACGGTGGACGAGCCGCACCGCGCCGAAGGTCGCATGTAGCGGCAGGATTCCGATCACGCCGACTGCCATGAGGGCGACCGCTGCGACGGCTAATCCGGCGCAGGCCATTGCGATCGGCGGCAGCCTGTCGGTGGAATGCGCCGAGAGGACGAAAAAGGCGGCGAGGCCAACGGCCGCGCCGAGCCCCCAGAGCACGCCCAACACGTTGATGTGGCTGCTGCCGAACAGGTCGAGCACGAAGCTCAGCCCTATCAGCACAACGGCCATGCCGGCGATCGTGAGCGGGCGCGGCGGCTGCCGGTGCCGCAGCCACATCCAGCCGACCACCAGGGCGATGCCGAGGTACTCCAGCAGTAGCGCGACCCCCACCGGGACGTACTTGACCGCATTGAAGAAGCACACCTGGGCACCGCCGACAGCGGCGACCCCGTAGATGAGCATCGGTGCTGTCGCGGCGCGCAACGTCGCCGGCGCGCGGCGCAACGCAACGGCCGCCGGCGCCGCGAGCAGCGCCGCGGCAATGCTGATCCGCGCGATCACCACGGCATCGGGTGTCCACCCGGCGTCAAGCAGCGCCGTCGCGAACGATCCGGAGGTACCGAATGTCGCCGCGGACAGCAGCGCCAAGCCCACCCCGGTGGCGGCGTTACCTGGTGACGACACGTTCGCCTCTGTAATATGCAAACTAGCCGGATACTGATGACACGCGTCACGCTAGTCGGTCGAGCTGTTAGGAGTCAACGTGGTTTTTGCTCATGACACCGAGGTGGCCCTCGCTGCCGCCGTTGCCCTGGTCAATACCGTCGACGGGGCTGATGACCACCTCACCGACCTAGCCGCGCTCGACGAGTTCGTGCAGACCTGGGGTTGGACCGGCACGCGCACCCACGACGCCCAAGAACTCGAGGCGGTCCGCGCGCTACGCCCGCAGCTTCGGGCACTCTGGGACAGCGACAAGGACGACGCCGTCCAGCACGTGAACGACATGCTGCGCGCCGGCAACGCTTTACCCCAGCTCGTCAAACACGAGGCCTGGGACTACCACCTACACGCCACCGCACCGCAGGCACCGTTAGCCACCCGGATGGCAGTAGAGGCAGCGATGGCCTTCGTCGACGTCGTGCGCAGCCAGGCGCTCGACCGGCTGCGCATCTGCGACATGCACGACTGCAACGCCGTCACCATCGACCTGACCAAGAACAAGTCCAAACGTTACTGCGACGGCGGATGCAGCAACCGCGCCGCCGTCGCCGCCTACCGCGCACGCCGAGCCACCTCACGCGCCCACACCTACGACGCTCGCCAGTCCACCATCGCCCTTGAACGCCCAAGCTCTGCTATCAGGCCGGTCAGCGTCACACTGGAGAGAGTCGGCGCGTAGCGGCGGACGCCCTCGCTTGATTGACCTCAATCATGGTCGGCCCTACGGTGCGTCCCGTGACTGGTCATGCCCGGTTGCCGTCACGGCCGACCGCTGCGCCGCCCCGCGACGGCGCGGGCAGGTTCGTCAACTGGGCGCGGACAGCGATCTCGTCGCCGGTGCGGTGGCACCTGCCGACAAGCGAGGCCGACCTGCGTCGTGTCATCGAGAGTGCAGCGAGTCGCGGGCGCCGGCTGCGGATTGTCGGCGCGGGGCATTCGTTCTCGCGCATCGCGGTCCCGGACACCGAGGCTGTCTCGTTGGATGCGTGGTCCGGCGCAACGGTGATCGATCGCGCGCGAGGCCTGGTCACAGTGTCGGCCGGCATGAGGTTGCGTGAGCTGAGCGCGGTGCTGCTGCGCGAGGGGTTCTCGCTGCCGATCGTCGGGTCGATCCAGGCCCAGTCGGTCGCGGGGGCGATTGCGACCGGCACCCATGGCTCGAGCCTGCGGCACAGCAACATCGCCGGCCTGGTGACTGGTCTTCGCATGGTCACCGGCACGAATGACGTGCTTGTGATCGGCGAGGAGGACGATCGCCTGGACGGCGCCCGCGTCCACCTCGGTGCGCTCGGCGCCGTTACCGAGGTGACGCTTCGGATCGTCCCCGCCGGCCGGCTGCACCAGACGATCGAGCACATCCCGATCGAGGAGGTCCCCAGCGCGCTGGCGTCGCTTGCGTCGAGCGCCGAATACGTGAAGGTCTGGTGGCTGCCACACGCCCCACTCGCGCAAGTCGTGCGCTATGCGCGCACCACCGAGCCGGCGACTCGTCGGCCCAGTGCCGTGACCCGGCGCTGGGTCGACGAACGGATCATGCACCGCTGGGTGTTCCCGGCAGTGGTCGCGCTGCAACACCGGCGACCCGCCCTCACCGCCGGGATGAACTCCCGCCTGTCACGCGTCTACCTCGGCGCCACCTCGCAGGTGGGACAAGACACGCTCATGCTTAACACGCCCATGCCCATGCGCCATCGCGAGACCGAGGCCGCCCTCGCGCTGGGCAAGGCCGGCAAGGCGCTCGAGGGCGTCCTCGATCTGTTCCACGACGGCCGGCCGGCGGCGAACTTCCCCCTCGAGATCCGCTTCGTCCGCGGCGACGACATGTGGATGAGCCCGGCGCAGGGCGCAGACACCTGCCAGATCGGGGCCTACAGCACCGACGGCCCAGACTGCCGCGATTACTTCGAGCGCTTCTGGCACGTAATGCGCCCACTCGGTGCACGGCCGCACTGGGGCAAGGAATTCGACCACGACGCCGCCGAGCTGCGACCCCTGTACCCCGACTTCGACCGCTTTCTCAAGATGCGTGACGCCGTCGACCCGCAGCGCATATTCGGCAGCGACGCCCACACGCGGATGCTCGGCGACTGACCACCGCCTGTGGCTTTGGGGTTGCGTCAGGAATCGGGCGGGCCGGCTCGCTGCTAATCGTCGGCATGAACCTCGTCGTCGACGACGCGGCTCATGATCCAACCAGTGAACTCGTCGTCGCTTCCGGAGGCGATGACCGGGAGTGCCTCGCTCAGCACGTCGCGGATCGCGGTCTCGAGGGGAACTGCACGGGCGCGGGCGTACGCGGCCTGTTGGTCGGCGGCGGTCGTTGCGGCGAAGGTGGCCGCCATGATGCGGCGCAGCGCGCCCTGGTCGACCGGGGCGAGGCGGGCGCCGATCCGCTCGCGGATGGCGTGCGCGGTACCGAGAAGGCGCAGCGCCTGGGCGTTGTCTCCCTGCAGACTGGCCAGGCTGGCCAGGGCCTCGAAGATGTAGGCAATCGCGCGCGTGTCGCCGGTCGCGTCGGATATCCGCAGCGCGGCGTGTACCAGCTGCGTCGCCTCGTCGAGGTTGCCTTGATCACGCGAAACTTCAGCGAGGCTGTGTAACGTCGAACCGACCCCGGTCGGAAAGCCCGCGCGGATGAAGCGGGCCACCGCATCGCACAGGTACCGGCGGGCGTCGTCGAGCGCCCCCTGGTGACGCAGCAACTGTCCGAGCATGTTCGCCGCGTGGCCTTGCCCTTCCTCGTCGCCGCTGCCTCGCGCGGTCTCGAGCGCGCGCTCGAACATCGCGGCAGCGGCGTCCAGGTCGCCCAAGGCGTAGGAAGCTTCACCGCGGTATCGGTAGGCGCGCGCCAGTCCATGCTGATCGTCGAGCTGCTGGAACAGCTCGATGCATTGACGGCCGTAGTTCGCCGCGAGCTCGTAGTCGCCGGCGAAGCAGGCCAGCGCGCACAGTCGGAGCACGGCGCCGGCCCGGGCCGCGGCATCGACGCGACTCTGGTCGACGGCCAGCAGCCGCTGCAGGTACAGCAGCCCTTCGGCCAGGGGGCCGCGATACAGCCACATCGGGCTGACCGCGGCGGCCAGCAGCAGGCCGTCGTTCAAGCAGGCGGCATCAGCCCCGCCCTTGTGGAGTGCGTAGTCGAGAGCCACCCGGATGTTCGGGTACACGGCGTCCAAAGAGGCCAGCGCGTCAGACCGGGCCGTTCCGGCGGGGGACGGCAAGGCGTGGGCCTGGGCGAGGTAGTGGCCGAGGTTGCGTTGCTCGACAACGTCCTCGTCGCCCCGCTCAGCCAGGCGCGCCAACGCGTACTCCCGGACGGTCTGCAGCAGGGCGAACCGCGGACCCGGCCCGGTACGGATCTCGACCATGCTGTGGTCGCCGAGCTCGGCGAGCAGGTCGCCGATCGTCGCGTCGTCCGGCTCGCCGCTGACGGCGGCGGCTGCGGCGACGTCGAAGCGTCCGGCGAAGATGCCGACGCAGCCGAACAGCCGCTGCGCGGACGGCGACAGCAGGGCGAAGCTCCAGTCGAGAGTCGCGCGAAGGGTCTGCTGCCTGTCGGGGGCGTCGCGCGGACCGCCCTGCAGGACCGAGACGCGCGACTGCAACAGCGGCAGCAACTCGCGCGGTGCGTACATCCGGGTCTTCGCCGCGGCCAACTCGATCGCCAGCGGCAACCCGTCGACCGCCGCGCAGATCTGGCTGATCACACGGAGCTCGTCCGGCGTCGCGCCGAAGTCGTATCCAGCCGCGCCCGCCCGTTCGACGAACAGCCGCACCGCGTCGCTGTCGTCCGGCCCATCGGTCGACCTTCCCGTCAATGGCAGCGGCGGGACCCGAATGGTGCGCTCGCCGTAGAGCCGCAGCGCGACCCGGCTGGTCGCCAGCACCTGCAGTCCGGGAACGGCCGCGAGCAGCCGGCCTAGCGTCGCCGCTCCTTCGACCAGGTGCTCCAGGTTGTCGACGACCAACAGCAGGTGCTGGTCGGCCACGGCGTCGATCAGGACGGACTCGGCGTCGGCTGCCGCGGGCGGCGCCAGGCCGCACGCCGTTGCCACGGCGGTGGCCAGCAACGCCGGATCGCGCACCAGCGACAGGTCGACGTAGCCGACGCCGTCGGGGTAGCGGTCTGCGACATCCGTGGCCACCTGCACCGCCAACCGCGACTTCCCCGTCCCGCCTACTCCGGTCAACGTGATCAGGCGGGTGGTGTCGAGCGCCTGGGCGATGTCGCGCCGCTCGTCCTGCCGGCCGATCAGCGTGGTGCGGGGTGCCGGCAGCCGGGCGAGTCGCAGCCGGCCGCTGTCCCCCGCGCTAGTCGGGGCGGACGCGTCTATGGGTAGCGCGGACGACGTCGCGACGCCCGGCGTCTCCGCGGGTAGGGCCGACAGCGGCGCGGTGGTCCAGGCCGTGGCGGGTACCGCGTGCGCCGGGACGCCCGCGGCGGCCAACAGCTCCTCCGCAGCGGACCGGGTCTCCAGGGCGCCCCATCCGGCGAGTGTCGTCACGATCCGGATCGCCTCGGGGGCGGTCAGCACTGCTCGGCCGTGCCGGTTGAGCTTGTGACTGAGGACGTTCGGGTGGACTCCGACGGCGGTGGCGAGCTGCTGTTGCGAGCGGCCGACGGCCCGTCGGTACGCCCGCACCCCGTCGCGGAACCTGGCCATATCGCCCATCCGCGCCCATCCCCATTATCGCCGACGCGGCAGGACCGGCCGCCACGTCCGGACCGATTGCGCGAAGCTATCACCTCGGATGATCAGTGAGCGCGCTCGCGCCCCGAACCGCCTCATCCGAGGAGCACTTTCGCAGCATCGATGAAGCATCCGATTCGGGGCCGAGCGGCCAGGCCGACCCATACGGTGATACGGCGAGCCAGGATCGCCGTGCGGGGGGATGCGGCGCTCGGGAGCCGGGTGGGGAGTCGAGTGAGCCAGGACCTCACCGTCGCCGTCTCCCGAGCGCTGCCGGCGGTCTTCGCGATCCTGGCCGACCCGACCAGGTTGAGCGCCTGGGTCTCCGACGTCACAGACGTCAGCCGAGACAGCCCAGCCGACCGGCCGGCACTGCTCGAGGAGTCGTTCGCGCTCCGACTCAGCGACCGCGCCGCGGTCGGGGAGATCATCAGCCACGAGCCGCCCTGGTCCGTCGCGTATCGGCTGACCACGGCGAACTCCTCCCACGTCCTGCGGATCAGCTGCACGGCGTCGGAGGACGGGGCCACGCAGGTGCACATCCAACAGGCGAACGCCGCGGCGCTCGCTATTGACCTGTCCGCGCTGAATCGCACCCTGCTCGATCTGGACCTGACGAGGCGTCGGCTCCCGGACGGCGGCTAGCCGCGCCGCGCGTGTCGGGCCCGTGCGTGCCGATGAGGCTTATTGCTGGACGTCCAACGCCTTGCGCAGCATTGCGGAGGAGATGTTGGCTCCGCACGAGACGACCGCGATACGCGCGCCGGGGTTGTGCTCGCCGTGCTGGATCGCCGCCGCGACCGCGGTGGCCGCGGCTCCCTCGATCAGCTGGTGCCGGGTGTCGATCACGAACTGCAGGGCCGCGTGGATGGCGTCCTCCCGAACGAGGACCCAGTCGTCGACGAGCTCGGTACATAGCGGCAAGGTGATCGCACCTGGCTCGACGCCGCCTGCGGTTCCGTCGCTGATGGTGGGCAGCGCATCGATCTCGACGACGGACCCTGCTCGCACGCAAGCCGCCATGGCGGCGTCGTTTGCCGGCGACGCGCCAACGACGCGGACATGCGGCAGCCGTGACACGACTGCCGATGCGACCCCGGAGATCAGGCCGCCGCCGCCGACGGAGACCACGATCGCGTCGAGCTCGCGGTCACCGAGCTGCTCGACGATCTCCCGGCCGACGGTTCCCTGCCCGGCGATGACGTCGAGATCGTTGTACGGGCTGATGTAGATGCAGCCGAGTTCCTCGGCGAGCGCACGCGCCAGCAACTCCGTTTCGCCAGGCTCACGGCCCAGGACCCGAACCTCCGTTCCGGTGCGGCGGATCGCCGCAACCTTCACCGGCGAGGCGGTCTCCGGAACGCACACGAACCCGGTCCCGCCGAGCGTTGCCAGCGCATAGGCGACGCCGAGGCCGTGATTGCCCGTGGAGGCGGTGACGACACCGCGCGCTCGCTGCTCGTCGTCGAGCCTCGAGACCTTCGCGAGGGCGCCGCGCACCTTGAACGAGCCGGTTCGTTGCAGGTGCTCGCACTTGAGAAGGAGCCGCGCGCCGCAGCGCTCGCTCGCGGTCTCGAAGTCCTGGAGTGGCGTCCTGACGGTGTGCCGGGCGACCACGGCCGACACCGCATCGGTCCGGTCGACAACCTGCCGCGCGCCCGGCGAGAGAATCCTCATGCCCGGTCCGTGTACTTGGACGGGACAGCGTCGGCCACAGCCGAGTCGTAGCTGCCAAGGCCGCGCCGGTCGATCGAGGTGACCGGTTGTTGTTCGGCAGCACGATTCGATCCGAACTGAGGAAGGCTCACCCATGCATAGTCTCAACTTTCGCGGCAGAAGCCCTCGAGTCTTCGGTGCGCCGGCCAGCTGACCCAGCCCGGCCCCACGGGTCGGAAGCGGGCCGGTGCCGAGACCGGCGCGCTGAGCGAGAGCTGGCTGCCGCGGTGTCTAACGAGGTGCCCAGGACGAGGCAGTCAGCCGGCCGTTGTGGAGCCGCGTTTTCCGATGTCTTGACTCATGGCCTCCAGCTTGCCGGCGAGTGGAGTGAGCGCGCCGAGGCCCGCCTGCTCGCCGAGGGAAGCGCAGGCCTGTTGTAATGCATCGAGCCGTTCCTTGATGATCTTCCATGCCGCGTCGTGGTGCGGCAGCAGGAGGATGGCGGGTCGGGCGATGTCGAAGGTGGGGCCGGCCGTGCGGCCTGGGTGGGAT
>JBKPQY010000091.1:0-6691 GCA_046734315.1 Actinomycetota bacterium | reverse complement strand
GACAAGGTGTTCAATCTGCGCCGGGCGGTGGCCAGCCGCCAACAGATCGGGCAGGCCGTCGGCATTCTGATGGAACGTCACAAGATCGACGAGGACACGGCGTTCAAGCGTCTCATTGCCGCGTCGCAGCAGGCGCACATGAAGCTGCGCGACATCGCGGCTCGGATCAGCCAGACCGGCGAGGAACCCGAACAGGCCACCACTTAGCGATTAGATGCTGAGCAGTTCGACGAGGTCGTGACCAGTCAGTACACACACGAGTCGGACGCGGCGTCTTGGTGCTACAACAGGGTTTCGTTGCTCGGCTGGGTTGGCATCGGAGCGTGCGATGGTGCGACAAGACGGTACGGATCATGCGGCATCTGTGGAGCGGGCGACCGCGACGGCGGCGCCCCGTGGGGGACATGAATCGCTGACCGTGACGAAAGGGTTGGCACGCACTCTCGTCCGTGATGTCATCGCGGAACTGAGGCGGCTCGACGTGGTGGACCAGGCCGTGCTGTTCGGCGCCGGGTTGCTGATCTCGCTGCTCCCGTTCCTGATTCTGTTGAGCGCGTTCGCGAGCAGACGGGTAGACGACGACATTGCCCTACGCCTGGGCCTGGACAACCGAGCAGCCGGAATCGTCAGCCACCTGTTCAATACGTCGTCAGTATCGCTGAATGCTGCCACCGTCACCAGCGTGATCTTCGTCGCGGCAGGCATGCTCGCGGTCGCCAGTTCGCTCCAGCAAATCTACGAGAAGGCCTTCCACCAGCAGCATCGGGGCATGCAGGACGTGCCTCGCCGGCTGGCCTGGGTCGTCGCGTTGTGTGGCGTCGTCGCGTTGGAGAGTGTGGTCGGAAGGCCGGTTCGCGACGCGGCCGCCGGTAGCGGGCTCGTGGAGCTGGTTACCTTCGCTATCTTTATGCCGTTCTTCTGGTGGACAACCCATTTCCTGTTACGGGGCCGCATTGGTTGGCGGCGACTCTTACCGTCCGCCGTCGCGACCGGAGTCGGATTCGTGGGGCTCGGCGTGTTCTCGAAGTTCTATTTCTCCTCGTCGATCATTTCTGACGACAGGACCTATGGAGCCATCGGCGCGGTCTTCAGCCTCATGACGTGGTTGATTGCAATTGGTGTGGTGATCATGCTCGGAGCGGTGGCAGGCGCGGTCTGGGAAGGTCGCAGAAGCTGATTCCGGCTGCTCGAGCCGATGCGCTGTGGGCCGACGGCGTTCACCGCGGTAGCTAGTTTTGCGCTTCTCACCCTGGTCGGGTGGTGCCAAGTCCGCGGGATTGCGCCAATTTTGGTCCGCCAGTCCGAAACTGGCAGTTCACGCGCTGGATGAAAGAACGGAGATGCAATGAATACGCGCGGTGAAGGGTGGGTGACGTTCGCCGCGATCGCGTTGATCACAGCGGGCATCATGCGGGTCTTCGACGCGATCTGGGCCTTCCGGTATCACGGAGCGCTGCCACAGAACCTCGAGGACGCGATCTTCGGGCACAGCCTCAAGACCTACGGCTGGATCTTTCTCGTCGTAGCAGCCGTGTTGATCATTTGCGGATTCCTGCTGTTCAGTGGATCGCAGCTGGCCCGGTGGGTCGGCGTCGCTGCCGGCGCGATCGCGGCGGTCACCGCCATCTGGTGGATGCCCTACTACCCGGTGTGGTCGCTCCTTTATGTCGGCGTCGGCGGCGCCGTGATTTACGCGCTCACGACCTATGGCGGTAGGGAAGTTGCGTAGTTCGCCGCGGCAGAAGTAGGCACGGCCTAGTTGATGTCGAACTCGTTTCCCTCCGGATCCTTCATGGCCACTGCGTAGTGGTCGAGCCCTTCTGTCGACGAGGCAGCAACGAACGTGGCGCCGACGGCTGTCAGCCGTTCGGCCTCGGCGTCGACGCGCTGTTTGCGAGTCTCGATCGGGTCGCTCCGTCCGCCGCTCGCGTGGATGTCGAGGTGAAGGCGGTTCTTGACGATCTTGGTGTCCGGCACTACCTGGAACCAGATGCTCGGCCCGTGGCCATGAGGGTCGCTGATCCGGTCTGCGCCCTCGCCGAGTTCCTCCTCGGGTACTCCGAGGTCGCGGTAGTAGTCGTTCCAGGTAGAGAAGCCGGTCGGTGGTGGCGCAAGCTCGTAGCCCAGGGCGTCGGCCCAGAAGCGGGCGAGCCGGTCCGGGTCGGCGCAGTCGATGACGAGTTGGAAGCGGACTGGCATCGGTTTCCTCTCACGCCGAACGGTGGGCTCGGCCGTCCTGCCGGAGAGTGTGCAGCACCGTACCGACAATGCCCGATCCTCGTCCGAACGCTTACTGCGCGGCGGCCGACCAGCGCAGGCGAACGTCGCGGCGCCCGGTATCGGTCAGTTCGCCGAACAGCCGCAGCCGCGCCATGCCACCGTCCGGGTAGATGTCGAGGCGCACCTCGGTGGCCGGTGATTCGTCGCCGAGCAGGAACCGATGCCGGGTGTCCGGCTGCAGCCGCGTGCGCGGCAGCAACTGTGACCAGTCGCCGGACGTGCGACCGCGCAGCGCGGCCCAGCCCGGCGCGTTGTGCAGGAAGTAGGACGTGTCGAACTCGGCGAGCCGCACCCGTCCCTCGCCGGCGAGTTGCACGCTGACCCAGTCGCTGCCGGCGTCGCGGCGCCGGGCCGTCTCCCAGCCGTCGCTCATCGCGCGAGCCAGGCCGGGCGAGATCAGGTTGTTGGGGGAGCCGTAGAACATGTCCGAGCAGCCGGTGACCCGCCCGCCGTTCTCCAGTGCCGCGAGATCGACGATTCCGATCTCCAACCGGGCAGGATCGGGGACGACCTCGCCGTGAACGCGAAGTCGCGCCACGCCTCCGTCCGGGTAGATCGACAGCCGTACGTGCGTCCACCGACGGTGAGAGGTCACCGGGAGGGCGTTCTCGGCGTCTCCCTTGATCGCCGTGCGCCCGACGATCGGATGCCACGTGGCGTCGAGCAGCTCGTCGACGGACGGGTAGCCGTCGAGGCACGCCGCCTCGACGGATGCCTCGGGTGGGAAGTTGCCTTTGAACCAGGCCGTGTCGACGACGATGCCGTGGACGACGCCCGGCGCACCGAGCCGCACGATCGCCGCGTCGTTTCCGGGCGCGCGGCGGCGACGGGTCTCCCAGCCGTCGTAGACCTTGCCGCGGTGCCCGAACGACTCCGCGTCGAAGGCCGCGGCCGCGGGCAGGATCAGGTTCTGCCGTTCGGCGAACGACTCGTCGTTGGCCCAGACAACGCTGCCACCGAACGAGCGCACCGCAAGATCGGGCAGGCTGCGGAAGTCGGTGTCCGTCACGTCGCTCCTCGGACGAGCAGCCGGCCGTGCGGGTGGTCGTCGACGGGTCGCCCGCGCAGCCAGGTGCGCCGGACGACCCCCGTCAACTCGCGCCCTGCGTACGGGGTGATGGGGTGCCGGTGGTGCAGCGTTGCGGGATCGACGATGAACGTCTCGTCCGGAGCGAACGCCACCAGGTCCGCGTCGGCGCCGACGGCGATTCGGCCCTTGCGCCGCAGCCCCGCCAGCTCGGCCGGCCGCTCCGCCATCCACGGGACGATGTCCGGCAGCCCGAAGCCGCGTGCTCGAGCCTGAGTCCAGACGATCGGCAAACCCAGCTGCAGCGACGCAATGCCGCCCCAGGCGGCACCGAAGTCGCCGTCGCCGAGCCGCTTGAGCGCCGGCGGTGCCGGTGAGTGGTCGCTGACGATCATGTCGATGACGCCGTCGGTGAGGCCCTGCCAGAGCACCTCGCGATTGCCTGCGTCGCGGACAGGCGGGCAGCACTTGAACTGCGTCGCGCCGTCTCCGATCTCGTCTGCGGTGAGCGTCAAGTAGTGCGGGCACGTCTCCGCGGACACGCGCACACCGTCAGCCCGCGCCGCGGCCAGCGCCGGCAGCGCCGCTGCGCTCGCGAGGTGCAATACGTGGACCCGCACCCCGGTTGCACGTGCACCGCCGATCACCCGCTCGACGGCGCTGACCTCGGCCGCAGGCGGCCGCGACGCGACGAAGTTGCGGTACGCCCGGCCGCGTGCTTCGCCTATCGATGCGGCGTCCTCCGCGTGCACGACGAGCAGCCCGTCGAAGTCGGCGATCTCCTTCATCGCGTCGTGAAGCTGCGGGTCGGACAGGGGCGCGAACTCATCGACCCCCGAGTGGACGAGGAACGCCTTGAACCCGAACACGCCGTCGTCGTGCAGATCCCGCAGGTGACCGAGGCTGGCCGGCACCGCGCCGCCCCAGAAGCCGACGTCGACGTGGCACTGTCCCCCGGCCGCTGCTCGCTTCACGGAAAGCGATGCCACGTCGACGGTGGGCGGCACGCTGTTCAGCGGCATGTCGATCAACGTCGTCACACCACCGGCCGCCGCCGCCCGTGTGGCGGACGCGAACCCCTCCCACTCGGTGCGTCCCGGCTCGTTGACGTGGACGTGTGTGTCGACGAGACCGGGCAGCAACACCTCGTCAGCGCCGAGCTCGACGACGTCCTGCGCGTCTGCTGGCACCCGTTCGGACAGCCCGGCGATGACGCCGTCGCGAACCTCGACGACGCACGGCCGGACCGCACCGTCGACCACGGCTCGCTGGGCGCTGAGGATCACGACGGCGCCCGCCGATACGCCCGCCACGACCCGAGCGCGCTGATGTCCGTCGTCGCCAACGACGGGCGCGGCCGGCGCAGCACCATGGCGAGTGAGCCGCTGCCGTCGGCCAGCTCGATGACGCCGAGCTCCAACCCGTCCGGCTCGCCGGGTAGCAGCACGTCACGCAGCTGCTCGTAGCTGATCTCGTACAGCTCGCCCTCGACGGACGCGCCGCCGGCGCCGACGTACTCGAGCGCCGGGTAGCGGTCGTCCACCGAGTGGAATCGGTAGCGGGGTGCGGTCCGCGCGGCCCCCACGAGAGTTGCCGCACCCACCAGGCGGTGATCGGCGCCACCGGACATCGCGGTGCCGTTCAGGAACATGCGAGGCATCGTCAGCCCGTTCCGGTGATGTGTTCCGGCCGGATGGGGACACGGCGCAGCGCGCGACCGGTGGCCCGCCGGATCGCCGCCGCAACGGCTGGACCGGAGGAGATCGTCGAGGGCTCCCCGACTCCGCGGACGCCGTACGGCGCGTGCGGGTCGGCACACTCCAGGATCTCGATCTTCATCGGCGGCATGTCGAGGATGGTGGGGATCAGGTAGTCGGTGAACGACGGGTTCCGGATCTTGCCGTCCTCGACGACGATCTCCTCCATCAGCGCCAGGCCCATGCCCTGCGCAGTGCCGCCCTGGATCTGGCCGATCACCGCGGTCGGGTTGATCGCCTTGCCGACGTCCTGCGCCGTGTCCAGGGCGACGACCTTCACCAAGCCGAGCTCGGTGTCGACGTCGACGACCGCGCGGTGTGCGGAGAACGCGTACTGGACGTGCGCGTTGCCCTGGCCGGTGGCCGGGTCGAGGCGCCGGGTCGGCCGGTGCCGCCACTCGACCGTCTCCTCGACGACATCGGTGCCGAGCAACTCGGCGAGCCCGATCACCACTTCGCCGGTGGCGGCCACGACCTTGCCGCCGTCCAACCGCAGCTCGGTCAGCGGCAGCCCGGTGGTCGCGGCCGCCTGGTCGAGGACCTTGCGGCGGACCGCCTCGCAGGCAGCCTTGATGGCGCCGCCCGTGACGTACGTCTGCCGGGAGGCCGAGGTCGAGCCGCCGGAGCCGACCTGGGTGTCCTTGGCGTGCACGACCACCTGGTCGACGCCGAGTTCCGTGCGGCAGATCTGCTGTTCGACGGTGACCAGGCCTTGACCCACCTCGGCCGCCGCGGTGTGCACCGTGACCACAGGCTCTCCGCCGGTGATCTCCATGCGCACACGGGCGGTGGAGTAGTCGTCGAAGCCCTCGGAGAATCCGACGTTCTTGTAGGTGGCGGCGTACCCGACGCCACGCACGACGCCTTCCCCGTGCGTGGTGTTCGCGACCCCGCCGGGCAGGTCGCGAAGGTCGCGGCGTTCGCCCGGGGGCGGCGGCATCGGCAGGTCGCGCACCCGCGCCAGCAGCTCGGCAACGGGCGCCGCCGAGTCGATCACCTGGCCGGTGATGTTCTCATCACCTTCCCGCAAACCGTTAAGCTGCCGGACTGCGACGCGGTCCCTGCCGACCCGGTCTGCCAGTTCATCCATCAACGCCTCGTGGGCGAAGGCCGCCTGGACGCAGCCGAAGCCGCGCATCGCGCCGCACGGCGGGTTGTTCGTGTAGACGCCGTAGCAGTCGACCTCGACGCTCGCAAAGCGATACGGGCCCAGTCCCATCGAGCCCGCGTTGCCGACGACCGCGGCAGTCGACGACGCGTAGGCGCCGCCGTCCAAGATGATCTCTGCCTTGCCGTAGCGCAGCCGGCCCTCCTCGTCGGCGCCGTACTCGTAGCGCATCGCTGCCGGGTGCCGGTGCACGTGGCCGAAGAACGACTCCTCGCGGTTGTAGACCATCTTCACCGGCTTGCCGGTGTGCATCGCGAGCAGACATGCGTGGAGGTGCATCGAGAGGTCCTCGCGGCCACCGAACGCGCCGCCCACGCCGGACAGGGTGAGCCGCACCTTCTCCGGCGGCAGGCCCAGCGCCTGGCAGACCTGCCGCTGGTCGACGTGCAGCCATTGCGTGGCGACATACAGGTCGACGCCGCCGTCCTCGGCCGGCACCGCGAGACCGGACTCCGGACC
>JBKPQY010000090.1:0-10653 GCA_046734315.1 Actinomycetota bacterium | reverse complement strand
CGTTGGGCGGGTATGCGAAGCGCGCGAACATCAGCGCGCCGCCTTCGCTCATGCCGATGCCAGAACGCGCCGCCGCGAGATCATCGCAACGGTCACCAGCGCACAGCCGGCCACGACCAGGCCCAGTCCCTTCAACTGGAGGCTCGTGTGCTGCACGACAGCCTGAAGCAGCACCGTGACCGGCACCGCCGCGACCAGCATCGCGGTCACGTTCACCGCGGGCGCCAGCGCGAGGGCGGCCAGCCAGGTCGCTACGTACCCGGCGAGCAGCACGCCCGTCAGCAGCACCCAACGCCATTGGGCAGCGTCCATCCCGACCAAGCCCGAACCCCGGCCGGTGACCAGCACCCAGCCGATCAGAACGGCCGACCCCAGCCCCATCCGGGCCAGCGCCAGCGTCCATGAGCTCAAATCGCGTAGCAGTACTTTGGCGATTACCACCTCCACAGCCCACAGCAACGTCGCCGCGAAGATCATCGCCTCGCCTCGGCCCAGATGCGGGCTGAATGCCGTGCCGAGCCCACCCGACAGCACGGCCTGCCCGACCACCAACAGGGCAACCGCGCCCAACTGCAGTACGCCCAGCCGCTCTCCGAGCACGCTCACCGCGAGCAGGGCCACCCAGATCACCAGCGTCTTGTTGATGAACTGTGCCTGCGCCGGCCCCGACGCGGCGTGTGCCAGCCCCTCAAAGAACAACACGAACGGCACGCTGCCGCCAACGACGGCAATCGCGGCGAGCCCCAGCAGCCGCGAGCGTCGGGGCGGCACGGCGACCACGCTGCCGCCGCCGGTCCGCGCCAGCGCACACACCGCGAGTAACACCAGCGCCGCCACGGTGTTCTTCGCGGTCGTGTACGTCGTCGCATCCCCGAACGCCTTCACGCCGTAGGAGTTGACGAACACCGACACGCCACTGATCGCAGCGGCGCTCAGCGCGAGCAGCAGACCCTTGTTCATACTGTCCCCTCGTCCATACGTGCGCGTACGGCAAGTGCATCCGCGGCTTCGGCATCGGTCAGTACCGCCAGCGCATGGCCGGCATGTGCGAGCACCCACTCACCCGCTTCCGGCACCCGCTCCAGCAGCAAGCTCGACACGGCGACGGTCCGCTCGCCTGTGTCCACGAACAGCGATCCGGCAGCCGAGACGGCGCGCACTCGTACCACCTCACCCAGGCACATACGCCTATGGTGCGGGTCGCACCCACATCACGACTAGGGCCCTTGGTCGGTTGCGCGCGCTTCTCGGACCAGACGCCGCGGTCGGGCAGGCGCCCATCTCTGCACACCCAGGACCGTTGGGGGCTGAACAGGGACGTTCGTCCCTGGCGACCTCGTGGCCGTAAGGCGTGAGCTCTTCACACCGAAATCGGGAGGCGCACCGGTGAGTACCGCGATTACCACCGCTTTGGCGAGTGCGATGCCCAGCGCGAACGGTCTGCTGTCCAGACGGGCCTATTTCCTGCATTGGGGCGTGATCCAGATCTCGCTGACGAATTTCATCATCATCGTGCTGATGCTGGTGATCTTCGCGCTCGCGCTCGTGCTTCCGTTCCCAGGGGCCAAGGGCGGCCCGGACGAGGAGGATCGCGGTGAGTACTGAGCAGCAGTCGCCGAGCAGTTGGACGGTGCGGCTGCGCGCCCGCATAGGGCGTATCGTGCCGGCGGGCCAGTGGTTGCCTGATCGCCAGCCGAGCTACGTCCATTCGTGGATCTATGTCTTCGGTGTAGCCACGCTCGCGGCGTTGCTGTACGTGCTCGCGTCCGGCCTGGTACTCATCATTGGCGGGCCGACGTGGTGGCACACGTCCTCAGTCGGCCACTTCTTCAATTCGACGCACCTGTGGAGCGTCGAACTGTTCTTCGTGTTCATGGTGATCCACCTGTGGGGCGAGTTCTTCAAGGCGGCGTGGCGCGGCAAGCGGGCGCTGACCTGGATCATCGGCGCGGTCGCGTTCGTCGGCTCGATCGCGACCGCGTTCACGGGATATCTGTCGCAGACGAATTTCGACTCGCAATGGATCTCCACGCAGGCCAAGGACGGGCTCAACTCCGTCGGCATCGGCTCGGTGTTCAACGTGTTGAACACCGGCCAGATGCTGATGTGGCACATCATGTTGCTGCCGCTCATCGTCGGCCTGCTCGTCATAGTGCACGTGATCCTGGTCCGCCGGCATGGCGTTGTGCCGCCCATCGGTGCGGAGCCGCCCGAACCCGCGGCGGTCGCCGAGGCCGAGTTGCCGCACGAGGCGGTAGCGGCCCCGAGCGAGGTCACCACGCCAGCCGATACCGGGCGGGTGCCGCGATGAGTCACGACGGCAGATCACCTGGGCGCCGGCGTCGCCGGTCGACGCCGGACACGCACCTGTTCCCCACCCGTCCCTACGACCTGGTGAAGGAATTCGTCATCGCGGTTGTCGTCGTCGGGGTACTGACCGTAGCGCTCGCCGCGGTGTTCTCCTCCCCGGACCGCAAGGCGATCACGCTCGCCAACTGGGCCAACGCCGATCCCAACGATGTCGTCGCGACCGCCGCCGGCGAACTCGCCGGCACCACCACCAGTGCGGGCTACGGGGCGCCGTACAACCGGGCCAGCGACGGGCAGAAACTGGGACCGCTGCCGCTGCAGCGGTGGGGCAGTGTGCGCATCCCCATCGACAGCGCCAACGACCTCGTCGTCGCGCCGCTGAGCACCGTCACCGGTGACCCCGCCCTGACGCGGGCCCTGCAGACCTGGCGCAGCGCGAGCGCGGACCAGCAGAGCAAGTGGGCGAGCGCTTACTCCGATGCGCTCGCCGCCGCGCCCGACGGCGACCCGAGTCAGGTGAAGCCCGGCGACTACGGCCCTGTCCCGGTGCTCGCGGCACGGTTCCTCACCCTCGCCCGCAGCGGCGGTCTCGAAGGACTGCTCACGTCGCGCAGCACGTTCTACGTCTCCGACGAAACCAGGCCGCTGCTGCTGCTTGCCGATGGCGCCTATCTCGAAGACCAGGCTCGCGCCGATCACCTCGGCGGCGACCAATGGGGCATGATGAACGAAACCGGCAACTACCCCGGCCAGCCGTGGATGTGGCTGTACACCTTCTGGTACCAGGTCAAACCGTTCTCCACCTCCGGCAACGCCGACGCACTCGTGTGGGCCCTGATGGCGCTGCTCACCCTCGGCCTGATCCTGCTGCCGTTCATCCCCGGACTACGGTCACTGCCCCGCTACCTCGGCGTCCACCGCCTCATCTGGCGCAACCGGATGCCCGTGCAAAGACCCTGACTCGGTCACGGGAAGTGCCGGGTGACGTCGCGCAACGCGAAGCAGTCGACGCCCCTCGCGCAGCTTCTGGCTCCGTGTTGGTCACATCCTGCTCGGGTCGCTCTTCTGCCCGAAGGTCCTCTTCGCAACAGCCGCTGTTGCTAGGAATGCGAAGAACGCGACTACCACCGCAGACGGAATTCGCGTTGAATTTCCGTCATTGCTCATGCTCACAATGTCTGCGCCGTAAATGGCGTCGAAGAGCACGGCGAGCCACATGATGCTTATGGCAAGCGTTCCCCACATCTCAGGCACCAGCAGGCGGTCTGACCAAGGCTTCCGGCCCGGTTGTACCTCTGACGGTCTGTCCGCAACCGAGGTCATGACACTGGCCTCCCTCACCCGGGAGCCCGACGCCCATGCGCATCGGGTTCTATCCAGCGTCAGCGTGTGCCGTGCCGCGGCCGCACGGTAGGGCACAAGGTCGGTACGGCGTAGGGCATTCCGTCGCCTGTCTCGGGCCCCCTCGATAGGACTGCTGACCTTCGACCCCACGGCGCCGAGTCGTATGGCACTACCGCGCCATCCCCGTCGACCGCATCTTCAACCATATCCATGTCTGGTGAAGGAGGGGATCGTGATGAAGCATCACCATCGGCCGATCCTGGTGCCTGCGATCATGGTGCTGCTCGCCATACTGGCCATCGGCGGAGGTCCCATCGTTTTCGTACTGCTGGTCATGGCGGCTCCGCTGCTGGTCATCCTGGGCCTGTCGGTTTGGGCGCTCGTGACCGGAGCCGGCGGCGCCCACGGCGGACACGAGCGTGCTACTCGGCGCACGGACAGGGTTGCGTGAGGCGCGAATCGTCTCGGCTTGAGCAGCCGGCCCAGGACCTTCGGCGCTACCGACAGCCACCGCAGCGACCTAGCGTCGAGCTATGCGCATGAACGTCGCCTATGCGCTCCCCCCGAGCCGGCGCCGGGGTCGCGCCACATCGGGACGGGCGCAGCCCACAGCAACCATCGCCCTCACGACGCGAACGTTCGGGCGCGCCGTCACCCGCACCGGCATCACGCTCGTCAATTACTCGGCCCCTTGGTGTGGACCATGCCGCGAATTCGACGTGGTTTACGGGCGACTCAGTCGCACTCACCCGGACATCCTGTTCGGCAAGATCGACGTCGACGCTGAACGCGAGCTCGCAGCGGCCCTGCACATAACGTCCCTGCCAACCTTGATGGCGTCCCAGGACGGCGCCGTCCTATATGACCGGCCCGGCGGACTGCCCGCCCAACAGCTTGAGGATCTGATCTCGGCGCTCGCGGGCGCACCAGGCCGCCGACCGACGGCGAGCCGGGCCGTCGCGGTCGCTAGCGATCTCAGGCAGGCCGAGCCGGTCCGGTAACGCGTTCAGCCGAGCTCGGCTGCGTGGTCCGGCACGGCGCGATACAGCTCACGGGGTGGGCGGACGTATGTTGGCGCGGGCGGGCGAGACGGTAGTTCGAGTGGGGTGCGTTGCACCTCGTAGTAGGGGATCGTCGAGAGTAGGTGGGCGATCATGTTGATGCGGGCGCGGCGCTTGTCATCGGCCTCGACGACGTACCAGGGTGCGTCGGTCGTGTCGGTGTGCACGAACATCTCGTCCTTGGCCCGGGAATAGTCCTCCCAGCGGCGGATCGACTCGAGGTCCATCGGCGACAGCTTCCATCGGCGCATGGGGTCGTCCAGGCGGGAATGGAAACGCCGCTCCTGTTCCTGATCGCTGACCGAGAACCAGTACTTGCGGAGCAGGATTCCGTCGTCGGTGAGCAACCGCTCAAATACCGGGCACTGAGCCAGGAAGCGGCGGAACTCGTCCGGGGTGCAGAAGCCCATGACGTGCTCCACGCCGGCGCGGTTGTACCAGGAGCGGTCCATGAGCACGATCTCGCCGGCGGCCGGCAGGTGCTCGATGTAACGCTGGAAGTACCACTGCGTGCGTTGCCGCTCCGTGGGCGTCGGCAATGCGACGATCCGTGCTACCCGAGGGTTGAGGTACTGGGTGACACGCTGGATCGTGCTGCCCTTACCGGCGGCGTCGCGTCCCTCGAAGATCACCACGATGCGCGCCTTCGAGACACGTACCCACTCCTGCATGGTGACCAGCTCGGCCTGCAGCCGGAGCAGTTCTTTCTCATACAGGGCGCGGGGCAAGTGCTCGCGCGATCCCTTGGCCATGCCTAGATCGTCGCGCACCCGGTTGACCGTGTCACGACATGGTTACCCTCGCCGGCGGCGGGCGGGTGCGCACGCCGACCGTCGTCGTGACCAACCTCGATCGACCGTAGGCACGGACCAGGAAGGCTATGGCTGATCGCAGCTATTTCGTTATCCGAGGTCAACAATTCTGATATCTGCGCGGCCAATCTCGTTACGTGAATCACAAAAATGAGTCGCCCGCGAATATTCGTTTGCCCGCACTGGCGTGCTGCGGTAGCTCGCGATCACGCGCGGAACTGAAACGTCGCTCGAATGGCAGAGAACATTCAGTGGTGGCCATCGGTCGGCGTCGGTAATATTCGTTGCAGAACCGCGATAATGGTTCGCCGGCAACGGCAGCGCTGGTCTAGAGTTTCCGCGAACGGGCACAGCTTGCGTAGCGTCCTCGTCCTCTTCGGTATGCAAGCTGGGTCCGTTTACAAGCCCCTCGCGAAGACGAAGCGATGGTGGCGATTGAACACGCGTATCGGCGCGCACGTACGCCACTGTGTGGGCGGACGATTCGACGGACGCAACGGAGATCGCCGGCTTGTCGCTGCGACTGCCCACCCTCGTCGGGCTGCTAGCAGCCAAGGCGAACAGCCCAGTCGGCATGACGGACATCATCGACGCGTTGTGGCCAGCCGAGACCCCGGCAAATGTGGTGAAGCTGATCCATAAGGGCATCAGGCAGCTGCTGCCGAGGCATGCAGCTACGGGCAGACCCTCTGGCGCGAACTCGAGTTGACCCGGCGCTACCTGCTCGACCGGGTCGCGCCTGCCGACGGCGACTGGGAGATCTGGGCCGCGCGCTATGCCTCGGTGTACGGCGCGCTGTCCGGACCCTCCGGGGACGAGGGCCCCGGGCGCACGGGCACCGAGTTCGACGCAGCAAGACGCGCCCTCAGCGCCATCCACGTCTACGCGCCCGGCTGAGCCGGGAGAGACTTGGCGTCATGCACTGCACCACAAGCAGCAGATCAGCCGCTGGGCACAGCCTGGGCGGCGGTCAACGAGTGGCTGAGGAGGAACGGCGATGAAGAACCCCCCGATCGTCTCCCCGTCCGAGTGGGATGACGCTTGGCAGCAAATGCTGGTGAAAGAGAAGCAGCTCACCCGGGCGCGCGACGCGATAGCGGCCGAACGCCGGCGTATGCCGTGGATGGCTGTCGAGAAGGACTACCAGTTCGAAGGGCCGAACGGATCTGCAAGCCTGCACGACCTGTTCGAGGGTCGTCGCCAGCTCATCGTCTACCGCGCCTTCTACGGACCCGACATCACCACCTACGCCGAGGGCGGCGCCTACCCGGAGCGGGCCTGCGTCGGTTGCTCGTTCGTCGCCGACCAAGTAGCGAACCCGGCGCACCTCAATGCCCGCGGCACGTCGCTGGTGTTCGTGTCGCGCGCTCCCCAAGCGCACATAGCGGGCTTGAAGTCTCGGATGGGCTGGGAGCTGATCCCGTGGTACACACTGACGGACGACTTCGACGCCGATTTCGGTGTGGACGAGTGGCACGGCACCAACGCCTTCATCCACGACGACGATCGCATCTTTCGCACCTATTTCGTGAACAGCCGTGGCGATGAGGCGATGGGCAGCACATGGAGCTATCTCGACATCACCGCGCTCGGTCGGCAGGAGGAATGGGAGGACTCGCCGGACGGCTATCCCCAAACTCCGCCGTACCAGTGGTGGAACTACCACGACGCGTACGCGCCGGGCGTCTCGTAGAGGTCGGGACCGCAGTGCCTGCACCGGGGTCGCAGGCCTGGCTAGGCGTGTGTCAAGGCGGGCGCCCGCTGCGGCGCGGCGGGTCGCCGGTTCATGTCGCGCCACTGCGGCAGCAGTCCGGGCAGTGTGGTGGAGAGCAGGTAGATGCCGCCGGCGACCGCCAGCGCTGGAGCCAGCCCGAGTGCCGTGATCGCGAGCGCCGCCGCCGCTCCGCCGACGGGCATACCAGCCCAGGCGAGCGATGCAGCAAGCGAGCTCACCCGCCCGAGTAAGTGGCGAGGCGTGCGTTCGACGAGGATCGAGCTGATGATCGGGTTGATGAAGCCGGCGCCGAATCCACCGGCGACGCTGATGCCGATCAGCGCCCAGATCGGTGCGCCGGCGGCCATGGCCAGCAACCGGGGCGGTGTCGTGACGGCGAAGCCGGCCAGGTAGGCCAGCCGGCGCGGCAGTCGGCCGCCGCAGGCCGCCGCCACCAGCGCGCCCAGCGTGGCGGTCAGCCCGAACGCCGAGCCGAGCAGGCCCAGCTGCGCCGGCCCGTAGCCGTGCGACCGGATCCAGACGGGCAGGAACACGGACACGTATGCGACGTCGATGAGGTTTGTCATGCAGATCATCCCGGCGATGGCCCGCAGCAGCGGCTCGTCGGCGAGGAATCGCCACCCGATGCGCAGCTGACGGCAGTACGGCTCAGTCATGGCAGGGATGTGCCGGTGCGGTGCCCACACGGCGACGCCGACTGCGCAGATCGCGAACGAGGCAGCGTCGAAGAGTAGTGCACCCGTCGCGCCGAGTGCCGCGATCACGATGCCGGCCAGGGCCGGGGCGACGATCTGAGCGGCGCGCTGAGAGGTGGCTTCCAGCCCGGTGACCCGCTCGATCGGCAGGCCGACGGCGTCCGCGATGTCCGGGGCAATCGTGGCTTTGGCGACGTCGCCGGGCCCCCGGCTGGCGCCCGCCAGCGCGACGAGGACGAGCAGCGCCGGGAAGCTCAGCATCTGGGCGGCGTGCAGCACGGGGATCAGCCCCACCAGCACCGCGCTTGCCGCGTCGCTGCGGATGCTGATCCGGCGCGGTCCGATGCGGTCGATGATCGGGCCACCGAGCGCCATCGCCAAGACGAGCGGCGTCAGCTCACACACGGCGACAATGCCGGTCTTGGCGGGGGAGCCTGTGGTGACCAGCACAAACCAGGGGATGGCGATGGCGCTGATGCGAGTGCCGGCGGCCGAGATTGCGGTGCTGGCCAACAAGGCGGCAAGGCGGCGCCGGGTCATCGTCCCTCCTGCGGGAATCCGTTGACGTGGACGATCACCCGGCGGGTGCCGCGCGGACGGGGCGCGTCGTCGTCCGTGCGGTACTCCTCGACCACTGCCTCGAGCCGTTCCATCAGCTCGCGCAGCTGCCGGGCGGTCAGGTGCAACGTGTAGTTGTCCATACGGGGCGCCCCCTCCCAGCTGCGTGGCAACGCCGCCATCTCGTCGATGAACCGGAACAGGTTGTCGGTGTTCTGGCGGGCGATGTTCCGCAGGAACGCCGCGGTCAGCTCCGGCTCGGTGCGAATCAGCTCGGCGTCTTCGAGGCGGGTGCCGCTATAGGCCGCCTTCCACCAGCGGTCGCGTGCATTGCCCCGATCGGTGTCCTCGATCACCAAGCCCGCCTCGGCGAGCTGGCGCAGGTGGTAGCTCGTCGCGCCGGTGTTCACGCCGAGCCGTTCTGCCAGGCCGGTCGCGGTGGACGGCCCGAAGCGTCGCAGCAGCTCGAAGATCTGCGTACGCATCGGGTGCGAGAGCGCCTGCAGCAGCGAGGCGTCTAGCACGATCTGGCTGGTCGGATCCGGAGGCGTCGAGGGCATACGTTCACCCTAGATCGCACACTCATTTTTGCAAAGACAGTTTTGCAAAAATTCTTGGGCGATCGGCTAAGCTCGGTGATGCGGGGAATCGGTTCCGGCGCTCACTGCCGCCGACTCAGAGAGGTAGCGAGCCCCGCCGGTATTCAGTTGCGCGAGTGACTGGTTCGGTGGCGGCCGGGTGTGGTGCCGATGATGTCGGTGAAGGCTGCGATGAAGCTGCTGGGGTTTGCCCATCCGCAGGCGTGGGCGACGTGGGTCGTGTTGTGGCCGTCGGCGAGCAGGACGAGCGCGTGATAGATGCGCAGCTGGGTGCGCCACTCATAGAAGGTCATGCCGAGTTCGTTGTGGAACAGGCGGCTGAGGGTACGGGCGCTGGCTCCGATCACCTTCCCGAGTTCGGCCAGTGAGGCGGTGTCTGCGGGATTCTCGTACAGCAGCTGCGCAATGCCTTGCAGCCGGTCGTCGTGTGGTTCGGGCAGCTGCAGTGGCTGCTCGGGCGCTTCGTGGAGTTCGTCGACGAGGACTCGACGAAGGCGAGCGCCCGCGCTGCGGTTGTCGCTGCCGGCGGCGAGGTCATAGTTACGCGGGCCCGTGAGGGTGAGCAGGATTTCGCGGGCGAGGTCGGAGGCCAGGAACACTGCGGGTTGGCTTGGTACCAGCCGGGCCAGGGATGCCGGCAGGAAGACGATCCGCATATCGGTGTTGCCGTGCGCGCGGTGGTGGTGCATGAACCCGGCCGGGATCCAGGCGACTCGATTGGCGGGGACGATCGAGGTGCCGCGCTCGGTGTGCACGGACAGCACGCCCCGAGCTGCGTACACGAGGTGTCCACGTCGATGCGAGTGCACCGGGCTGGTTCCGCCCGACGGCCACAGATGTGCGCCACCGGACGGCCACAGCCGTGACGTGGGCTCGGCTCGGGAAGCTTGGCGGCCAACGGGCATCAGTTGGCAATTTACCGGTGGTCAGCCATACCGCGCTCTCGCAACAGTGGATGCATGAATACGACGATGCGAGCGGCGGTCTGTGTCCGGGCGGGTGGACCGGAGGTGCTCGAGATCCGTGAGCTGCCGGTCCCAGCGGCGCGGGAGGGCTGGAGCCTGGTGCAGGTCAAGGGCGCTGGCTTGAACCGGTCGGAACTGCGGACCCGCCAGGGGCATTCCCCGAGCGTGACTTTCCCGCGCGTACTCGGGATCGAATGCGTCGGCATTATTGCCGCCTCGACGGACCCCAGGTTGCCGGACGGGACAACCGTCGCCGCGGTGATGGGCGAGATGGGCCGCGAGTTCGACGGCGGCTATGCGGAGTATGCGCTGCTGCCGAACTCGCTGCTGATGCCGATAAGCACCGCGTTGCCGTGGGAGATCCTGGCCGCACTACCTGAGACCTACCTGACCGCGCAGGGCTCGCTGGACGCGTTGGGCGTCGTGCCGGGCAGCCGGCTGCTGATCCGGGGCGGGACCTCCTCGGTGGGGATGGCCGCCGTGTCTGTCGCGTCCGGCCACGGTGTCGAGACCGCAGCCACCACCCGGCGGCCAGACAAGACCGACGCGTTGACCGCGGCCGGCGTCGACCATG
>JBKPQY010000089.1:0-11806 GCA_046734315.1 Actinomycetota bacterium | reverse complement strand
GACGTCGAGTTGCTCGATACGCTGCCGGACGCGCTCGGCGACGCTCGAGGCAGTCGTCGCATCGACGCCCGGCAGCAAGGCGACGAACTCCTCGCCGCCGAAGCGGCCTACCGCGTCGTAGCCGCGCAGCTCGTCGGATAGCGCCGCCGCAACCGCTCTGAGCGCCTCGTCACCCGCCAGGTGGCCGTGGATGTCGTTGAGCTCCTTGAAGTGGTCCATGTCGATGACGAGCACCGCCGTCGCGGTAGCCTGCCTGCCGGCCCGCTCCAGTTCCCGCTGCGCCAGCTGGCGCCATGCCGCAGCGTTGAGCAGCTCCGTCTTCGCGTCCAGCGTCGCCGCATCAACCAGCCGCATGAGAAGGGCGCGGTGCTGCAGCAGAAAGACAGCCGGCAGCACGAGCACTGCCAACGGCGGCACCCTCAGCATGAGCACCGCCGTCGCCCCACCCAAAGCCAGGGTCGCGAACTCGAGGGCATTGTCGGCCAGCGTGCCGGTGACCGTCGACGGTGTGCGCACTCCGCTGCTCACGGCAAATGCGAGCAGCACCAAGAGTAGGTTGACGATTCGGTACGTCAACGCGGCTACGACGATCGACAGAAGCAGTTCGGCGCCCGAGATACCGCTCGCGCCAGCTGCGACGGATACTACGAAGCAGGTAATCACCATCGTGGCGCCGTTGTAGGCAATGCGGTAACCGTGCACGCCATCGACGGAACGCCACGACCGGATCCACAAGTGCACGTATGCGAGCACCGCAATCAGAACGGCCAGCCCGAGAGGCAATACAAGTGCGCCAGCGAGGATCCACACCGAACTCATGTCGAAGTAGGACGAACCGTCCGATGCGAAGAGTCGACGGCGCACCTCGACTTGCCGGGATGCCTCCATGTAGGCAACGCTCATGGCAGCGAGCAGCCCGAACCGAAGGAGGTCGCTGGCTGTGATCGTGCTGCGCACAAACGCAGTCAGGCTCAGCAGTGCCGCGGTGGCGACGACCGCGACGACCAGCGCACGTACCCGCGCCGGCGTCTGCCACAGCGCCCACGACCGCGGCGCAGTGACCCAACTCTCCTTTTTTGGCGTACGGTGTCTCGCCACGCTCTTCCCTCGAACGCCCCCGACGGACCGCACTGAGACTAGCGGACGACACGTCCCTATGTCAGCACCTGTATGCGCTCGGTTGTGGAAAAGCTCGCCGCCCGGACAAATCTCCGTGTCTTCCAACGATGGTGTAGGAGGTGATCGCGATGACGTACAGCCAGGGCTGGTAGTGAACTAACCGTCCGTCGACTTGCTGACTCTGGGGCTTCGGGGGAGTTCCAGCACAGTCAAGGGTGAAATCTCCAACAACTAACTCGGGAGCAGGCGCTGGCGAGGCAGCGCTGTCTCGCCACGGCGCCGCCCGGGTGATCCGGATGAATCTTGCCGGCGTCCTGGTTTGCAACGGTGTGGCGGTTTCGCAGTTTCGGGTGCGCGCTCCAGAGCTGACCGGACGCGGGGGCTGGCTGAACACAGCCGAGCCCCTGTCCCTGCGTCAGTTGCGTGGCAAGGTCGTCATCCTCGATTTCTGGACGTTCTGCTGCGCCAATTGCCTGCACGTTCTGGACGAGTTGCGCCCGCTCGAGGACAAGTACCGTGACGTGCTCGTCGTGGTGGGCGTGCATTCGCCGAAGTTCGCGCACGAGACCGACCACGCTGCCGTCACCGCCGCCGTCGAGCGGTACGACGTGCACCATCCCGTGCTCGACGACCCGGATCTGGGCCTGTGGCGGCAATACGCCGTGCGCGCTTGGCCCACTCTCGTGGTGATCGACCCGGAGGGCTACGTCGTAGCGCAGGCAGCCGGTGAGGGTCAGGTCAGCGCTCTCGACCGCATCGTGGCGCAGCTCGTCGAGACCCATGACGCCAAGCGGACGCTGCGCCGCGGCGACGGGCCGTACGTGCCGCCCGAGCCGCAACCCACCGAGCTTCGCTTCCCCGCCAAGGCGATCCTGGTCGACGACCACCTGCTGGTCGCCGACGCGGGGCACCACCAGATCGTCGAGATGGACCTCGACGGGGAGACGGTCCGGCGGCGAATCGGCACCGGTGAGCGCGGGCACCGTGACGGCCGCGCGCCACAGTTCGCCGAGCCGAACGGGCTGACGCGGCTGCCCGACGGTGACATCGTCGTTGCGGACACGGCGAATCATGTGCTGCGCCGCGTAGGCACGACCACGACGACCGTCCCGCTGCATATCGACGGCGTGCCCGACGTCGTCTCTCCGTGGGACGTCGCGTGGTGGCCCGCAATCGCGCGTGTCGTCGTTGCCGCCGCGGGCGTGCATCTGCTGCTCGCGTGGGATCCCGTGACCGGCGCCGTGACGCCCCTGGCCGGCACGACAACCGAGGGCCTGAAAGACGGCCCGGCGCTTTCCGGCTGGCTGGCTCAGCCCTCCGGGCTCGCGCCCGACGGCGACCGGCTCTGGTTCGTCGATTCCGAGACGTCCGCGCTGCGATACCTTGACGCCGAGGCAAACCTGCACACCGTGATCGGCGAGGGCCTGTTCGACTTCGGGCATGTCGACGGACCGGCCGGGAAGGCCCGGTTGCAGCACCCACTCGGTGTCACGCTGCTGCCGGACAGAACCGTCGCCATCAGTGACACCTACAACGGTGCGTTGCGCCGTTACGACCCGGCGGCCGACGAGGTCTCCACGCTCGCGACCGACCTGGCCGAGCCCAGTGACGCGGTCGTCGTCGGCGACGACGTGGTCGTAGTCGAGTCTGCGGCGCATCGGCTCGTGCGCCCCATCGCCGACCGCACTACGATCGCCGGCTCCGCGTTACGCACGCAGCGACCGGTCACCGACATCGCACCCGGCACCACGCTGACCGTCAGGTTCACGCCCCCGCCCGGACGCAAACTCGACGAGCGCTACGGACCGGCGACCCGCCTGTCCGTGACTGCGTCACCACCGGAACTTCTGAGCGCCGGCGCGGGTGACACAGCAGAGCTTCGCCGCGACCTCTCTCTGCAGCCGGGCGAAGGCGTCCTGCACATCACGGCGCAGGCAGCGGCCTGCGACGACGACCCGGCGATCGACCACCCCGCCTGCCACGTCGCGCGGCAGGACTGGGGCGTGCCGGTGCGCGTAACCCCGGACGGGCCCGGGGAACTGCGGCTCGTGCTACTCGGCGAGTAACGCCGCCCGCAGCGCAGCTGCGTCCGCTTCGGTCCAGCCGTGCGCCTGCAGCCAGCTGGACGTCCCGCCGTGGAGTTCGTCCAGCGCGGCGAGGAACTTCTGCATCGTCTCCGGACGCGGCTTGTGCTGCTCGTCGGGCACCCGCCGTACATCGTCGGCGTAAGTGCGGGACGCCTTGAGCCGGGCCAGCAGCTGCTCGAGCCGATCACCGGTGCGCACATAGTCGTCGACGATGGCATCGCGGTCGACGCCGACCTCGTCCAGCGCGAGGGCGACGACGACACCAGTGCGGTCCTTGCCCGCTGCGCAGTGCACGACCGTCGCGCCGTCGGTTCGTGCGATGAGTCGCAGGGCCGCGACTATCGAGTCCGGCCGGTCGTCGAGGTAACGCAGGTACACATCCGCTGCACCGCGCCGCTCTTTCCGCTCGTCACCCCGGTTCTGCCAGGGCAGCACGGGCGGGCCCTCCTCCTCGGCGGCGACGACGTCGGTGCGCTCGCCGGCCTCGGGGAACAACGACAGATGCACGACGCTGACCCGCGGCTCGGCAGTGAGCGGTCCGGCGCCTTCAAGATCGAGCTCGGTCTGGGTGCGCAGGTCAGCAACAGCACGCACATCGTGCTCATCGACCAGCCGCTGGATGTCGCCCGGCGTGAGCTGCTGGAGATTGTCCGAGCGGATCAGCCGGTTGGGACGGACGGCACCATGGTCTGCGGGCAGTCCGCCCAGGTCTCGGGCGTTCGCGGCTCCGTCCAGCTCGATCCAGTGCGCACCCATCACCTCGACAGTAATAGCCGCAGCCGAGCGCCTTCACATCATTTCGGTGAACTGCTGACGACGGCCGGTGTACGCGAATGCCATACCGAGGATTTGGTTCTTCCCGCGCCAGCATCGGTGGGAGATTGCCCGCCATGTCACGTCACCCCCTCCGCGTCGCCGCCATTGCCGCCGGTGCCGCGGCCGCCACGGCGGCTGCCGTAGTGGCCCTGCTCGTCCGGCCGACCGGCGCAATCGACTCTTACAACGCCCAGCCCGCCCCCGAGCGCACCGAGGTGGGCGCGCTGCCGACACGTTCTTGACCGCCGCGCACTGCGTCACGGACTGGTCACCGGATCCGGCGAACGACCACCTCTACATCTCGCTCGACCAGGATGTGCAAACAGAACTGGACGCCGCGTAAGCTGCCGGTCTCTCGGGCCCGGACGAGGCTGCGTACTTCGTCGCGCACGGCATGGCTGTGGAAGGCGACGCGGTGCCCGACCCGGGCTACACGAAGAGCCAGTCGAACCCGCAGGACATCGCGGTGGTCGATTTCGCGCAGCGGGCCGTGACGCCGGCGGACGTCTGGACATTCACGCCGGCCCAGCTGCCGACCGCCGATGAGCTGGACGCGCTCGGCGGGCGCACCCTGGAGACGCTGCCCTGGCTCGTCGTCGGCTACGGCACGCAGGAGGCAGTGCGCGGCCCGGGTGGGCAGACCTTCCCCGACGGCGGTGTGCGCATGAAGGCACCGATTAGCTTCGACGCGCTGAACGACAGCTGGGTGCGCCTAGCCCAGACCGCACCGCAGGGCAACGGCGGCGCCTGCTACGGCGACTCCGGCGGGCCGAACTTCGTGACGGTCGACGGCACGCTCGTGCTTGCCGCCACCACGATCACCGGCGACACGCTGTGCTATGCCACCAACGTCGTCTTCCGTACCGACACCCCGACGGCGCGGACGTTCCTGGCGCCGTACGTCGCACTGCCATAGCGCGATGAGCGCTCGCGCGAAGAGCCCGCCGCCGCGACGCGGCCCGCGCCCCTAGGCGCGGAGTGGCGCGAGGCATCCGCCCCTTGGGGGCGGTGCCGGAGCGACACGCCCGGCGGATAGATCAGAACGACTCCTCCGGGACGTCCATCAGGCTGTTGTCGGTGGACTCGGTGACCAACCGGCGGGCGGCGAGTTCGGGCAACACCGTCTGCGCGAAGAACCGCGCGACGGCGGGCTTGCCGGCGTAGAAGGCCCGATCTGCCTCGGACACACCGTTGCCGTCGAGCTTGCGCAGCGCCACGGCGGCTTGGCGCAGCAGCAGGTAACCGACGAGCAGGTCGCCCGCGGCGAGCAGCAACCGGGTGGTGTTCTGGCCGACCTTGTAGACGTTGGTGATGTCGTCCTGAGCGCTTTGCAACTGCGCGACCATGGCGCCGACCATCGCCCCGACGTTCTCGAGCGCCTTCTGCACCGCCTCGCTCTCCTCCTTGAGCCGGCCCTCTTCGGCGATCGACTCGAGGAACTGGGCGATCTCGGCGGAGACCGCGGCGAGCGCGGCACCCCGGTTGCGGACGATCTTGCGGAAGAAGAAGTCCTGGCCCTGAATGGCCGTGGTGCCCTCGTAGAGCGTGTCGATCTTGGCGTCGCGGATGTACTGCTCGAGCGGGTAGTCCTGGAGGTAGCCCGAGCCGCCCAATGTCTGCAGGGCCTGCGCCAACTGGTCGTACGACCGTTCCGAGCCCGCCCCCTTGACGATCGGCAGCAGCAGGTCGTTCACGGCCTCGGCCAACGCGACGTCGCCCTCACCGACGAGGATTTCGTCCTGCCAGGACGCGGTGTACGAGACGAGCGCCCGCAGCCCCTCGGCGTATGCCTTGTTCAGCATGAGCGAGCGGCGAACGTCCGGGTGGTTGATGATCGTCACTCGCGGCGCCGTCTTGTCGGATGCTCGGGTCAGGTCCGCCGACTGCACGCGGGTCCTCGCGAATTCCAGTGCGTTGCGGTAGCCCGACGACAAGGTGGCGATCGCCTTCGTTCCGACCATCATCCGCGCGTGCTCGATCACCTGGAACATCTGCGCGATGCCCTCGTGCACATCGCCGAGCAGCCACCCCACGGCAGGCTGCTGCTCGCCGAAGCGCAGCTCGCACGTGGTGGACGCTTTGAGGCCCATCTTGTGCTCGAGGTTCGTCGCGAACACGCCGTTGCGCTCGCCCAGCTCGCCGGTCTCCACGTCGAAGTGGAACTTCGGCACGACGAACAGCGACAACCCCTTAGTCCCAGGGCCGGCGCCTTCCGCGCGAGCCAGGACGAGGTGGATGATGTTGTCGGTCAAATCGTGCTCACCGGACGTGATGAACCGCTTGACGCCCTCGATGTGCCACGAGCCGTCGCGCTGCGGCACCGCCCTGGTACGTCCGGCGCCGACGTCTGAGCCGGCATCCGGCTCGGTGAGCACCATCGTCGCGCCCCAGCCCTTGTCAACGATCAGCCGGGCGATCTTCTTCTGGGTCTCGTTGCCGTTCAGGTAGATGACCCCGGCGAACGGCACTCCGGCCTGATACATGTAGGCCGCCGGATTGGCGCCGAGAAATTGCTCGGCGGTCGCCCAGACGATCGTGCGCGGCACCAGATGGCCGCCGAGCTCAGGCAGCGTCTCCAGGCGCCACCACTCGGCCTCACGCATCGCGCGGTACGACTTCTTGAACGACTCCGGGAGCGTCACCGAGTTGGTCGCCGGGTCGAACACCGGCGGGTTGCGGTCGGCGTCGGCGAACGAGTCAGCCACCGGCCCCTCGGCGAGGTGGACCACCGCGGCCAGGATGCCCCGCGCCGTTTTCTCGTCGAGATCGGCGAACGGTGCCTTACCCAACCGCTCATCGGTGCCGAATACCTCGAAGACGTTGAACTCGACATCGCGGAGGTTGCTCTTGTAGTGGCCCATCGCCGGGTCTCCTCGGTCGTGTTACCCACCAGTAACCTCAGAATATTACCCGCCAGTAGGAAGCGGCAACCTGGTGCGTCGGCCGCGTTGTGTGAGAATTCCCGCCGTGGCGAGCGCCCAGCCGGTGGCCGAACGCCGTTGGACCGCCCGCAAGGTGCTGCTAGGTGCTGCCGCCGTCGTCGGCGTGGCCCTGCTGCTGGCCGTCGTGATGGGACTTGCCACATCGGAGCGGGTAAGCGGCGCGAGCATGCGGCCTGCGCTGCGTAGCGGCGACCGTGTGCTGCTCGACAAGTCGGCGTACCACAAGGCGGCGCCCGGCCGCTTCGACGTCGTGGCGCTGCATGCGCCGGGCATCGCCGGCTTGGCGTTCCGGCGGGTGGTCGGCCTGCCCGGCGACCGGGTGCAGATCCGCGCGGTCGCCGGCGAGTCGCAGGTCCTCGTCCAGCCCGGCGGTCGCGGGACGTGGTTCACGGTGGCGACCCGGCACCGCCTCGACTGGGGTGGCCCGTGTTGCGGCGCGGACGGCACCGCGACCGGCGGCGCTGCCGTCACCGTGCCTGCGGGTGAGTATTTCGTGCTGGGCGACAACCCGGCAGCATCACGGGATTCGCGTGCGTTCGGTTTCGTCGCGCGATCACGGATCGTAGGGCGGGTCTTGCTGCGGGTGTGGCCGCCCGGCTCGGTAGGGGGCCGGCCGCGACTCGTACCCCTGGCCGGCTGACCCCTACAGGACGCGCAGGCGAATCGTCTCGGGCAGCGACCGCAGCTGCTCGAGCATCTCGTCGGTATACGTGGCGCTGACGTCGGTGACGACGTAGCCGACCTCGCCGCGAGTGCCCAGCAGTTGCGCCTCGACGTTCACCTTGTGCTCGGCGAGGATGCCGTTCACCGTCGCCATCACGCCGGGCACGTTGCGGTGGATGAGGATCAGCCGATGCGTGCCCGGCGGCTGCGGCAGCGTAATGCCGGGAAGGTTCACGCTCATCGCCGTGGAACCGTCGACCATGAAGTCGCGGAACTTGCCGGCGACGAAGCGGCCGATGTCCTGCTGCGCCTCCTCGGTCGAACCGCCGATGTGCGGGGTCAGGATCACATTGGGGAGCCCGCGCAGCTCGCTGGTGAACTCGTCGCCGCGCCGCCGCGGCTCTACCGGGAACACGTCGACGGCGGCACCTGCGATATGTCCCGACTCGACGTGCTCGCGCAGCGCGGCGTAGTCGACCACGAAACCTCGGGAGAGGTTCAGGAACAGGCTTCCCGAGCGCATTCTCGCGAACTCGGCGGCGCCGAAGAAGTTGTCGTTGGAGCGCCTGCCGTCGACGTGCAGGGTGACTACGTCCGCTTCGGCGAGCAGCTCGTCGAGCGATTCGCAACGGTGCGCGTTACCCAGCGCGAGCCGGTCGGCAGTGTCGTAGAAGAGCACCCGCATTCCGAGGTCCTCGGCCAGCACGGACAGCTGCGTGCCGATGTTGCCGTAACCGACGATGCCGAGGGTGCGGCCACGGACCTCATGCGCGCCGCTGGCCGATTTGTCCCAGACACCGCCGTGCATGAGCGCGTTCTTCTCGGTGAGCCGCCGGGTCAGCGCCACGATCTCCGCAATCGCGAGCTCCACGACGCTGCGGGTGTTCGAGTACGGCGCGTTGAAGACGGTCACGCCGCGCTCGGACGCTGCGCCCAGGTCGATCTGGTTGGTGCCGATGCAGAACGCCCCGATAGCGATCAGCTCGGGCGCCGCGTCGAGCACCCGAGCCGTCACGTGCGTCTTCGACCGAATGCCGAGCAGCGTCACATCGCCGACGCGCCCGGCCAGCTCATCCTCGTCGAGGGCGCGGTCGAGCGTCTCGACCTGGAACCCCGCAGAGGTCAGCAGCGCGGTCGCGTCAGGGTGTATGTGTTCGAGCAATAGGGCGCGAAAGGGCGGCACCCAGCCAGTCTATTGAGCGGCTCAGGTGAATAGCCGCGAGCGACCGCTCCGGCGGCTGAAGTGACGGTAGATCAGTAGCGCGATGATGGCGCCGATGATCGAGCCGATGATGCCCGAGGGCTGGAGGGCCCCCTGGTCGCTGTCCTTGTGGAACAGGACGTAGCCGAGGAAGCCGCCGACGAACGAGCCGACGATGCCGAGCAGGATCGTGCCGCCGATGCCCATCGGGTCGCGGCCCGGCACGAGCAGGCGCGCCAGTGCACCGGCGATCAGCCCGATGATGATCAGCGAGATGATGAGCCCCAACACGGTTACCTCCTAGACGAGGGCCTCCCCCGTCAGCGTCGATACCCGTTGCGCGTCCGGATCAAACTCCGCCTAGCGGCTGACGCCGACGCCGCCCGCCGTATCGGCGCCGTAGCGTGCCTTCTCCCGGGCAAGGTCGAGGGGCCGGATGCGGGTGCGCCCCGCCCGCGCCGCGTCGTCGAGGGCGTCGGCCGGAACGATCCACGCAATCTCGAACTCCAGGCCGTCCGGGTCTTTGCCGTAGAGGGACTTCGTGGTGCTGTGGTCGGAGCTGCCGACCAGTGCACCCGCCGCGATGAGCTTGCGGGCGAGCCCGTCCAGATCGGCGAGCGTGTCGACCTCCCACGCCAGGTGATACAAGCCGACGGTGGCCCGCCCGGCCGCGCTGTCGCCCGCGGTGGCGCCGATCTCGAACAGCCCCAGGTCATGGTCATTCGACGAGCCTTCGGCCTGTAGGAACGCGGCACCGGGCAGTCCGGCCATGCCCTCGACGACGCGAAAGCCCAGCACATCCCGGTAGAACGCGACGCTGCGGGCTACGTCGCGCACATACAGCACAGCGTGATTGAGCCGGTGGATCGGCATACCGTTGAGCATACCCCGCAGGACATTGAGCGTTCAACCAAGTGCCGTCGCGTATCGTTATAGCGTGGCGAAGACTCGGTGGCTCACCACATCCGAGCAGCGCGCCTGGCGCGCCTATCTCGAGGCCACGACACTCCTGTTCGACGCGCTCGACCGGCAGTTGCAGCGTGATTCCGCGATGCCGCACGCCTACTACGAGATCCTGGTGCGGCTGTCCGAGGCGGACGGCCGCAGCATGCGAATGAGCGAGCTCGCCGACGCCACCCGATCCTCCCGGAGCCGGCTCTCGCACGCCGTGGCCCGGCTCGAGGAGCGCGGCTGGCTGGAGCGGGTGGAGTGCGCCACCGACAAGCGTGGACAGATCGCGGTGCTGACCGGCGTGGGTTTCGCCGCGCTCGAGGCGGCGGCGCCCGGCCACGTTGCGGCGGTCCGCAAGCATCTGATCGACCAGCTCACGCCGGAGCAGGTTACGCAGCTCGAGCAGATCGGTTCAGTGGTCGTCGCGGGGCTGGAATCGCCCGAGTGCCGGGCCGTCCGGGCTGCCGACGCTGTGGCGCCGGTGGCCTGAAACGTCGGTCAGATGGTCGCCTGATTGATCGCGGCGAACAGCTCGAGCAGTACGTAGCGCTCCTGGCCGGACAAGTCGTCAAAGCCGTGGTACCGCATCCACCGCAGAAATGCCTTGGCCAGGCGGTATTTCGAGAACGACCGTCCCACACCATCGCCGAGCACGTCGCACACGGATCGACGCGGCTGGGCTGCGGCCCGCTCGAACGCGTCGATGCCCAACTCGTCACGGGCAACCCGCAGCAGCGTGACCCGCAGCAGGTCCTCGAACTCGGGCTGCTCCACGATCCCGTCGTAGAAGTCGCCGACGAAGTAGATTCGTTCCTTCTTCATGAGGTGGACGAACGCCTCGTCTTCCGCGGCGGCGCGGCCGGCGGCGTCCGAGTCGAACAACGCCGCGACCTGCCAGTCCCGCGAGTGCAGGACGCTGGCGTGGTAGACGATCTTGCCGGCGTCGCCGGCGGGCACGATCGCGAGGTCGTCGTCGAGCGACGCCTCGCCGGCCTCCCGCGCTGCGTCCGACAGCGTGAGCAGATACCAGTAGTCCGTGATGCCCTCGACCACTAGGTTGCGCTGCTGCTCGAACAGTGCCTGGCCCAGCACGTAGCCGAAATGTGACTGCAGCAGGAAGAGGCTGCGAGGGTCGCCCACGGCGAAGTCCTGGTGCACGACGGTGCCCTTGGCCCGGGTCGGCAGCTCGACGATGCGCACCCGGTGCATCTCGTCGCTTCCCACCATGAACGGCGAGTGTGTGGTGAAAAGCGTCTGGTTGCGGGCCGCGAGCTTGGTCACCGTCTCGCGGAACGCCTCCTGCTTGAGCGCATGCAGGCTCACGCCCGGCTCGTCCAGCAACAACACGGCGTTCGCCTCGTTGCTGCGCGCCTGAGCTTCGAAGACGACGTGGAACGACACTAGCCACCGGAAGCCCTCCGAGCCCTGGTCCAGCTCGACACGGGCGCCGTCGTCGTTGCGGACGACGACCTTGAGGTACTGCCCGTCGGGCAGGATGTCGACCTCGCGCTCCTCGCCCCACACGGCGTTTATCGCTTTGGTGAGCGTGTTCGCGGCGGTGTTCAGCTTGTAGCCACGGCGGTCCAATCGGGCCTGGTAGGCGGCAATCTCCTCCTGGCCGGGCGGGACGATCTCGCCGTTCTCGTCACGGACGTCGGGGACGCCGCGGCCCAGTTCGGCGAGCTCCAGCGCACTCAGTCCCAGGTAGCGCAGCAGGCACAGGTTGCCGAAGTCGTACTCCTCGTCGACGTCGCCGGCGGCCTCGTGCGCGGCGAGCCGGCCGAGGTGGATGCGCGGCTGCACCTTCACGTACTGCGAGAAATACACGAAGAACGGGATGTGCCCCTCGATCGCCTCGAACGCCTCGTCGGTCTGCCTGTCGCGGCGGGACGCGTCACGCACCGCGCTGATCGCCTCACGAATGGCAGGCTCGCCCACGTCGAGCTGCGCAGCGGCCGTGTCGAGCCAGTCGAGAAGCTTTGTGGCTGTCTCTTATACACATCTGACGCTGCCGACGATCTCATGAT
>JBKPQY010000088.1:0-6565 GCA_046734315.1 Actinomycetota bacterium | reverse complement strand
CCCTGCCAGGATTCCCGGACCGGCACTGGCAGTAACCAACCCGGAGAGTGCACCTTGGCCCTCGCACGGCGCCCCCGTTCTACAGACATAGACGTGTCAGGACCCGCCGGCGTTGCCGGGGTAGGGGGTGACTCTCAGGGGATGCACAGCCCAACCGTCGCCCTGGGCGCCAGCCGGCTGGCGGTCGGCGGGGCATTCCTCGCGTTTCCGGTGCCTTCGGTGCGGCTGCTGGGGGTCGACAGCGCCTCCGCCGCCCGGATGTCCTGGCTGGCCCGGATGGCAGCGGCGCGCGACCTGGCGCTGGGTGTAGGCGTCCTCCGCGCAGCGGTCACTCAGCGTGGCCGGATTCCGGCGCTGCTGGGCACTGCGCTGGTGGACGCGGCCGACGCCGTGCTCATCGCCATCGCTGCGCGCGACGCGCGCGTCGACCGGGTTCGAGGCCTCGCGATGGCGGCAGGTGCCGCGGGCGCGGCCGGCGCCGGCATTGTGGCGGCGGCCGACCTGTTCAGGCGTGGTCGAGCAGCAGCGCCCGCAGGTGTCGCGCAGGAGGCGAGCCGGCGCTCAGCACGGCGTCGTGCAGCTGCCGCTGCGTCCAGTCCGGACGGCGCCCGGCCAACTCGGTAGTGAGGTCGCGCACCTCGCAGTAGCCGACGTAGTACGTGCACAGCTGGGTCGCGGTGAGCTGAACTCGCCGCCACTTGCCGGCAGCTTCGCCCTGCTCCTGGAATCCGCGTCCGGTCATCAACGCCATGGCGGCCGCCTCGTCCAGGTCGTCGTGGTGGAAGCGGATGTCCATGATCGTGTTGATGACCGAGCGCAGCCGCATCTTCAGCTGCTGCATGCGCAGCGCGGACGCTGCCTTGGCCGATATGTCGCCCCGGTAGCCATGATCAGCCATCAGCTCCTCGCTGTAGACGGCCCACCCCTCGACGAATGGGCCGCTCCACCACACGGCCCGCACGGGTGTGCTGGCGTGGTAGCGATTGGAGTGCGCGAGCTGCAGCGCGTGTCCTGGCATGGCCTCGTGTACAGCCAGGTTGTGCACCATGTGGAGGTTGTACTCGCGGTACAGCGACGCCTGCTGCTCGGGCGTCCAGTCCGACGGAGTGGGGGACACGGCGATCTCGGTGGGCACTTGCGCGGTCTCCAGTGGCCCTGGTGGGCGGCAGTACGCGACGGACACCCCGCGGTCGATCTCGGGCATCTCGACGACCGCGATCGGGTCGTCGTAGACGGTGACCAGCTCATGGTCCCGCACGAACCGCGTCGTATCGGCGAGCGCGTCGCGGCACAGATCGAGGATCGTCTCGTCGGTCGGCCTCTCGGCGGCCAGCTCGTCGAGCACCGCTCGCACCGTTGTGGCATCGGACGCCCGTACGCCGGCGTATCGTGCTGCCTCGTCCACGATCAGCTGGGTGGACTCGTCGAGCTCGGCCTCTGCGCGCGCGAGCAGCGCGGCGGGATCGAAGTCCGTGTCGAGGGTGAGGGCAAGCTTGCCCGCGAACAGCCGCGCGCCGAGGCGCGGGTCGCGGCCGCTGCCGTCGGCGCGCGCCGCAAGCCAGGCGCGGTGTTCTGCGACGGCCTTGCGCGCAGCTTCCGCTGCCGGCCGCACCCGGTCGCGAAGCTGCGGTGCGTCGTCCAGCGCGGCCGGCACCGTGTCGTCCAGCAGCGACAACGTCCCGTCGAGCTGGTGCAGCGCCGTGTCGAGGTGAATGCCGGACATCTCACCAAGCCGGTCACGCGCTGCGGCGAGGTAGCCGGCCACGGCGCCGAGCCGGGCGGTCAACGACGTCAGCCGCTCCGGCAACGGCGCGAAGTCTCGGGTCAGCAGCGCGTGCAGCCCGCCGCCCGGGTTGTGCAGCATCGGGTTCCACTCGGCCTCGCGCAGCTCTTCGAGCTCGAACAGTTCGGCACGAAGTACAGTGCGCAGGACCTCGGCGTCGATCGCCTCGGCCTCGTCCGCCGTGGCGCTCTCGGCCAGCGCGGACAGCTGTTCGCGGAGCTGCTTCGCGCGCGACGCGGCGCCGGCCGATGATGGGTCGGGCAGCTCGCTGTCGTGGCGGTGATCGCCCAGGTAGGTGGCGGAGACCGGGTCGGCGGCCAGGTAGCTGTCGAGGGTGGTGGTCGCGACGTCGCGGAACTGGGTCATGTCCACGACGCTATCCGTTCAGGTAGGCGAGGACTGCGAGCACTCGTCGGTTGTCATCCTCGGACGGCGGCAGCCCGAGTTTGGTGAAGATGCTGTTCGTGTGCTTGCTGACCGCCTTCTCCGTAATGTACAGCCGAGCTGCGATCGCGGCGTTGGAACGCCCTTCGGCCATGAGGCCGAGCACCTCGTGCTCACGCGGGGTAAGCGCCCTCAGCGGCTCGTCGCCGGCCCGCTTGGTGAGCAGTTGGGAGATCACCTCCGGATCCATCGCGGTGCCGCCACCGGCCACCTGCTGGACGGCGTCCACGAACTGGCGCACGTTGAACACCCGGTCCTTGAGCAGATAGCCGACCCCGCCGGTGCGCTCGGCGAGCAGCTCCCGGGCGTACAGCTGCTCGACGTACTGGGAGAGCACCAGCACCGGAAGGCCCGGAATCTGCGCCCGCGCCTCGATGGCGGCGCGCAGCCCCTCGTCGGTGAACGTCGGCGGTAGCCGCACATCCACCACCGCGACGTCGGGCCGATGCGTCACAAGCGCGCGCAGCAGCGACGGGCCGTTGTCGACCGCCTCGACGACGTCGAACTCGTGCGCCTCAAGCAGCCGGATCAGGCCGTCCCGGAGGAGGGCGAGGTCTTCGGCGATGACGACGCGCACGGAAGCTCCATGGTCACGACAGTGGGCCCGCCGGGCGGGCTGGTCACGTCCAGCCTGCCATCGAAGGCACCGAGCCGCCGTTCGATTCCACGCAGCCCGCTGCCTGCGGCGGCTACAGCACCGCCCCGGCCGTCGTCCTCGACCGTCATGCGCAACAGCGCCCCGTCGTGCCGCAGGCTCACCCGCGCCCGGTGCGCTCCACTGTGCTTGATCACGTTCGTGAGCGCCTCGGCCACCGCGAAGTAGGCGGCCGATTCGACCGGCGCCGGCAATCGTTCCGGCACATCAGCCTCGACCTCGACCGGCAGCGGGTTGGCCAGGGCCAGCGCCTGCACCGCCCCGACAAGCCCGCGATCTGCCAGCACCGGCGGGTGGATTCCGCGGACCAGTCCACGCAGCTCGGCAAGCGCCTGGCTGCTCGTGGCCTGCGCCTCCGTGAGCAGGAGCTTGGCGCCTTCCGGGTCACGCTCGACGGCCTCGGCGGCCATGCCGAGGTTCATGCCGAGCGCGATGAGCCGGGCTTGCGCGCCGTCGTGGAGGTCACGCTCGATGCGGCGGATCTCGGCGGCCTGCGTATCGACCGTCTCGGCTCGGGATTCGGCAAGCTGCTGCACCCGGCTTGCCAACAGTGCCTTCTCGCTGGGGGACAGCAGCCATTTGATCAGCAGCGCGTCGGCGTGCAGCGCGGCCTTCTTGGGCCACCACCAGAACACCAGCCCGAGCACTCCCTCGAGCGTGGCGACGATCGTCAGGACCAGGCCGACCGTGCTGTTGACGAGCAGCCAGAGCAGGTCGCGCCAGGTGGCCGGATCGCGAGCCACGCCCCAAAGGCGGACGAGCACGTTGCCGGGCCGCCGCGGGCGGTACGACGTCGGGATCGGCGCGCCGAGCATCTTGCCCGCCCATCGGCGATGGACGTTGGCATGCCACCGCACGAGCGGCAGGCACGCCAGCAGCATCGGGATGCCCACCGAGACAAGAACCAGCCCGAAGCCGGTGATCGTCACGATGAACAGCGCCAGGCCGGCGAATGCGAGCAGGAGGAGCGTCACCGCCCACCAGAGCAGCATCAGCCGTCTGCCTGCCTCGTTCGCCACAGGTCCATCCTGACGCACCGCGCTACGCGGGAGGGTGGTGCTAGGCCCCCTTTCCTTAGGGACCCAGACCCAGTGTGCCGGTGCTGTGACGCCGCGAAGGTTGATCGCGTAGCCCAGATCATCCCGCGGAGGACATCCATGCAGCACACCCAACGCCGCTCGGCGACCGTGCGCGTCGCCCGTTGGAGCGCCACCCATCCGTGGCGGGCGATCGCACTGTGGCTGGCGTTCGTCGCCGCCTGCTTCACGGTCGGTCACGCCGCCGGTACCCGCAAGGCGACCAGCCTCGACCAGGCCGTCGGCCAGTCCGGGCGGGCCGCCCACTGGCTGCACGACGCCAAGATGGACGATCCGGCGGTCGAACACGTGCTGATCAGCTCGCGGCACGGCGGCCTCGACGCCTCGGCGGCCGCGGGTGCCACCGCCGACGTACGGCGACGGCTCGCCGCGTTGCCCGGCGTTGCGCGCGTCGACGCGACACAGCATTCGCGCAATGCCGTTCTGGTGAACGTCACCATGCGCGGCGACCCGGACACCGCACAGGACCGGGTGCAGCCCTTGCTCGACGCTACCTCCGCGACGCAGCAGCGGTTCCCCCAGCTGCGGGTCGAGGAAGTCGGCGACGCCTCCATCCCGAAGGCGATCAACGACGAGCTGGGCAAGTCGTTCGGCAAGGCGACCAGCATCAGCCTGCCCGTGACGTTGCTGATCCTGCTGGTCGCGTTCGGCGCGATCGTCGCGGCCGGGGTCCCGGTGGTACTCGCGCTCTCGGCGGTGGCCGCGGCGGTGGGCCTCTCGACGGTCGCCTCGCATCTCGTTCCCGACTCGGGAACCACGTCGAGCGTCATCTTGCTGATGGGCATGGCGGTCGGCGTCGACTATTCGCTGTTCTACCTCAAGCGGGAACGCGAGGAGCGCGCCCGTGGGCGCGGCCACGTGGACGCCATCGAGATCGCGGCGCGAACGTCCGGGCACTCCGTCGTCGTCTCCGGGCTCGCCGTGATCGTCTCGATGGCGGGCATGTTCCTCACCCGGGACGTGATCTTCTCCTCGCTCGCGATCGGCTCCATCCTGGTGATCGGTGTGGCCGTGCTCGGCTCGCTGACCGTGCTGCCCGCGGTGCTCGCCAAGCTGGGACGGCGCATCGACCGTCCCCGCGTCCCGGTGCTGTGGCGGCTGACCAACCGCGGCGGCGAGCCTCGCCTGTGGCCGGCGATACTGCGGCCTGCGCTGCGCCGCCCCGGGGCCACCTTCCTCATCTCGGCGCTGGCCATGCTCGCGCTGGCGCTGCCGGCGGTATCGATGAAGCTCGGCCAGTCGACCGAGAAGGACCTGCCCAAGTCAATTCCGGCGGTGCAGACCTACGACCGGCTCACCACGGCGTTTCCCGGCCAGCAGGTCACCGACGAGATCGTCGTGCGGGCACCAGCGCACCAGGCTGGCGCCGTGACGGCCGCGCTGCGGGACGTGACACGCCGGCTCGCGGCCAATCCACTGTTTGCGGGCGACGCACCTCGATTGCGAGCATCCGACGACGCGACGGTGCACATGCTCAGCGTCGACGTGCCGTACCCGGCGGCCTCTCACGAGGCACGGCAGGCTCTGCGCCAGTTGCGGGACGACGTGCTGCCCCAGGCGATCGGGCGGATCCCGGGTGCGGAATTCGCCGTGGGCGGGGGAGCGGCATCCAACGTGGACTATGCGCAGCACCAACGGGAACGGCTGCCTTTGGTGATCGGCTTCGTGCTCGCGCTGACATTCCTGATCATGGCGTTCACGTTCCGATCGGTCGTGCTCGCAGTAATGACCATCCTGGTGAACATGCTGTCGGCGGCGGCGGCGTTCGGGGTGCTCGCGTTGACGTTCCAGCACCACTGGGCCGACGGGCTGCTGGGCTACCACTCGAACGGGACGATCGTGTCGTGGATCCCGCTGTTCCTGTTCGTGGTGCTGTTCGGCCTGTCGATGGACTACCACGTGTTCGTCGTCAGCCGAATTCGGGAGGCGGCAGAACGCGGCTTGTCGACACGAGACGCGGTACGGCAGGGCATCACCCGATCGGCTGGAGTGGTGACAAGCGCGGCGGTCGTCATGGTGTCGGTGTTCGCGATCTTCGCCAGCCTGGACATGATCGAGTTCAAGCAGCTCGGGGTGGGCCTGGCGGCGGCGATCCTGATCGACGCCCTGGTCGTGCGCGCTGTGGTGCTGCCGTCGCTGATGGCGCTGCTCGGCCGGGCGAACTGGTGGCCCTCCCGGCTGTCCCGCCGTACCCCGGCGTACGTCAACCGTGAGCCCGACCTGGTTCGCGCCTGACGGCTCGCTGTTCCGGGGCGGGGTCGCGCTGATGGCGGCTCCGCCCCTGCCACGTTGTGCAAAGCTGTCGGGGTGGACGCCACCGGCTCCCGAGTTTCCGAAGGGCGAGCGGGTTATAGGCGTTCGGCGGGCTCCCCGAAGGGGGAGGCCAGGCGCCGCGAGCTGCTCCGCCGGGTCACGGACGACCTCGCAGTCAACGGCCTGGTCGAGTTCTCGCTGCGCCGCGCGGCGCGGGCCGCCGGCACTACGCACAAGGTGCTGCTCTACTACTTCGACGGCGTCGAGGACCTGCTCACGCAGGCCGTTCTGCAACTGCGTCAGCGACGAATCGAGCGAGCCCTCGCGGCGGCG